>NZ_DIMK01000003.1:33406-108569 GCF_002425525.1 Pseudomonas sp. UBA5568 | reverse complement strand
GATCAAGATCAAGATCAACAGTAAACCGTTAAACTCTCCTTAGTGGAGCCATCTGGGTACGCGTAATGGTTATATTCAGAACAGTGGTCACGATATCTGCTGGGTATCTAGCAACTTGTAGGAGCGGCCTAGTGCCGCGATGGGCCGCAAAGCGGCCCTAAAAGACTCAAACACGAAATAGGAACTTTTGGATTTACTGCGCGGGTCCCCGCGCCGGTCCAGCGCCCCCTACAAGCCCGCTCCATGCCCGCACCATCGCAACGATTGCCAGCCCTGCACCGGCTTACTTAACCAAGCCCGCAAGAGGACAATGCAACACCAGCTTCGCCCCTCCCAGCCGACTTTCACCGATCTCCAAACCAAACCCATGCAAGTCCACGATCGCCGCCACGATGGACAGACCCAAGCCGAAGCCCACATGCCGATGCCCCTCGTCGCTGCGATAGAACCGCTTGAGCACCGCAGTACGCTCCTGTTCCGCAATGCCAGGTCCCGTGTCTTCCACAGCCAAGTGCACGCCCGTGTCATCTTGGGAGGCTGCGATCTGTACCTGTCCTCCTTCAGGCGTAAACTTGATGGCGTTGCCCACCAGGTTGGCCAGCGCCTCGAACAACAGCTCGCGGTCGCCATGCAGCGCTGCCAGCTGCCCTGGTTGATGCAAGGTCAATTGGATGCCACCGTCCTCCGCCAATGGCAGGTAGAAATCGTGAAGTTCCACCAACAGGTCATGTGGGTCCAGCTGCGTGAACCCTGCACGACGCTGGCGATCTTCCAATTCGCTGATCCGCAACAGCCCGCGAAAACGGGCCATTAGCGTATCGGTTTCACCAATGGCTTGGTCCAGCGCCTCCGCCTG
The DNA here is from genome assembly GCF_002425525.1 of Pseudomonas sp. UBA5568. Classification (NCBI taxonomy): domain Bacteria; kingdom Pseudomonadati; phylum Pseudomonadota; class Gammaproteobacteria; order Pseudomonadales; family Pseudomonadaceae; genus Pseudomonas; species Pseudomonas sp. UBA5568. The sequence goes on along the minus strand of NZ_DIMK01000003.1, from coordinate 107,713 downwards.
GGCGGTATCGGCATCGCTTTGCTGGCGTATGCGGTACAGCTGCGCGCGCAGCCGCGTCAGCGGCGTACGCAGGTCGTGGGCGATGTTATCGCACACACCCTTGACCTCGTGCATCAGGCGCTCGATGCGGTCGAGCATGGCGTTGACGATGGCAGCCAGCATGTCCAACTCATCGCGCCGTGCCGACAGCGGCAAGCGATGGGTCAGGTCGCCCGCCACGATCAGTTCGGCCTGGGCCTGTACCGCACGGATGCGCTTGAGCGGCCTGCGCCTGAGCAGGTACCAACCTGCAAAACCCGGGATCAGCGTCAACGAGATGCCCCACAGCAAGGCGTCGAGGATGATACGTGTGACGACGAACAACGAGCCGTTGTCCCGGAACAACACCAACCAACGGCCATCCTGCACCTTGATCGCCACCGCATCGCAGCTATGGCGCGGCATGTTCGGATCGTCGGCATTCAGGCAGCGCTTGAGCTCGTGAATCTTGCCGTCCAGTGCCAGCTCAGGGGGCAGGGCACGCACACTGCCGCCCAACGGGTTGAGTTGCGCGTCGAACAGGCCATAGGCATCGAAACTGCGTTCTTCGAACGCCTGGCTGGCGATCAGAGCGTCGTCCAGTTGCTTGCCGCTCATGTGCGCGAACAGGTGTTGGCGCTGCAGCATCGAATGCCGGGTGAGTTTGTTCAGGTAGCTGGAAACCTCGAAGTACAGCACCCCCATGAGGATGCTGCTCCAGGCCACGAACAGAAAACTGTAAAGCGCCAGCAGCCGGCTCGTGGACGAACTCCAGCCCTTAGACGGGTTCAGCAATGGCATAACCGGAGCCCCGTACGGTACGGATCAACGGCGACTGGCCAGGCAGGTCGATCTTCTTGCGCAGGCGGCCGATGTGCACGTCAATGAGGTTGGTGCCTGGATCGAAGTGATACCCCCAGACTTCCTCGAAGATCATCATCCGCGTGATGACCTGACCGCTGTGACGCATCAGGTATTCGAGCAGTTTGTACTCGGTGGGGAGCAAATTGAGCGTGTGCTCGCCGCGCCGGGCTTCATGGGTGATGAGGTCCAGCTCCAGGTCGGCCACCTGCAGCTTAGTCTGCGTCATGGGCACACTGTTGCGGCGCAGCAAGACTTCGACGCGCGCTGCCATCTCGTCCGAGGCGAACGGCTTGGTCAAGTAGTCGTCGCCGCCTGCACGCAGGCCCCGCACCCGTTCATCCACGTCCGACAGTGCGCTGATCATCAGAATGGGCGTGGCTATCTTGAGATTGCGTAGGGTGGTGACGATGGTCAGCCCGTCCACCTCCGGCAACATGCGATCAAGGGTGATCAGGTCATAACCGCCGGCGATGGCCTTGGCCAGGCCCTCGCGGCCATTGTCGGCCCAGTCAACGTCCAAGCCATGGCTGTTGAGTTCAGCGACGATTTCCTGACCGGTGACGGCGTCGTCTTCGATGGTGAGTACGCGAGGCATGCGGGTTCCCGGGCATCCAGATGAAAGCCTGATTGTGCCAAAGAACGGCCAGCAGGCGATTTAAGAATAATTCATCTGGCGCCTGTTGCATTGCTTTGCTTGTTTATCGGCTTGCGTGGCACATGGGCAAGCAAGTACGACTCGGCTGTGAGAGGATAGGCCGCATCACAGCCAGGACCCGAACACAGCCTGATGAAGACACCCAAGAGAATCGAACCCCTGATTGAGGACGGCCTGGTCGACGAGGTACTGAGGCCGTTGATGAGTGGCAAGGAGGCCGCCGTGTACGTGGTGCGCTGTGGCAACCAGGTACGCTGCGCCAAAGTGTACAAGGAAGCCAACAAGCGCAGCTTCCGCCAGGCGGCCGAGTATCAGGAAGGGCGCAAGGTGCGAAACAGCCGTCAGGCCCGGGCCATGGCCAAGGGTAGCAAGTACGGGCGCAAGGAGGCCGAGGATGCCTGGCAGAACGCCGAGGTGGCCGCGCTCTTCCGGCTGGCCGGGGCAGGCGTCAGGGTACCCAAGCCCTACGACTTCCAGGATGGCGTGCTGCTCATGGAGCTGGTGACCGATGCCGATGGCAATGCTGCGCCCCGGCTGAACGATGTTTACCTCGAGGCGGACCAGGCGCGGGACTATCACCGGTTCGTGATCAGCCAGATCGTACTGATGCTCTGCTCGGGGCTCGTCCATGGCGACCTCTCGGAGTTCAACGTACTGCTGGGCCCGGACGGGCCGGTGATCATCGACTTGCCTCAGGCAGTGGACGCTGCGGCCAACAACCATGCGTTCAGCATGCTGCAGCGCGATGTGTCGAACATGGCGCACTATTTCGGACGCTTTGCACCTGAGCTGAAAGCCACCCGTTATGCGCAGGAAATGTGGGCCCTGTACGAAGCCGGCGAATTGCGTCCCGACAGTCCGCTCACGGGGTTGTTCGCTGAAGATGAGCAGGCAGCGGACGTGGCGGGGATCATGCGCGAGATCGATGCCGCCCGGCTGGACGATGCCCGCCGCCGTGAAGCGCGAGCCGAGGCCGAGCAGGCGCAACCCCAGGCTCAGGAGCCACCGCCGCCCTGGCTGCGTTGACACATCCAACCTGCCGGTGCGGGCGAACGCCATACATCAGGCTGCGCTGGCCAGGTTTTGGCCCGCGCGACGGTCATTGCCTTTGACGCAAGACAATATCTCGTCATTTGGCCTTTCCAGTGTCGCGGCTCGGGCTTAAGGTATACGCCGTTCATCTTTCTGGAGCTGTCATGTCCACTCTTTTCCCGTCCGTCCGTCCCCGCCGTCTGCGCAAGAGTCAAGCGCTGCGCAGCGTTTTTCAGGAGACCGAGTTCCGCCTCGATGATCTGATCTTGCCGATCTTCGTGGAGGAGGGTATCGATGACTTCGTGCCGATCAAGAGCATGCCTGGGGTCAATCGCATCCCCGAGAAGCTGTTGGCGCAGGAGATCGAGCGTTACGCCCGTGCTGGCATTCGTTCGGTGATGACCTTTGGGGTCTCCCACCATCTGGACGCCGTGGGCAGCGACACCTGGAATGAAAACGGCCTGGTCGCGCGCATGTCGCGGATCTGCAAGGATGCGGTGCCGGAAATGGTCGTGATGTCCGATACCTGCTTTTGCGAATATACCAGCCACGGCCACTGTGGCGTGCTGCATGACCACGGCGTGGACAACGACGCCACCTTGGCCAACCTCGGCAAGCAGGCCGTGATTGCCGCCGCGGCAGGTGCTGATTTCATCGCGCCCTCGGCGGCCATGGACGGGCAGGTCCAGGCAATTCGCAGTGCGCTGGACGGCGCAGGCTTCCATGACACGGCGATCATGGCCTACTCCACCAAGTTTGCCTCTTCCTTGTATGGGCCTTTCCGCGAAGCGGGCGGTACGGCGCTCAAGGGCGACCGCAAGAGCTACCAGATGAACCCCATGAATCGCCGCGAAGCGGTGCGCGAATCACTGCTCGACGAGCAGGAGGGCGCCGACGTACTCATGGTCAAGCCGGCGGGTGCCTATCTGGATGTGATTGCCGACATTCGTAACGCCTCGCGCCTGCCATTGGCGGCCTACCAAGTCAGTGGCGAGTACGCCATGATCAAGTTCGGTGGACTGGCTGGTGCCATCGATGAGGGCCGCGTCATGCGCGAGAGCATTGGGGCGATCAAGCGTGCGGGCGCCGACTTGATCCTGACCTACTTTGCCATGGACCTGGCGCTGGAAGGTATTTGAAAACGTGGTCATTGGGGCTGCGCAGCAGCCCCAATGACCCAGCGCCCCAAAAGCTCGCATCCCTCTTTAAGCCTGCGTTTCACAAAAAAACGCTAAGCGCTGAATTATTTAGTGTCCCTTTGTATCTGATCCCTTAGAGCAGTCACCGTCAGGGATAAATAAATGAAATCTCGCAAGAAAAGGGTTCAGCCGATTGGCCTGAAGGACATCACCATCGTCGATGACGCCAAGATGCGCAAGGCCATTACCGCCGCTGCGCTGGGCAATGCGATGGAGTGGTTCGACTTCGGCGTCTATGGCTTCGTCGCCTATGCCCTGGGCAAAGTGTTCTTCCCCAATGCCGACCCCAGCGTTCAAATGATTGCCGCGCTGGCCACTTTCTCCGTGCCGTTCCTGATCCGACCACTGGGTGGTTTGTTCTTCGGCGCGCTCGGCGACCGTTTCGGGCGACAGAAGATTCTCGCCGCCACCATCGTCATCATGTCCTTGAGCACATTCGCCATTGGCCTGATACCGTCCTATGCCAGTATCGGCATATGGGCGCCGATTCTGCTGTTGCTGGCCAAGATGGCCCAGGGCTTCTCGGTAGGGGGGGAGTACACCGGCGCTTCGATTTTCGTGGCCGAGTATGCGCCTGACCGCAAGCGTGGTTTCCTGGGCAGCTGGTTGGACTTCGGCTCCATCGCCGGCTTCGTACTGGGCGCCGGCGTGGTGGTGATGATCTCCACCGTATTGGGTGAGGAGAAATTCCTCGAGTGGGGCTGGCGCCTGCCGTTCTTCCTGGCCTTGCCACTGGGTATGATCGGCTTGTACCTGCGTCATGCGCTGGAGGAAACCCCAGCCTTCCAGCAGCATGTCGACAAACTGGAGCAAGGTGACCGTGAAGGCCTGGCTTCCGGGCCCAAGGTGTCGTTCAAGGAAGTGGCGACCAAGCACTGGCGTAGCCTGATCACCTGCATCGGCGTGGTGATCGCGACGAACGTCACGTACTACATGCTGCTGACGTACATGCCCAGCTACCTGTCCCACAACCTGCATTACAGCGAAGATCACGGTGTACTGATCATCATCGCGATCATGGTGGGCATGCTGTTCGTGCAGCCGATAATCGGCCTTCTGAGTGACAAGTTTGGCCGTCGGCCCTTCATCATTCTGGGCAGCGTCGGCCTGTTTGCGGCGGCGATTCCTGCCTTCATGCTGATCAACAGCGGCGTGCTGGGCTTGATCTTCGCAGGCCTGCTGCTGATGGCCGTGCTGCTCAACTTCTTCATCGGTGTGATGGCTTCGACCCTGCCAGCGATGTTCCCGACGCATATCCGCTACAGCGCCTTGGCCAGTGCTTTCAACATTTCGGTGCTGATTGCAGGCCTAACCCCGACCCTGGCCGCCTGGCTGGTGGAAAGCTCCGGCAACCTGTACATGCCGGCTTACTACCTGATGGTGATTGCCGTGATCGGTTTCATCACCGGCGTGACCATGAAGGAAACGGCCAACAAGCCGTTGCGTGGCGCGGCGCCAGCGGCCTCCGACATCGATGAGGCGCGCGAGCTGCTTCAGGAGCACCACGACAATATCGAGCAGAAAATCGAAGACATCGATACCCAGATTGCTGAACTGGAGGCCAAGCGCAAGCTGCTGGTGCAGCAGCATCCCCGTATCGACTGATCAGCGAGGCATGTAGCCTCGCTGCCAGGCACGAGGAATGAGCAGCGACACCAGGGTCAGCAGGCAGGTCAAGAGGCAACTGCCGACCATAGCCTGAAGACCCAGGTGTTTCTGCAACCAAGCGCCACAGGCGGCCCCCAGTAACATGCCCAGCCACGGCACCAGTTGCACCCGCCAGCCATGACGGCGAGCGCCCAGCATCCAGTGGCCCAGGCCACGACCAAAGCGCGAAAGGGCACCAGTAACGTAGGTCAGGCCAATCGGCAGACCGTTGACCTGTTCAACCACTGCATTGATCATCCCCATCGCCAATGTGGCGGCCAACAAAGGCACTGAGGTATTCGGCGCGGGCATCATCCCCGCAAACCCGAGCAGAACGGCTACCACCAGCAACACTGGCCAAGCACGGCGCCGGCATGAGTGTGCCAGCACCACACCCAGGGTATTGCCGGCCACGAAGCCCAACAGCGCACCTGCCAGGCGCAGTATCATCGGGCCATCGACGTCATTGATGGCGACGGCAAGGCGGGTGGTGTTGCCGCTCATGAACGATACGAAATCGCCCAAGGCCAACAGACCGATGGCATCGGTCATCCCTGCCAGTACCGACAGGCCGGCCACCAGCCCCAACCCTACGCGGCCTCGTAACCTGTGGACACGATGGCGCTTGGAGGTAGGTGTGGCCGTGGTGGCTGGCAGCATGTGCAGTCCTCGGGTCTACCGTTGCTCGCGGGCCAGGGTGTTACGAATGGTGCGCTCCACGACATCGACCAGCACCATGGTGTGGTGATCGACTTCGATATTGAGCAGGTCGCCTTTCTGATAACGGGTGAACGTGGTCTGGCGCAGGGTTTCTGGAATGAGGTTGATGGTGACCACGTTGTCGTCGATGTCGGCGACGGTAAGGCTGCAGCCATTGACGCCAATAAAGCCACGGGCAAAGACGTACTTGGCCCATTCGGGCGGCATGCGGAACTTGATGTATGCACCGGCGTTGGCGATGGAGATGTCGACGATGTCTGCAGTGGTGGCGATGTGGCCAGCCATGAGGTGGCCGCCCACCTCCGCATTCATTTTTGCCGAGCGCTCGATGTTTACCCCTTGGCCGGGCTGCAGGTTTCGCAGGTTGGTGCGTTCCAGCGTTGCCGTCATGGCGTCGAAGCGCACCTGCGTGCCTTCGATTTCGGTGACCGACAGGCAAGTGCCTTCAACGCTGACACTGGCACCGATCTTCAGATCGTCGAGCAGTGCCGGGGTGAGGTCGATGGTGAACTGGTTGTGGCCAGGGTGACGGGCGATATCAAGCAGAGGGCGGACGGCCTGGACGATGCCGGTGTACATTGCGTTGCTCCTGGGCACAGGTAAGTTGACTTGCGCAAACTATGCCCAGGCGCTTGCAAATGCAAGTCACAGCACCTCAGACGTGGCCACTGCTGTTGACGATGCGCAGGCATAGCGCTTCGTAAGGGTCCAGGTTGACCATCAACCGCCCGTCCTCGGTCAAATCGCCTTCGACCGTTTCGTTGATCATGTCCACCACAGGGCCTGGTGTGAAACCGGTCAGTTGCAGTTCTTCACTGATCTCGTCCTGGCTGAAGTTCAGGGCGGTTATCTGGGTACCGCGCCCTGCAGGCAGTTCGTGAACCATCACCAGCAGGCCAGGCGAAGTCACATCCGGCACCAGCAGTTGCCGGCTAGTGGCGATGCCATACGCCTGGCGAACCGCGAGCAGCTTCTTGACCTTACTGGCGAACGAGTCACTGCGCTCCAGTTGTTCATCAAGGCTGCCGTACAACGCGCGCGCACGCGGCATGCCCCGCACAGAGGTGTGCGCATCTGGGTCAAGACCTGCCAGGTCATAACCGCCGCGATGAATCCAGCGAGTGTCGCCGTCGGTCATTCGCTCAGCCACCGCTTCGCCCGGCAAGGGAAGGGCGCCTACCAGGTCCCAGCCGGATATGGCCACCACCCCAGGCTGCATGGCGTTGTACATCACCAGCAGCAAATGCAGCTTCTGTATCGATTCGACCTGCTCGGGGGTGATGTCGTCAAGCTCACGGATTCCCAGGGCGGCGGTGATCAAGCTGGCCGTGGTGCAGGAGATGCCATTGGTGACGAACCGCAGGTTGTAAGGTGCGTGTTCGCCGGACAGGCGCTCGTAGATCTCCTCGCGGATATGCTCGCGCAGGATGCTGCCTGGCAAGGTCTGGCCCTTGTACAGGTACATGTCATGCGCATGCAGTGTCCAGAAATGCACCAGCTCGACCGTCAACTCGTCATGGTTTTGCAAGGCATGGATCAGCGAGGCCGGGTCGATGCCGAAGGCGTGCATTTCCTTGAACATCAAGCGCAGGAATTCGGTGTCGCCGGTCAGCAGCGCGTGCTGATAGGCCGGTCGGGTAATGAAGTCGTAGGACAGGTCGGCACCGCCGCTGGACATCTGGGCGATGTCATCGAGGGTGAGGTTCAACTCCTGGAAGCTGAACCCTCCTGCCTTGCGGATCATGCCACCGATCAACTGGTTACCAACCAGCGACAAGGGATGGCTTTCCGACCAGGCGGTGCCGCTGGCCCGGGTTTCGACGCCAAGGAAACCGTTGGCATCCAGACGCAAGCCACGTGCGCCCAGGCAGTCCAGGGCGTGCAGGGCATCGCCGATGATCATCTGCTGCGCCGTGAACGTCGGGTCTAGCCAGTTCAGGGAGGGTTGACCGTCCTTGAAATAATGCAGGTAAACCCAGCGGCGGGTTTTGCCATCCACGCCCGTGATCGGCGCCGTGGCACTCCAGTCAGTCTCTTTGACGCCTGGCTCGAAGAAGATCACCCGTTGCAGCTGGCCGACGATATAGTGGCGGGCCTTGAGCTCGTCGCACTGAGCTGGGAGCAGGTTGACCGAATCGCGGCCCTCGGGCACGTCAGGTAGCAGCCCCCAGTCCTCTTCACGGATTTCGACCATGTGGTAGAGGCCAGGGTAGGGCGCCAGCGCCAGCTCGGCCAGACGGAAGTCGGCGCCTTTGCCAGTGTGCGAAGGGATCAGGTCATCGATGGTCACGGCATTGTGGGCAGCGGCCATGCGGCTCATCTGCACCAGTTCCTGCTCGGTACCGTAAAGCGGGTCGATGTCGAAGCTGATACGGTCGAAGTTGCCGTCTACACTCGGCGTAACCTCGCGTCCGCTGATGCCGCCGGAACGCTTGATCGGCCCGGTGTGCACCCCTTGAATACCAATGTCTGACAGACGCTTCCATAGCGCTTCATGGGCCAAGGCACCCAGCACTGAGCATCCATCCGGCGCGATGATCGCATCGGGGTAGACCGTGAGCCAGACGGAGGCGATTTCTGTCGCACGGCGCGGCTGTGCCTGGGCGTAGGGCTGTTGCCACAGGCGCGCTTGCCCGGAGTACAGGCTGGCCCGCTCCTGGGATGCCTTTAGCATGGAGCGTTCTTCAAGCCATTTGACGTATGACGGGTCGGGTTGGGTCATCTCGCGTCCTCTTTGCGTGTCGGCACCGGCTCAGGTTAAGACGGCAGGGCACGCGGAACGTTCGGCTCGAGACAGGGTTTGTCGCAGACGCTTTGGTTGCCTGCTGGCAGTCAACCTTCCCGGGAGGACTTGTTGATCTGCTTGCCAGCTTGGGCCGCTACTTCCACGGCCTGGCCGTCACGCTGCTTGCCTTGGCGCGCCAGGCCCTCCAGTTGAGGGATGAGCATCCCTTCTGGCAAATGGCGCCAGAACCGGCCAGGCATATGCAAGCGCAAGGCATTCGGATTCAGGCGGGCGGGGTTGAAGGTATGGCGGTAGTAGGTACGCCACAACTCGGCGCCAGGGTCTTCTGCGTGCTGCGCCCATTGCTGCCAGAGCTCCGGGCAGCGGCGTTGATAGTCGAAATGGCGGCCGTCATAGCGGATGCCATCGCGCGGCGTTGCGATCAGCCACCGCAGCCGTCCCAGTCTGTCGGCAAAATGGGGGCTGGCGCTTTGCAGAATGTCGTGAGCAGGTTCGTGAAAAGCGACCAGGTCCAATTGCAAGTGCTCGACCAGCGCTTCAGGTAGCGGCACGAACCGCAAGAACGCATGCAGATGATGGGCTTCACGGCTGACTTGCTTGATGCGTCGATGCAGCTCGCTGCCCAGCCGATCACCGGCCAGCATCGCCGTGCGGTCGCCGTGGGCGACCCGCCACAGCACGTCGTACAACAGGTTCCACCGCTGCTCGCCGTGATAGCGTGCCGCTTCTTCCAGTTGACCGAGCAAGGCCGCTGGCACCTTTGCCCGAAACGGGCCCGTACCCGCCGGCAGCGTGGTGGTGTCCGCCAGCATGTCGGTCATGGGCCCCTGCGACCAGGTGACTTGCGATGGATCGATGCCATGGCTCAGCAAGGACCTGGCTTGCTCACGCCAGATCCCGAACAGGTCATCGCAATCGAGCGCAATCACCCCCAGAGCCCCATTTGAACCGGTGCCTGTGGCTCGCGCAGGCGGGCACGCAGCAGGCTGCTGCGTAGGTCGGCCTGGGCTGGGCGGTAATCGCTGGTCACGATAAAGGGCCGCGCCTTGTCGAGCACGCAGCGCAGCTGAATCAGGTCGTCATAGCGGATACGCCGCTCGCGACGCAAGGCGACCAGGCGCTGCACACTGCGCAGGCCTATCCCTGGAATGCGAGCGAGGAGCGCGGGCTCTGCGCGGTTCACATCCAGCGGGAACACTTCGCGATTGGCCAGTGCCCATGCCAGCTTGGGATCGATATCCAACGCCAGGTTGCCGGTCTGGCCCAACAGCTCGCCGGCTTTATAACCGTATCCACGCAAGAGGAAATCGGCCTGGTACAAGCGGTGTTCACGCAGCAGAGGCGGGGCGGCCAGTGGCACGCTGCCCGGGCTGTCGGGGATAGGGCTGAAGGCTGAGTAGTAGACGCGTTTGAGGCCGTACCCCTGGTACAGCGATTCGGCATTGCGCAGCAATGTGCTGTCGTCGGTACTGTCGGCCCCGACAATAACCTGGGTGCTTTGGCCGGCAGGGGTAAAGCGCGGAGCGCGAGGCTCGTTGGCCACCGCTTGCTGCCCCTGATGAATCACGCCCATGGCTTGACGAATGGTCGACGCTTGTTTTTCCGGTGCCAGGCGCTTGAGGCTGTCGTCGGTGGGCAGCTCGATGTTGACGCTCAAGCGATCGGCCAGGCGGCCTGCTTCTTCGATCAACAGCGGATCGGCGTCCGGAATGGTCTTGAGGTGGATATAGCCACGGAAGTTATGTTCTTCGCGCAGCAATCGCGCCACTCTGATCAGCTGCTCCATGGTGTAGTCGGCAGAGCGAATGATGCCCGAGCTCAGGAACAGGCCACTGATGCAGTTGCGCCGGTAGAAGTCCAAGGTCAGGCGTACCACTTCTTCGGGGCTGAACCGTGCGCGAGGCACATTGCTCGAACGTCGGTTGACGCAATACTGGCAGTCGTACAGGCAAAAGTTGGTAAGCAGAATTTTCAGCAGAGACACGCAGCGACCATCGGGTGTATAGCTGTGGCAAATGCCCATGCCGTTGGTAGCGCCCAAACCATTGCCACCACGCGAGCTGCGTTTTGGCGCACCACTACTGGCGCACGATGCATCGTATTTGGCGGCATCGGCAAGAATGCCCAGTTTGGCGATCAGTTGCATGACTCTTACCTGTCGTACTGAGTATTCATACAGTATTGAGGGCCAGGGTCAATTGCAAGGGTTGAACGCCGCGCGGCGGGGTATCCGAGCAAATTCGTGGGTTATCCGATGAATGGTTGGACAGCGGACGGCTGAGGGATTTAAGTGGTTAACAAAGATTCAGTGTGGGCTGATCGATAACGGAAGAGGGCGCCTCAACGGCGCCCTCTGGGGTGAATCAGGCTTCAGCGTCCCACGGACGGTCACCTTTTTCATCCTTCACCCGGGTTGGCAAGCCCATCATGTCCAGCGCCTTGAGGAACGGCTCGGCGGGCAGCTCCTCGACGTTGACCATGCGCTTGGCATCCCACTCGCCGCGGGCGACCAGCAAGGCAGCGGCGACCGGTGGCACGCCCGCAGTGTAGGAAATGCCCTGGCTGTCCGTTTCAGCGTACGCCTCTTCGTGGTCGGCCACGTTGTAGATGAACACTTCACGGGGCTGCCCGTCCTTGGTGCCTTTGACCAGGTCACCGATGCAGGTCTTGCCGGTGTAGCCGGGCGCCAGGGACGCAGGATCAGGCAGCACGGCCTTGACCACTTTAAGCGGTACCACTTCCAGGCCTTCTGCGGTCTTGACTGGCTGCTCGCTGAGCAGGCCCAGGTTTTTCAGGACCGTGAATACATTGATGTAATGCTCGCCGAAACTCATCCAGAATCGGACGTTGGGTACGTTCAGGTTCTTGGAGATGGAGTGCACTTCATCGTGACCGGTGAGGTACAGGTTTTGCGAACCCACCACGGGCAGGTCATCGGTACGCTTGACTTCGAACATGGTGTTGCTGGTCCACTGGCTGTTCTGCCAGCTCCACACCTGCCCGGTGAACTCGCGGAAATTGATTTCCGGGTCGAAGTTGGTGGCAAAGTACTTGCCATGCGAGCCTGCATTGACGTCGAGAATGTCGATCGAATCAATGTGGTCGAAATACTGCTGCTGCGCCAGTTTGGCGTAGCTGTTGACCACACCCGGGTCGAAACCGACGCCGAGAATGGCCGTGATGTTCTTGGCCTGGCACTCTTCGAGGTGTTTCCACTCGTAGTTTCCGTACCATGGCGGGGTTTCACAGATCTTGCCCGGCTCCTCGTGGATAGCGGTATCCAGGTAGGCGACGCCGGTATCGATGCACGCACGCAGCACCGACATGTTCAGGAACGCGGAGCCGACATTGATCACGATTTGCGATTCGGTCTCGCGGATCAATGCTTTGGTTGCCTCGACGTCGAGGGCATTGAGCGAAAAGGCCTGAATGTCGGCGGGTACCTTGAGGCTACCCTTGGCCTTGACGCTGTCGATGATGGCCTGGCATTTGGAGATGTTCCGTGACGCGATGGCAATACGACCCAGTTCGTCGTTATGCTGCGCGCACTTGTGGGCCACCACCTTGGCGACACCTCCTGCACCAATGATAAGAACGTTCTTCTTCAATTTACCTGTTGCTCCTTACAGACGAGGCCTGTCTTACGACAGGCTGGAAACGTAGTCTTCGAAACCGAACTCGCGTACCACCTCGACGCTGCCGTCGAGTTGCTTGACCACGATGGATGGCATCTTCAAACCGTTGAACCAGTTTTTCTTGACCATGGTGTAACCCGCAGCATCCACGAAGGACAGGCGGTCGCCGATCGCCAGCGGGCGTTCGAACTGGTATTCACCGAAAATATCGCCGGCCAGGCAAGACTTGCCGCATACCATGTAGGTGTGCTCGCCGTCGTTGGGCGCCATCTTGGCGTTGAGGCGGTAGATCAGCAGGTCGAGCATGTGCGCTTCGATCGAGCTGTCGACCACGGCCAGGTGCTTACCGTTGTACAGCGTGTCCAGCACAGTCACTTCCAGCGAAGCGCTCTGGGTGATCGCGGCTTCACCTGGCTCCAGGTAGACCTGCACGCCATAGGTCTGCGAGAACGCCTTCAGGCGCGCGCAGAAATCGTCCAGTGCATAGCCTTCGCCGGTGAAGTGGATGCCGCCGCCCAGGCTTACCCATTTCACTTTGTGCAGCAGGTGGCCGAAACGTTCCTCGATACGGGACAGCATCTGATCGAACAAGGCGAAGTCGCCGTTCTCGCAGTTGTTGTGGAACATGAAGCCTGATACCTGATCGATCACGGTCTCGATCTTGGCCGGGTCCCATTCCCCCAGGCGGCTGAACGGGCGCGCCGGGTCGGCCAGCTGATAGTCCGAGCTGCTGACCTGGGGGTTGACGCGCAAACCCCGGACCTTGCCTTCGGACTGCTCGGCGAAGCGTTGCAGCTGGCCAATGGAGTTGAAGATGATCTTGTCGCAGTTCTCGAGCATCTCCTGGACCTCGTCGTCGGCCCACGCCACGCTATAGGCGTGGGTTTCACCGGCGAACTTCTGGCGGCCGAGCTTGAGCTCGTACAGCGAAGACGACGTGGTACCGTCCATGTACTGCTGCATCAGGTCGAACACCGACCAAGTGGCGAAGCACTTGAGCGCCAGTAGCGCTTTGGCACCCGAGTGTTCGCGCACATAGGCGATCTTCTGCATGTTGCTCAGCAGCTTGGTCTTGTCGATGAGGTAGTACGGCGTATTGATCATTTAGAGGCCCTCGGCAAGGCCGGCCAAAAAAAGGACACGCATTGTGCCTTCACTCGCCGCAGATCGAAAGGGTGCAATTGCATTTCGTCCGGGCAGCGTTGCCGTGACTGAATCTTTTTGCGTTCGGCGTGCTCAGTAGAACAACGACAGATGACACTCTCAATCTTCCCACGCAGGGTGCAAGGAGAAATCGATGAGCAATGCCTTCAAGAAAGGTGACAAGGTGCACTGGAACTCAGAGGCCGGCGTCATACATGGCACCGTCGAGAAAGTGCATACCCAGGATGTCGAATTCATGGGGCGTCAGCGCCATTGCTCAAAGGAGGAGCCACAGTACGAGGTCAAGAGCGACAAGACCGGGCACATGGCCATGCACAAAGAGCAGGCATTGAAGAAGGGCTGAGAACACAGGTTATTGCGTTGGTGCTCAGTTGCCCGTGTGTATCACGGGCTTTTTTATGAGCCGTTTCGTCAGGTGCACTTTGCAGCCTGTGACGCAAGGAGCGGGTTCAGGGCCGCTCCCCGCACCCGCAGGCTGGTTTCATGCCTCGAGCGCTGCCCGCCACGCCTGGATCTGCGCCAAGGTTGCCGTGGCGCCCCCGCACACGACCACCAGTACATTGCGGTAGCTTGCCAGTGCGCCGGCGTCATACCCCACCGCCAAAGCGGCGCCGCAGGCCGGCTCGACCAGCAGACGGTGATCCAGCAAAAAGCGCTCGCACGCCTCCAGGGCCTGCCGGTCACTGACCAGCAGGCTTTGCACGGGATGTTCCTGGGTGCAGAGAAACGCGTGTTCGGCTACCTGTTTCGCGCCCAGCGTGGTGGCAATCGTATCCAGCCGCTCCAACGTCACCAATTCGCCGGCTTCGATGGCGGCATGCAGGGAGGCTGCGCCCTGGGTTTCCACGGCCAGGACCGGCACATCGGCCCAACCATTGCGCTGTAGCCCCTGCACGACGCCGCTCAGCAAACCGCCGCCGCCCACGGAAAGCACGACGGCATCGGGCTTGATGCCGGCTTCTGCCACCTCGTCGACCAGGCTGGCATGGCCTTCCCACAGCAGCGGATCGTCGAACGGGTGAATGAACGCGGCATCGTCGCCCATCAGGCTCAGCGCCAACGCATTGGCCTCCTGCCAGGACTGCCCGTGGACGATGACCTCCGCGTCTTCAAGGCGCAGCAATTGCTGGGCGCGCGCGGTGGTGGTCTCGGGCACGACAACGGTCACGGGAAGGCCGAGCTTGCGCCCGACATAGGCGACGGCGAGCCCGGCATTGCCGCCTGACGACGACACGAACCGTTTAGCGCCGCGGCCGTGGTGGAACTCACAGGCGTGGGCGACGCCGCGCAGCTTGAAGGAGCCGCAGGGCTGCAATGCCTCGAGCTTGAGCCAGACTGTGCAATCGGCAGCCAGCGACAATGGGCGTGATTCGATAAGGGGGGTAGGGATGTGCAAGGTCACTGGGAGGCTCCGCGCAAATGTTCGAGGTAGTTGTAGACGGTGTACCGGGTCACGCCGAGGGCGTTGGCCGCTTTCTCGACGCCGCCCTTGACGATGAACAGCCCGCGTTCCTGCATCACGCGCACCGCTTCGATCTTGGCTTGCCTGGTCATGCGGCCTTGGCCGGTGCCATGCAGGGCCGCCTGGATGATCTCGGTCATCAGCGCCTCCATGTCGGCGGGCTCCGCCAGCGCGGGCGCGGTGCCCATGGGCGCGAAGCTTTGTAAAAAGCCCATGGCAGCCTCCAGGCCCGTGACATCGGTGTTGATGCACAGGCTGGCGAAGGGGTGGCCAGCGCTGTCGCGAAAGATCGCGGTAGCGCTGCGCAGCGTGCGGCCCTTGATGGCGGTCGGGTAGTCGGGCAGTACGACAGGCCCGCAGCCTTGCTGATCAGCCGCGGCCTTGAGCAACGCTTTCAGGCCTTGATCCTGCTCCGGTACAGCCAGGATAGGGCTTCCCACCTGCCGGCCTGAGAGGTGGCCATTGACGATGGCAACGACGGACCGTTCGGGATGGTCCAGGTCGTGAAGCAGGATTTCGGTGTTTTGTGTGACAACGCTGCCCAAGGCCTCAATGGAGGCTTTGAGCACGCTCAAGGTCAAGCGGCGTTCATCTTCGGGTAAGAGGGCCATGCGAACTCTTCCAATCAACAGTTTGTGCATATTTACACATAACGTTGATTTTCGCGAGATGCCTGGCGCTCTGTTGTGCCGTCAGCCCAAGGGCGGGGTGCGGGGTGGAATCATCCGCCGTGAACCGGTGGCTTCGAACGCTGCGGCAAAGCTCAACAGTGCAGTGTCACTGTAGGCCCGCCCCGCGAAGGTCAGGCCTACCGGCATACCGATGTCGCTCATCACGCCCATGGGCACGGTGACCGTGGGCACGCCCAGGTGGCGTATGGCCAGGTTCCCGTTGGCCACCCACACGCCATTGCTCCAGGCAATGTCGGCCGATGTCGGGTTCACATCGGCGTCGGCCGGCCCGACGTCGGCCACGGTGGGGAACAACACGGCATCGAGCCCAAGCGCTTGCATCCAGTCTTCCAGGTCGATCTTGCGAGTCTGTTCAAGGCCACGCAGACCGTCAGGCAGGGTCTCGATCTGATCCCAGGTCTTCAGGCCGCGCTTGGCCATGTTGACGTACTCATCCATGCCGGCGGCCAGATCATCCTCACGGTTGGGCAGGGTGCCAGGGTCGTGTGGGAAAATTCGTGGACCGTCCACATCCGCCAGCCGGTTGAGATTCGGGTCGTCATTGGCGCGCAGGAAGTCGTCGAACGCCCAGCCGGAGAGCTCCCACAGCTCATCGTGCAGGAATGCCTTGCTGACGATGCCCCGGTTGTAGACGGTCGGCGCGCCCGGCCGGTCGCCTTCACAGTTGGAGACCAGCGGGAAGTCGACTTCCACAACCTGGGCACCGGCCTTTTCCAGGGCTTGGCGAGCTTGCTGCCACAGCGTCATGACGCTTGCCCGCGTCTGGATGCGCTGGCCGGTAGGGCCGCCAATGCCCGGTTTTTCCGACGTGCCCGCGTGCTCGTCGGCGTTGATGTACATGCGCGGTACGCCGAATCGCTTGCCTTGCAGGGCGGCGGTGCCTGCTGCCAGGTCCAGGTAGCTGGTCGGGCGGACCTGCGAGGGTTTCGGGATCGAGACCCAGGGCTGCAGCCGCCATAGGTCACCCCGGGTATCGGGATCATCGGCCACGACCACGTCGAGAATTTCCAGCAGGTCATGCATGGTGCGGGCGAACGGCACGACCACATCCATCGTCGGCGTGAGGGGCCAGTTACCCCTGACCGAAATGATCCCGCGTGAAGGGGTGTAGGCGCACAGCCCGTTGTTCGACGCAGGGCCTCGGCCGCTGGACCAGGTTTCCTCGGCCAGGCCGAAGGCGCAGAAGCTCGCAGCTGTCGCGGTACCGGCACCGTTAGAGGAGCCCGAAGCGAAGGGCGCGGTCAGGTACGCCGCATTGTAGGGGCTCTCGGCGCGACCATAGACGCCGCGCTGCATGCCACCGTTGGCCATGGGCGGCATGTTGGTCTTGCCCAGGCAGATGGCCCCGGCTCCGCGCAGCCGTTCGATGGTGAAGGCGTCGCGCTGGGCTATCAGGTGCTTGAAGGCTGGGCTACCGGACGCTGCGGTCAGGCCTTTTACCAAATAGCTGTCCTTGGCGGTGTAGGGTATGCCGTCCAAGGGCCCGAGCACCTCGCCACGGGCCCGGCGGGCGTCCGAGGCCTCGGCTTCGGCAAGTGCATCGGGATTGCGCACTACCACGGCGTTGAGGGCGGTGTCGGTGCCGGCGCCATCGTAGGCGTCCATGCGGGCCAGGTAGGCCTTGACCAGTTCGACCGCCGTCGTGCGGCCCGCCTCGAGCGCGCTGCGCAACTCGGCGATGGAAACCTCGGTTACCTCGATCATGCGTTCACCAGAAAATGCAGGTTGAGCTAATGCGATAATGCTGTTCATCTGAGATCGTTGGGACCGCGATGGGCCGCGCAGCGGCCCTAAGTGAACAGCATTAGGCTAATGCGGGGAGTGTACAAGAAGGTTAAAGGGTACGCAGGTGTGCGCAGGAGCAAACGGGTGCGTGCAAGGGGGCATTGAATGGGGGCACCTCATTGACACCTGGGCGGCCCCGCCAGCAGGGCCGCCCGAGGATCAGCAGGCCGTTCAGTCCAGATCCGCTGCCGAATGCCGCTCCGGTACCTGGCTGGCTTCATCACCCCAGGTCCGGTTCACGCGCGTGCCGCGTTGCACGGCGGGACGTGCAGCGATCGCCTGGGCCCAGCGCTGAACGTTGGGGTATTCGTGAACTGCGAGAAACTCTGCAGCGTTGTAGAGGTTGCCCAGCACAAGCTGGCCGTACCATGACCACACCGCTATATCGGCGATGCTGTAATGACCGCCGGCAAGGTAGGTGGTTTGGCCCAAACGGCGGTCGAGCACGTCCAGCTGCCGCTTGGCTTCCATGGTGAAGCGATTGATCGCGTACTCGATTTTTTCCGGCGCATACACGTAGAAATGCCCAAACCCACCACCCAAGTACGGCGCCGCGCCCATTTGCCAGAACAGCCAGTTCAGGGCTTCGGTGCGTTCGGCTGCAGTTTGCGGGAGCAGGGCATCGAACTTCTCGGCCAGGTACAGCAGGATGGACCCCGATTCGAATACCCGCACCGGCGGCTCGACGCTGCGGTCAACCAATGCGGGAATCTTGGAGTTTGGATTGACCTGCACGAAGCCGCTGGAGAACTGGTCACCTTCGCCGATACGGATCAGCCAGGCATCGTATTCAGCGCCGGCATGGCCGAGTTCCAGCAGCTCTTCCAGGGCGATAGTGACCTTGACGCCATTGGGTGTAGCCAAGGAATAAAGCTGCAGCGGTTGCTCGCCCACTGGCAGGTCCTTGTCATGGGTAGGCCCGGCGACCGGCCGGTTGATACTGGCGAAGTGGCCACCAGAGGCCGCTTCGTTGCGCCATACCTTCGGGGGTTGGTAAGCGGGTGTGCTCATGCTCGGCTCTCCACGATTGCGAATGATCGACGACGTCTGATTGACCTGCCTATATGCCACGGGTTCGATGGCGGGCACAAACACAAAACGGATCAGCCCTGGCGTGGCCGATGTTTCATCGGTTTTTCATTTTTGACGCAAGGGCAGCGATTAAGCTCAACCTATCCAGCGGCCATGCGCAGAGCCCCCATGATCCTTCCTCGTTGCTTGCTGGCACTGGCCATGGTCGTTGGCTCGATGGGCGCAGCCAATGCTTCGCCCTGGGTAGCCGGCTTGCATCACATGATGCTGACCGACCCGGTAGACAGCCGACCCATGCAAGCCTTGGCGTTCTATCCTGCCAAGGGGCATGCTCGGGCCAGCCACATCGACGGTTACGCGCTGGAGGTGGCTGAAGAGGTGCCTGTGGCCCAGGGGCGTTTTCCGTTGCTCGTGCTTTCGCATGGCAACACCGGTAGCCCCCTGGCCTTGCACTATCTGGCAACGTCACTGGCCAGGCAAGGGTATGTGGTGGTCGCTGTGGTCCACCCAGGCGACAATGCCCGCGACCCCAGCCGGTTGGGCACCCTGAGCAATCTGTACGGTCGGCCACTGCAAGTCAGCGCCGCCATCACCGCTGCGCGCAGCGATGCGCTGCTTGGGCCTCGGCTGAACGGTGGGAAAGTCGGATTGATCGGTTATTCGGCCGGCGGCGAAACCGCCTTGATCCTGGCCGGCGCGCGCCCTGACCTTGACCGCCTGCGTGCATATTGCCTTGAGCGACCCGATGATCACGACGCCTGCAAAACCCACGGTGTGTTGATTGCCGACCGCAGCGAACTGTCACCCCAGGCAGATTCCCGCGTCGGGGCGGTGATGCTGATGGCGCCGCTGAGCCTGCTGTTCGGACGCCACGCCTTGGTCGATGTGCACCTACCGGTGCTCATCTACAGTGGCGACAAGGACC
Source organism: Pseudomonas sp. UBA5568 (assembly GCF_002425525.1). Lineage (NCBI taxonomy): Bacteria > Pseudomonadati > Pseudomonadota > Gammaproteobacteria > Pseudomonadales > Pseudomonadaceae > Pseudomonas > Pseudomonas sp. UBA5568. The sequence goes on along the minus strand of NZ_DIMK01000003.1, from coordinate 88,137 downwards.
AGCTCGTCGCCGTCGATCGCAACGCCCAAGCCCTGGCCCGCAAGTTGCCCGTCACACCTGACTACCGCCTGCTGGCAGGCGCCGGTCATTTCGTGTTCATGGCGCGCTGTGACGCCGAGCAGGCCTTGCGCATGCCGGCGCTGTGCAAGGATGCCGAGGGGGTGGACCGCCGGCACATCCATCGTTCGCTGCAACGCGAGACGGCTGCGTTCTTCGAGCAGACGCTCGAGGCCCCGCAGCCTGAAAAGCGCTCAGTGAATACGCTGAATCAAGCCACCACGCCCTGACTGCGCAGGTATTCGTCGTAGGTGCCGCTGAAGTCCACCACGCCATCGGCTGACAGCTCGATGATGCGGGTCGCAAGCGAGGAGACGAATTCGCGGTCGTGGCTGACGAAGAGCAGGGTGCCTGGGTAGTTTTCCAGCGCCAGGTTCAACGCTTCGATCGATTCCATGTCCAGGTGGTTGGTCGGCTCGTCCATCACCAGCACGTTGGGCTTTTGCAGAATCAGCTTGCCGAACAGCATGCGGCCCTGTTCGCCACCGGAGATGACCTTGACCGACTTGAGGATCTCATCGTTGGAGAACAGCATGCGCCCCAACGTGCCGCGGATCACCTGCTCACCCGATGTCCACTGGCCCATCCAGTCGAACAGGGTCATGTCGTCTTCGAAATCATAGGCGTGGTCCTGGGCGTAGTAGCCCACTTCCGCGCTGTCGGTCCATTTGACTTCGCCCTTGTCCGGGGTCATCTCGCCTACGAGCGTACGCAGCAAGGTGGTCTTGCCGATGCCGTTGGGCCCGATGATCGCGACGCGCTCTCCGGCTTCGACGGTGAAACCGAGGTCCTTGAACAGCACCTTGTCGTCGAAGGCCTTGGCCATTTTCTCGACCGTCACAGCCTGGCGGTGCAGTTTCTTGGTCTGCTCGAAGCGGATGAACGGGCTGACCCGGCTCGACGGCTTGACCTCGGCCAGCTGGATCTTGTCGATCTGCTTGGCCCGCGAGGTGGCTTGCTTGGCCTTGGAGGCGTTGGCCGAGAAGCGGCTGACGAAGGTTTGCAGTTCAGCGATCTGGGCTTTCTTCTTGGCGTTGTCCGACAGCAGCTGCTCGCGGGCCTGGGTGGCGGCGGTCATGTACTCGTCGTAGTTGCCGGGGAACAGGCGCAGCTCACCGTAGTCCAGGTCAGCCATGTGGGTGCACACGCTGTTGAGGAAGTGGCGGTCGTGGGAAATGATCACCATGGTGCTGTTACGCGCGGTGAGCACGGTTTCCAGCCAGCGGATGGTGTTGATGTCCAGGTGGTTGGTCGGCTCGTCGAGCAGCAGTACGTCCGGGTCCGAGAACAGTGCCTGGGCCAGCAGCACACGCAGCTTCCAGCCCGGCGCTACTTCGCTCATTGGGCCGAAATGCTGCTCCAGCGGAATGCCCAGGCCCAGCAGCAATTCGCCTGCGCGCGACTCGGCGGTGTAGCCGTCCATTTCGGCGAACTCGGTTTCCAGCTCGGCGACAGCCATGCCGTCTTCTTCGGACATTTCAGGCAGCGAATAGATACGATCACGCTCGGCCTTGACCTTCCAGAGATGGCCGTGGCCCATGATCACGGTATCGATCACGGTGAATTCTTCGTAGGCGAACTGGTCCTGGCGCAGCTTGCCCAGGCGCGTATTGGGCTCGAGCATCACTTGGCCGCCAGAAGGCTCCAGGTCGCCGCCCAGGATCTTCATGAAGGTCGACTTGCCGCAGCCATTGGCGCCGATCAGGCCATAGCGGTTGCCATTGTTGAATTTGACCGAAACGTTTTCGAACAGCGGCTTGGAGCCGAATTGCATGGTGATATTAGCGGTGGAGATCAAGGAGCTTACCTATCAATAACTTACGTGGCTTCATCGCAGCTACGGACCAATTTCGGACCAATCTGGAGCTTTTCCAGCTCCTGCCAGTCATTGGACGAGTTAATCCAACGTGCATAAGTCGATAAGAGCATCTGCACGCTATGCCCGAGCTGTTGGGCGATAAATGCGGGGTTGAGACCGGACATTAAGCATATTGTCGCATAGGTATGGCGGCAGTTATACGGTGGGCGATATCGGATCCCCAAACCCTTCAGGATCGGGCGCCATTGGTGGTGGAGGTCCGATGTCTGCTTGACGTACTCGCCGTTCTTCCCTGGTGGAAAGACGAACGGCGATTCATTGAACTGCCCCTTGCCCTGCTTGCGGCGCTCTGCATACTGCTTCGCGAACGCCAAGGCATGCAGCGCTCTGTCGTTGAGCAGAACAAACCGATCACGGCCGGTTTTAGTCCTCTCTTCCACAACGCCCAGCGCGACTGTCCGTCGGACGTGAGCGGTTTTCTTTATCGAGTCCACCGCATCCCAGCGTAGTGCCAAGCCCTCAGAGAGACGAAGCCCCGTGAAGAACATGAACTCGAAGAATGCTGCGTAGATCTGGCTGGGCCAGTGCGCGTGCTTGTATAGCTCAGCGATGATCAAATTGGCCTCGTCGAGAGTGAACGGATCGACTTCCTTCCTTGAGCGCGCTGGAAGTTGGATCGCTTCGGCGGGATTCCTGGTGATCAGCCCGTCCAGCACAGCTGAGCGGAGGATTGTCGACAGCTTCACCATGGCATTGCGTTTAACGGATGCCGATGTCCAGGTGATCGAGGTGACGATCCGCCTAAGAAGCGTGGGCGTGATCAGATCTATACGTACCAAGGCGAGGTGGGGCACCCAATACAGATTCAAGGTGCCTTTGTAGTTGAGCCTCGTGCCCGCCGCGATCTCCCGGCTGTCCAACCACAATTGCGCGTACTCGCCGAACGTTGGTACGCCACCCACGACAGCGCCGGAGCTAGGAAAGAGTTCCGCGTACTTGTCATGGTCGAGTAGGTTGAGTTTTATCAGGCTGTTTACTTTATCTCGAAGCTGGGATGCAGCCTTGATGCCTTTTTGTGTCGCGGGATAGGGAAGGGTCTCACTCCTGCGAGCACCTTCCCACATGAACCTGAGCCGGAGCGAGCCGTAGTGGACGTCGATGCCAGGGGGTAAATCCATTGGCTTTCCAGCCATTCGTCATACCTCTTTATGCTGTAGACAATTCGGCCGCTGTGCTTCATCCATACGCCCTCGGGGATAGATCCCCGTAGTCGCCGGCCTTCGAGAGCGCGCTTCGTGCAGCCGAGCAAATCGGCCATTTTCTGTTCGGTAACTTTGTCGACGTCACCAGTGCTGGCGGTTTCCATGGGTGGTCTCCACGCCGCCGGCGGCGGCAGGTTGTTAGTCAGACGAGTATTTGCTCGAGCACGGCGTCGGCGACTTTTAGTGCAGCCTGGGCGTCCCTTACGTAAGCCGGATCGAAGCCGCCCGCGTAATGGATCACTCGCTGGCAAGCATCCAGCTCTTTGCGCACCAGGCGCAGCGCCTGCACCACTTCCTCCTGCAGTGCACCTTCGGCGCGACCGATATCCCAAAACTCCTGACCCCAGTGGCCATCTGGTGGGGGGTTGTTGTTCTGCTTGCCGAAAGCCATGGCGCCGATGATGGCGTCACAGAGCAGTCGCTTGTAGATGTTCTCGCCATCCAGACCCAACCCCCCGCGCCGCCGTAGGGTGCTCACGACCTCGTCTACGTTAAGGCCGCTGTCCTTGAGCACGATGTCGAGCTCAGGCTTTTCAGGGGTGTAGATGACCAGAGCCAACTTGGCTTCTGGCCAGAGATCGGCCGCCAGGCGCTCTAGGCAGTCATTCGCGGTGTGGTGGAATCGTTGAGTTGCGGACATAGGAAATCCTCGCACGCGCGTATCGGCGGGCTTAAGTAGTAGTGAAGGGGGTTCGGTTAAAGCAGGTGGGCGCCGGCCTCGAGCAAGGCGTCGCGGTCTTCGCGCGCCTTATTCAGCTCGGTTGCCAGGCGCTGGATGCCGCGATGCAGGTACTGTGCGATGGTCTCGCCGCCGCGCAGGTCGCTGGGCTTGACGCCTTTCAGAATGGCCTCAAGCTCGTTCACGCTGAATTGCTCGATCATGGCTTCCACCTCTTGCCCACGCGGAACACCATCATCATGTTGTGATGGAGTGGCACCTTCAGGACGTGGTCGAAGAACTCGCCCTTTCCAGAGATGAATCCGGTGGGCACCTTGGTCCGCCCTGCGCCGAATTCACGCCAGCACTCTTCACCGCCGTTCTCTTCCCAGTAGGCGCGCTCGCGCTTTGGAATCTCATCGTAGGTTTTTTCGAACATGGAGATATCCGGGATATCGCAGATCCGGCGCCATGCGGGGTTGCGTTTGCACCATTCAGCAGCATGCTGAGAGGCTTGATCGACAGAGTAGAATTGCTTTGTGCTTTGTTCGGTCATGGCATCAGCTCCTTGGGCACCTGGACGGTATCGCCGAGCTTGGCGTCGACTATGGCCAGACATATCGCTGCGGTCGGGCTATCGCAAAAGGCAGTCCATGCATCGCCCAGCGCGCTCCACTTCTCGGATTGAAAGTCCAGGCAGATATGGTGCTTGGCCAGCAGCGGCCCGCCCAGCGCCCATGCCTCCCAGGGGTTGTAACGCTCGCAGCGCTCGGTCGCCTCACCCCGGTAGATGGTAAACACGCGCCAGCCGTTGCCGTACTGGGGCGGCTCGAGGTGTAGAGCCAGGCCTTCGGCCATACCCACCGCCCAGCCTAGGGCCTCGTCTGCCAGGTCCGCCGTCTTCACTTCGATCAGGTCGGTCATGGGCGGCGCTCCATTTGACGCTGGCGATATGTCGACGGCCTCTCGATGGCCCACCAGCCAGCGCTGCGCGATATGGCGAAATACCAGTGGCCTTGAGCGTCTGTTTTGTACCAGCCCGCCATGAATTTGTGGGTGCTGGGTGCCCATGCCTCTGCATCGGCAGGCGCGACTTTCCAATTCGTAGTCGTCACAGCTCATACCTCTCATCAATCCAGCGCCCAGGCGCCAGAGCGGGTGTAGGTTCCGGTTGGGTTTCGTGCGGGGAGAGCTGGCGCTCGTTGCCGGCCTGCAGCTGGCTGTCGGGGATGCAGCTGATGCCGCTGGGGGAGCTGAAGCCGTACAGCCAGCAGGTCGCGCCCCGCTCATCGTCATGGAACACGTGCACTCCGTGCGGTAACGGCGCTGCGCTGGCGCCGGTGGCCAGCAGCAGGAGGCAGAGGGCGAGGCGGGTCATGATGGTTCGTTTCCTTCACGCATGGCGCGCAGCTTGTCGCGCTTGATGATTTCGGTGCACTCCTGCAACCCGTGGCAGCATTGATCTGGCATGCCTTCTTTGAAGGTGTAACAACAGTCCGCGCAAACCCATGGGCATTCGCCGCGGGCAGCGCGATCAGTCCAGTCGCGCGTAGCCTGGTCCAGCGCGCTGATGTACTCCGGCAGTTTGTTTGCGGGCATCTCCGTTACAGCAATTTCGAAGTCGCTCATATGCTTACCTCGCCGCTGTAGCGCTCGTGGCCTTCGCCGTACTCATGGCAATAGGTCGCAGGCCAGCATCCCCGAGTGCCTTCGGGCACGATGTTGTACATGCGGTCGTAGGTGCCGTGGCCCGGGGTTGTCTTGATCCAGACATGCTCAGGGCCACCAAGGCACCAGCCAGGGTGATCGGCAACTGCAGCCTTCATGAACTCTTCCAGGTTGTGGTGACCCTTGCTCATGCAGATGTAGGTGTCCTCGCCAACGCTACGCACATCAAGCGGATAGGTTTTGGATGGCATCGCTCTGCACCTTTTCGAAGTGGAAGACGACCTCGGCGCCGGTCTCGGCTATCAAGCCGTAGGCCTTGGCCAGGCGGTAGATGGGGTGGTACTGGTTGAGGCTGTTGACGTGGCCGGCCAGCCAGCGCCGCCAGTCCTCCAACTGCATGCGGGACTTACTCAGGTTGCAGGGCACGCAGGCCGGCATCATGTTGGCCACGTTGTGGTTCTGCAGCTGCTCGGCCACGCGCTCATCGGGCAACCGGATCACCGGGTCGAAGTGATCGGCGTGCCAGCGCTCGCCCAGGACGTTGCCGCAATAGGAGCAGCGGCCGCCGTACTTCAGACGGACCTGCTCGCGCTCAGCTTTCTTCAGGCGCACGGATGCTCCTTGGCCGCCATATCGCGGCAGTGAATAGAGGGGAGAGGGTTTACAGCGGGGTGGAGTACAGATGTTCTCTTGGGCGGTTAGGCTTGTCCGCGCATGTAGGCAGCCATGTCGCCCATTTGCTCGACGATATCGTGCTCCTCGGCCGCTATGGCCTTGGTGATGCTGCTCTTGCGCTTATGGCATCTCCGGCAATCGACCTTGGCCCAGTCGCCAGATAGCTCGGAGGATTCCCCTAGCCAGGTGCCGCAGGGTGCTTGCTCAAAGTCTTCCGGGTCGGTGAATGGTGCGAAGTGCGTCTTCACGACTTCACCTGCGGCTCTGGGCTGGCGGATAGGGCAGCGTCGATCTCCGTCTCGATCTTACCGCTGGCCCATTCATGCACTGGGCGATTCTTCAGGCTGCGCAGCAGCGCAGCCCGCTCGGCCAGCTGGGCGCGCAGCCTGCTGATCGCCGTGGTGACGTTCATGTACCCAAGTGCGGTAGCCAGCTCCCACACTTCGTCGTACAGCTCGGCCTTGTAGCGCAGCCGCTCAACCTCGCCAGTATCGGCGCGTAGTGCCTGAATGGCGCGGCGAATGATGGCCTTGTGTCCGATCGGCGTTTCGAGCCATTCGCAAGCCTCCAACGCATCGGCGATCTTGCTGGTCTGGTGCTGCTCGGCTGGCTGAGCCAAGAGAGCAGCACCTTCAGCACGTGCTTTGTCTTCGACGCCGCATGCACCGCAGTACGGAGTTTCAAGGCTACCGGCTCGTTTCACTAAGCGTTGCAGCAGCTCACGCGGCACGCTGACCATCTCTGTGTTGCTGGATCGGTTTTCTGTGGGCATGGGGATACCTAGACGGGTAACATATGGCGGATTTATGAGGAGGAAGAATGCTCAACGACTATGGGAAGAGTTTGTTCAGGCCGTGGCTTTCAGCTCAAAATGTTTGCTTGTCTCTGGCATTAGTATTTATTTGCGGGCTCTTTATTAGAATCTACGATTTAAAAAGTTCTGATATCGCAAGCTGGGTGCAAGCGATAGGTTCTATACTGGCTATCGTTGGCGCGTTTGCAGTCGGAGGTAACCAGGCTAGGGCACAGCAGGAGCTAGTGGCTGAGCAAGAGCATAGGCAAGAGCGAGCCCGGGCTGCAGATAGGAAAAAGCGGGCGAAGTCATACCTGTCAGTGATCCAGCATGCGGCCAGCCAATGCCAGTATGTTACAGACATAGCCGAAGGGAGACCGCTCGAGGTGTTCAAGGGGCAGTGGGAAGCTCATTACAAGGAATTGTGTTTAGTTTCGATTTCGTCTCTGAAATTATTGCCGGCTCACGAACTAGGAACGCATGACTTGGTTCTTGCTTACATTAATGTCTTGGCCGGATTCTCTAACTTTATTAGCGAGGCTGATAGGGTGGTGGTTGAGGATAAGAAGTTCCACGCCCCCGGAACTGATAAGCCGTATGCTGGCTTGGTTATGCATAATGGAGTAGTTCACGCTGGGCTTGAACTGTATACAGAGGCGCTCAACAAAGCTGACGAGACGCTAGTAAGCTAATCTCCGCACATACAGTCGATGAGATCCTCGTTCTCGGCGAAGTCCAGGTCCAGCGGCATCTGGCGGCCCAACTGGTCAGCCATCCACGCCAGAGCCTTGTAGTTGGGACGGTCGCGGCGAAACACCTGGCCGGTGCGCTCTTCCGCCTCAATCCACCAGCGGGCGGCGCCGGGGTTTTCGATGATTGCCCGGATGATCTTCTCTGGTGACTTGAGAAAGCAGAGGTCGCAGTTGCCCAGGTCGGAGTCGATGCCAAGGTCGAACAACTGGCGCGCCCAGAAGCTGTTCACGTCGGCCTTCAGCACGCCCGCGTGATACATGGGTGTCACGTTCTCCCACCGGTTACCGCCTTTCTCGTTCGCCGCCATCATGCGGTGGTAACGCCGGGGCTCATCCGCCCGGATACCGATGATCGCGTCCCATGAGGTCAGGCCGACCACATCTCGCATGTACCAGGTGCTGGCCTTGATCTTCATCCGGTCAGTGCACATCCGGTTTACCGGGTTCGGCAGGATTGGCGGCTCGCCCTTTTCTTCGCGTCGATAGTCGGTGTAGTACTGCAGCATTAGGTCGAACGGCTCACCGTTCCGGCTGGCCGTCTCGTGACTTACGATTTTCCAGCTCAGGCCCTGGCCATAAACCCCGTCAAACTCTAGCCAGGTGATCGGCACGTTCCAGTGGCGCTGGCACTCACGGATGAAGTCGAGCGTCTCGTCCCGCTCTTTGCCGGTGTTCTGGAAGGTGACATGAACCCCTTCGGGCAACTGGCCGCCGTGCGCTTCGAGGATGTGGTACAGCATGTACCCGGAACTGCGTCCGCCACTGAATCCGATCTGCGCCGGCCCAGTGATCTGGTAGGGGTTAATGGTCATGCGCTGCCTATCCCAAGCTGTTCCTGGCCTCCGTGGGCCAAACCTGGGTTCAGCTCGACCCGCTGACCAGCCAACAGGCCTGCGATTTGCGCATTCAGGTCTAGCTCAAGCTCTCGGGCCTTACGGGCCTTGCCGATCTCGCGACCTGACAGGTACTGCTCGATCAGCGCCTTGTCATGCGATTCGACCGCCATCAAGTCTCGCCCCGTCGAGTGCTGGCCGATTGCAAGGTCCTCTTCGCCGCAAGGTACCAGCTCATGGATCTTGCCGTGGACTGCTGAAACCCAGGCGATCGCGAAGTGATCACCCGCAGTCTGGGGTGAGTACGAGCTGCGCCGCTTTCCCGCCCTAACCTGCGACACATACTCACGCCGGGCCTGGGCGAGCTTGTTTAGCAGCGTCTCGTAGGCGTACATGGCGATCTGCGGTGCGGGAGTCACCCCAACGAACATAGCGCGATCAACCAATCTGCTGGTGGTCCTGCACCAGTGGCGCCTTGAGAAAGCCCGGCAGCCGAAAGCGTCCGCGATGATCGAACTGAGATCGCGATCCCAGGTTGGCCTGCGCTTGGCTCGAGCCACTGCTGACTCCACTTCGCCCACATCGCTGAGATGTACATCCAGTTCTGTTAGTCGGTATTCGCGCATCAGTGCCTGAGCCTGCCGCATAGCGGTTGCAGCTTCGGTTTCGTTGGAGCTGGCTGATAGGGCCAGGCAGCGCTTGATCTTGCGTATTACGCGCTCGAGCTTGGCTTCGTCGATCTTCTTGTCAGACATGGCTGATCCTCGCCGGGGAGGCGTTATCGTTGAATAGGGGAAGGTGAATTTTCCACAAGAGGAACGTTAGGCGGGGCTCACCGACGATAGGCGTACACAGTGAAGCGTTTTGCTCCGATCTTGGAAAAAACCCAAGTGGAATGGGCAGGCCATGCGCTTCAAAGTGCGCCTGCCGATGAGTCGTGACGCGAAGCTTCGGCCATTATTCAAGCCGGAGAGCTGCTGTATGAAACGACTGACTGAATGGATCAACCTGCTGAACGAGGTCGTCAGGCTGATCAAAGAAATTCTGCTATGCCTGGTCTTGATCGGTCAGCTCCAAGGAGTGGAGCCGACCGATCCCTCAGGTCACTTCGAGTCGAAGCTACCCAGCACCAGCTTGGCAGATTCGCCTACCTTATCCTCCAGAACTTGCTTGAACTCCTGAGCGATCGCCTCTCGCTGGGCCTCCTCGCCGAGCCAGCGCAGCTTGAGAACCGGCTGCGAGCCGCTGGTGATGACGGACATGCGCAGGCGGATCACCTGTTCGGCCAAGCCTTCGAATGGGATGACCTTGAAGTCGAGCCAGGCCGGCAGGGTTTCCTTGCTGCTGGCCTCAATCGAATCCATGGCGCTGCGGCTGGCGCGGGTCTCGCTGACCGCGTGATCGCTCTCGGATGAGGCCTTGATGGTGATGGTGCGCACGGCGGCGATGGCCTTGGCGATCGTCATACCGGCGCCGTTCTCGTCAGTAGCGGTCAGGTGCTGATGCCAGTCTTCGATCCAGTCGCTCATGGACTTCTGCACCAAGGACTGACCACATACGGCCTGCACGGCGGCGAATGCAGCGGAAGGCTTGAGACGCAGCACGGCGCGATCATCAGCATGGCCAGGGTTATCTGGAGTGCCGAGGTTGAACAGCACGGTGCAGCTCATGGCGTCCTGATCGATGAAGCCGCGGGCTGCTGGTACCGAGCGTTCGACCACGTAAGCGCCGAAGTCGGCCAGGGAGTGGGTGGAGTAGGTACCACGGAAGCGGTTGCGGTAATTCTGGAAGCGTTCGAGGTCGACGACCTTGGCGCCGTCTGGCACCAGCGCAACCGGTGCATGCGTATCCAGCTGCTTGCCGGCGGCTGCCAGAGCGTCGTCGATGATCAGCTGCAGTGCTTCTTTCGAGAGGGACATACAATGTTTCCTTGTTGGGATAGGGATCAGGTGCGCGGGTGGACCGGTGCTTCGTCACGGGTGAAGAGCTGATCGTGCTTCTCGGGGAACAGCGAAATGTTGCCGCCGGTACCGACGTACATCGGCGTGTCCAAGCTGGTGTTTTCGCTGCGATCACCGCGCTTGGTGGGCACCTTGTAGGCCAGCTTGTGCTTAATCTTCACCTGGTGGGAGTCACCGATCTGGCTGAAGTCCAGAGTGATGGTGATCTTGCCGGCCTTGCCGTGATCGACCACGTCGGCGGCTACTTCTGAGAGGGCGTGGCCGATCTGGCTGGCGAATGCGCCGCCGTTGAGCTCCTGCAGGAACTCGGTAGTGTCTGTAGGTTTTGGCATTGCTGATGCTCCGAGAGGACAAGGCCGCTGGGCGGCAGGTTGATGTACTGCTGGCGCCGGCCGTGCCGAACGCGTGGGGTGATGCGCTTCATGCTGCTTTCTGCTGACTCCAGGCGCCGACAGCGGCAAAGATCTTTGCGGCCTCTGCTTCGTCGAGCGTTGTGTCGGTTGGGATGGCGATCCAGCCGGCTGCCACCAGGTGATTAGGATTGGCCGTGGCCCGCAGGTCTGTGTAGGCCGCCTCAATCACGTCGGTCAGGTGCTCGGCGCGGTAGTTGCCCTGTGGCGCGACTTCGATCGACTTGTGATAGCGCTCTCCGAACTCCGTCCGGCACAGCACGCTGAGGTAGATGGTCCAGCGGTGGGGGATGTCGCAGACTGCGTCGACGACTTGCCGCACGCAGATCTGTTTTAGGTTTTTCCAGTTGATCAGCACCTGCTGTCCGCTTGGGTCGATGTTGACCACGGCCGCGTGGTTGGCCGAGACCAGGGCCCGGCACGTCCGTTCAAGGCGGGCCCTCATGTTGTGGGGCTTGCGCTTGCTCATTGCCGCGCGCCTGTTTTGGTGGCCGCCCCAGCTTCGCACGCATCGACAAACCGCATCGCCGCCTTGTAGCTATAGGCGAAGCCTTGCACCGCGCCGGTTGCGATCTCGACCACATCCCAAGCGCCGCTCTTGCCGCTGGCCTGATAGCGCGGAGCGGGCTGGCCGATCTTGTTGTGGGCTTCGGCCCGTGCCGACTGACTGCGCTGAAGCAGTGCTGCGAGCACGGCAAGTTTCTCCGCGAAAGCGGGATGCATTGCTGTTTGCATGGGGCGATCCTCGGTGGAATCAGGCGTGGAGCTCGAAGGCCTCGGCCTTGCGAACGATTCGAACTTGGGCGGTGCGACGCTCAGGTGCGCGGCGATCGCGGCGCATGGGGTCGCTGTCGTTGATGACGGAGTGCATTGCGATTAGGCCTGCCAGCACGATGCAGAGCGGGCTGATGATCTGCTGGCGCATGGCCTTGGTGACCGCCTCGATGCGGCGCCCGGCTTCCAGCTTGAACAGCGCAGCCTCGATACGGTTGGCCACGGTCCCGGGGGTGACCGCCATCTGCCGCGCAATCTCTTTGGTGGTCAGGCCCTGGGCAACCCAAAGCAGTGCTTCCAGCTCGCGTGGTGCCAGCGTCTTGCCGAGCTGGCCGGTCCATGAGCCGCAGGTGATCGTTTCCATGATTGTCCTCAGCAACCGCATTGGTCAGGCGTCAGGGTGGGTGACCAAACCCACGCGCAGCCGAGAAGCGCGGACCTGGCGCCTGCCTAATGCGGTCGTATGTGAAGGGAAGGGGTGCCGATAAAGTTTGGCAGGGTGAGCCTTACGAGTTTTAAGGATCACGCTCATGCGCTTTACGATGTTTCTGCATCGGTGATCCACATTCCGGGGCAAACCGGGTGTCGGGACGCCTCACCGAAGGACGAGACGCTACCCACGCTCACAATTCGCGGCGATCAAATCGCGTTCAATGTGGATCACCGATGCAGCCTGCGATGGGGAGCAGGGCATCGGGCAGTTAACGACAGGCTGTCGTGGCGCTTGCTTCGAAGGCGGCGCGCTCCAGCTCCATGCATTGCTCGTAATGGGCCAACGCGATCGGCATGTGGTAGCTATCCAGAGGCCATTTACTGACCTTGCAGCCCTGACCTGCCGGGCAGTGAAAGACGAAGAGCTCGCCCTCTTCCTTGTCCATTTCCATGCTTACCTTGGCACCGCTGTCGAAGCGGTCTTCGATAATCGTCGTCATCTTGAATTGCTCCGTGGGTTTGATTTCCCGTCTGGCCCTGTCGCCAAGGCCAGCCAGTGAAAACAAATCAGGCAGCAACCTCGGCCTGAGCCGCAATTCGTTCTTGAATCTCTTGGCGGTGCACGGAAACGTCTTTTGGCGCCTCAATACCAATGCGCACCTGATTGCCCTTAACCTGCAGCACCGTCACTCGAATCGTGTCGTTGATCACAATGGTTTCGCCCACTTTGCGGGTCAGTATCAGCATGGTCCTACTCCTTGGTTGGTTTCCCGTCTGGCCCTCGTGAGAAGGCAAGCCAGTGAAATCGTCACGGCAACAGCGGTGCCAGCGCCAAGCGTGTGTGCAATCGAGCGCGGTGATAGTGGAAAGCTCGGATCATTTCAGCCTTAGCTGGCCCCCAGCCGGCGCCTTCGCGGCACTCAGCCATAGAGCTCATGAGGTTGATCGCCACGCCGCGAGCACGACGAGCCTTGAACTGCTCCATGGTTTCGCCTTCGATGCGAAGCTGATTGAAATTGCGCATGCTGTGTTCCTCCAGTGGATTCCCAAAGCACCCGGTCGCCCAGGTGCTTCAGTGAATCGATAGGTCCGGCCTCGCTACTGGCGTCAGGCCGGGGCATTGCGTCAGCGGTGATTCCCTCTGCGCTAGGGTGGCGCCGCGTCTGCCGCAGCTGATTGCAGCTCTGCGGTCCGTCGTGGTTGCGGGCGTCGAGCTTCCTCCTCGCGACGTCAAACAGCATCTGTCCGCCGCGGATCACAGGTCCTTACAACATGCACGCTGCAGCTCTGAGTGCCCTAGCTGAGTGGGGCAGGGTGCATGAGGTCCGGCGCCCCTCGATGCCGAAGCTCGGGGCGCTAATTCAATGATTCGTGTGGCCACTCCCGCTTACCGAGGTCGATACAGCCAATCCCAGGGAGCCGCATGGCTATATGGATTCGCTAACGCCTTTCCCGACAGGAGCTTGAACAAGTCGAGTTGTTAAAGAGCGGTGGCGGTCCGGCGTAAAGCATCTAGCCGTTTGTGGCTATAAATCTAACCATGGATGGCTGTTACGTCAAGCCGTAAATGGCTAACCCGAGACATAAAGCCTTAAGTGGCTGATTTTGGCCAAAAAAAACCCGCCGAAGCGGGGTTGTTTGGAGGGGGGGGCTATCTCCTGCGGCGATCCATCCAACTGCCGGTGCACACTCCGCATATGAGCGTGCCTTCAGGAACCCGAATGATCCGATCTGGATAGTCTGGGTTGACTGCTAGAAGGAACATCCCATCGTCACCTTCTTGCAGCCGTTTGAAGGTGGTCTTGCCGTCCGGCGTTCGAACGATTACATCGTCATTGTGCTGAGCAGCGACCTCGGGATCGATCTGTATGATTTCCCCGTCTTTGTAGTCAGGCCACATGCTCTCTCCGCGCACCCGGAGGCAAAAAGTTTGCTTACTGTGGGGGAAGGGGGATTCCAGCCAATCCTCGGCCTCGCCAGCCGGAAGAGTATCAATAGCTTCACATAGCATCCCTGCGTTCACCCATGAAATCAGAGGAATCAATCCGACCGTCCCGCTGGTCGAGCCTACGTTTGAGTCGTCACCGCTTAGGCGGGTGACTAACCCGGCGTCAAGAAGGTCTCCTGGAGCCAGCTTAAAGACCTTGGCTAGGTCCTTGACGGTTCCAATTTTGGCCTGGGTCTCAGCCCTTAGAATTCTACCTATGGTCGCCTGGGCTACCCCGGATCGCTCCTCGAGCTTCGGCTGGGTGCCGAAATCGCTGCTCGAAGCCATCAGATACTTCAGATTATTAGCCAGCGTTTGCTCTATTGAGGCCATTTGGTCCTACCCGTCTAGTGAAAGCTGATTTTGCCATTAACGGCTAATCGCTTGCGGCTTGACGGCTGAAGCCATAAACGACTAGCCTAGCCGCACATGGCTTAAAAGGCGCACAGCAATGACAACCCTGAGCGAAGCTCAATCGATTAGTCGTGACCTCAGCGCGTTCGTCATTGAGCAGCTGAGGCGGCGTAAGGGTGAGTGGCCGGAGATCAGCCGCGCTTCGTCCGTCCCGTATTTCACGATCAGCAAGATGGTGACCGGAACGACCCGTAACCCGCGGGTTAACACCGTCCAGAGGCTGGCCAACTACTTCATGGATAACCCGTCCGCTGACTGACGAGACGAATTATCGAGCGGGATCCATCGGGCAGGTAGATGCCCGTCATACCTGTGAATGTAACCAGTAGGAGAGAGCAGATGAAAGGGAAGCGAAAAAAATTGCTGGGGGAGGCGTTACGCAAGCATCGCGCAAACGCCGTTGAGGTGGCACGTGCAAGCACGTCAAGGCAATTGAGTCAGGACTCCAGCTATCTGGACCCGACCGTTAAGCGCGCTTACCCGATAGTCAAGGCAGAGGAGCCGACTCTGCGAGTAGCTGATAGCAGTCCATATGAGAAGTCCAGTTGCGAACTGGCTCCCACTCCTCCTTCGTCAGCCTCATCTGAGTGAGCTCCTCATGCAGAAACGCCATCAGCGCAACGATATCAAGATTCTTCACCTCAGCAGGAATCCAGTGGTGCTTGTTGAGCAGATAGAGGCGTCCGGCTTCAACCGCTGTGGGCTGATACCAAGGAGAGAAAAACTCTCTAGCCAATCGCTCACAAAAGCACCTTGTTTTGTAGATCCCAAAACCAAGTCGACAGGCTTGAGCCTCCCAAGGTTCGGCACTGTTGCCGCTCTTGCGAGCTACCGATTCTTGATCGTCCACGGCCTTCGCCCAGATCGACTCATAACTTACTTCCCTAGGTTTCATACGTCCGGTCTCCTTGGACCTTCTTGTGTGGAAGCAAAAAGCTACCACGGATGCACCGGACACCCATAACGCCCGAATAGCGGGCGAAAAAAAACCGCCTTGCACGGCGGCTTTCTCTACAGCTTCAAACGAGACCAGAGCATGACAAACATCGTCCCACTTGACAAGTCCAGGGGGTTCACCCGGATGGACAACCAGCTCATGGATGGCCTCTTGGCTATCGATCTTCCGGCACGAGAAATGAAGATCGTGCTGTACGTGGCCAAGGCCACCATCAACTTCGGGGCAGGCGCCCAGCGCATCCCAGCTACCGATATCGCGAAGGCCATCAACGCTCACCCCGACTCGGTATCGAAGGCAGTCTCGAGTCTGCTGCGCCGTCGCGTACTGTTTCGTGAGGGTGGTGCTCGTGGCGATATCGGCGTCAATGACCCGAAAGACTGGGTCTACGTAGCTGATCCGAAACAGACCAAAACAGTCGATTCGGCTCAAGTGGTCCGAATCGGCTGTGAGTCGAAACAGACCAAAACCGCCGAGTCCCTTCTTTATTCTAAGAAACAAACCCCCTATGTATTTCTTCCTTCGGAAGAAGATACATGCCCCCCCAGCGAAGCGGACGAGCCGCCAGCGAAGGCTGACCGCAAGACCCCATTCGGGAAGGCCGCCATGATGGCCGACAACCCCCACGGTCTGGATGAATCGTTGATCGCTGACTACCTGGCTGTCCGCAAAGCGGCCAAGGCTACGGTTAGCGCCCGGATCTGGTCCCGCCTGAACGCCAAGCTCGAGCAGTGCAAGGCCTTCGGTATCCAGCCTGCACAGGCCTTGGAGATCGCGGTGGAGAACGGCTGGCGCGGCTTCGACGTGGAATGGGTCACCAAGCGCGTTGGTGGCCAGACGCCTACCAAAGCCAACCCCAATAGCCGTCATCACGGCTTCAACGAGCGCGATTACACCGCTGGCCTTGCCCCGCGGGAGGACGGTACCTATGCGATCTGAATCGGTGATCACCATGTCCGAGGTGAAGAATGCCGCTGGCTTTCGTGTTCAGCCGGCTGAGTGCGAACAGCACGGCCCCTTCGAGCAGCGAGTGACACTGTTGATGGGGCGCGAGATCGTCGGCCGCTGCCCAGACTGCGAGAAGATCGCCATCGCCGAGCGCAAGGCCAAGCAGCTGGCTGAGGAAACGCGCCTGAAACGTGAGGCCATGAGCCGAAAACTCGGCTCGGCGCTCATCCCGAAGCGATTCGCCGACCGCACCTTGGCCAATTACCGGGTCGAGCACGAGGGTCAGCGCAAGGCCCTGGCCTATTGCACGCGGTACGTTGCGGCGTTCGACGAGATCCAGCGTACCGGGCGATGCCTGATGCTGTTGGGCCAGGTCGGTACCGGCAAGACCCATCTGGGCGCTGGCATGGCCAATGATTTGATGCGTAACACCTCGGCTACCGCCGTGTACCGCACAGTAGGCGCTGTCCTGCAGGCCATCAGAGCGACATACGACCGCCACAGCGAGCAGTCCGAGGCCGACATCCTGTCCAGCCTGATCGAGCCGTCGCTGCTGGTGCTGGACGAAGTCGGCGTCAGCAAGGAGCAGCCGAGCGAATTCGAGCTGACAACCCTGTTTTCGATCATCAACGGGCGTTACGAGCAAATGCGCCCCACGGTCGTGATTTCCAACCTGGAAGCCAGCCAACTGCGCCACGCCATGGGAGAACGGTGTTACGACCGCCTGCGCGAGGGCGGCGGTGTGGTGGTGCCGTTCCAGTGGGAGTCTCACCGTGGCAAGGAGGAGTTCTGACCATGCGGCAAACCAAGCTGACCAAGGCTGCGCGCGGCCGGGAGTGTCAGGTGCGTATCCCGGGGGTGTGCAACGGCAATCCGGAGACCACCGTTCTCGCGCACTACCGCTTGGCTGGCACCTGCGGCGTCGGCAAGAAGCCGCACGACCTGCAGGGCGCCTGGTGCTGCAGCGCGTGCCATGACGCTTGCGACGGGCGCAGCAAGGCCGTAGATCGCGAAACAGCCCGGCAGTATCACGCCGAGGGCGTCATGCGCACCCAGGCGCTGCTGCTCAACGAGGGGGTGCTCATCGCATGAAGCCGGCAACCGTGTCTGGGTTCAGCCCCAAGAAGCCCCGGGCCAAGCGCGTAGACCGCGAGGGGCTCGAGCAGGCCACCCTGATGACCGAGATCAAGATCCGCTATCCAGAGGTGTACGCGAATCTCCATCACACCCCGAATGGTGGGCATCGCAGTTGGGCCGAAGCCAAGCGGCTCAAGGCCCAAGGCACCAAGCCTGGCATTCCCGATCTGCAGCTGACGCTGGCCCGCGGCGGATATTTCGGTCTGTTCATCGAGTTCAAAGCCACCGTTGAGCCGGCGGCTGTCTCCCCTGAGCAGTACGCCTGCATCGAGCGGCTGACCCGCGAGGGTTACCTGGCGGTCGTTTGCTACGGCCATTTCGACGCCATGGAGTGCTTGAGAGCCTACATGGCCCTGCCCAAAACCGAGGTAGTGCAATGACCAACACCGCTGCTGTGAAGATCAGCGATTCCGAGATCCGCCGGCAGGCCGCCGGGTCGGCACGAGACCTGCGCAGCCTGGCTAGCAAAGGCCTGTATTTCCGTTTTCACAGGTCCCGCGATCGAGGTTCCTGGTACCTGGTCATCAAGGGCAAATGGCACCGGATCGGCTCATATCCAGAACTGAGCGCCGCCAAGGTTGCCGCGGCGCTACCGGATATCCGTCTGCGCCTGGAAGCGGGCGAGGGCTCTAGCCTTTCGAGCTGGGTGCTGACCGGCGAGCTGCTGACCTGGTTTGCTGAGCGCATGGCCCGGGACCGCAATCTGTCGGGCAAGCGCAAGAGCACCGGTGCATCGGCCATCAAGCAGCACCTAGTGCCGCGCCTCGGGCAAGTGCCGCTTGCCCAGATCGACAAGGCCCTGCTCGACCGCGAGCTGATGTGGCCACTGCAAGAGACCCTGTCCATCGACTACGTGCGGCTGGTCTTCCAGCTGCTGGCCTTGGCCTTCCGGCAAGCCCTCAAGCTGGGCCATATCAGCTCCAACCCCATGGCTGGCATCCGCTTCGGAGACTTCTCGAAGGCCAAGGTCACTGTCAAGCCATCGCGTCTGCGTGGTGTGCACCTTGAGGATCTCATGAGCCGCATGAAGACCGCTCTGGCCAACCGGCCACAGCACGGCGTGCTGGCCCTGATGATGCTGTGCCACGGCACCCGGCTGGGCGAAACCCGCCTGGCCCGCTGGAGCCACATCAGCCTGGCCGAGCGTGAGTGGTACATCCCGGCCGAGCACACCAAGACCGGCGTGCAGCACCGTCTGCCCCTGACCGACCAGGTGCGGCTCCTGCTGATGGCCTATCGCGAGATCCAGCGTAATCAGGGCTATGACGGCGAATTCATTTTCCCAGGGCGCCATGGCAAACCCATGAGCGAAGCCAAGGCATCGGCAGTCTTCACGGTCATGGGGCAGGGTGAGTGGACAAGCCACGACCTGCGCAAGCTGGCTCGCACAGGCTGGGCTGACCTGGGCGTTGACCACCTGGTGGGAGAGCTGCTGATCAATCACGCCATGGGCCACAACGTGAAGGTGTACATCCAGTCCGACATCATGGCCCGCAAGCGTGAGGCGCTGGAGAAGTGGCATGCACATCTTGATCAGAAGGGTTTCGAGTCGGTTCACGGGTTGATCGGCGATAGATCGACGGATTCAGGGATTCTCTCGCGGGCCGCAGAGCGTGCGGGCTTCGGGGCACTTCCGGTATCCACCATAAGCGAGGATTCGAAAGGATGAAGAAGAGCCGCACGCCTGAGTTTTCAACGAGGCGGATACCGCTGACTGCTTGCTCGGCATGTGGTGGCCGAGCAGCAATCAGCGGGCTTTTCGGGCCGCGGCCCTGCATAGCCTGCAATGTGTCTGGTTGGGTTTCGGCGGCGACGGGTGAGCCACTACCTCTCGAGGATCTGGCTATGCAGCTTGGCCTGCGCCTTCGCGAGCTGGAGCAACAGGCCGAAAGCAAACCCCTGGCCGCGATCAGCGGCCCGGAAGATCAGTATCAGTCGAACAACCGCCGCGGCGCCGGCGGCACCAACTACACCGGGGATTGAGGGGAAGGACATGATCTACAACAGCGTATCGGGTGCAGTAGTTTCCGCTCTGGCGGCAGGGGAGAAAGGCGCTGCGAAAGGCCAGGCATGGCAGAAGCTCTACAAGTCGGCAGAAGAAGAGGGTGGCTGCCTGGCTTCGTTGGGAGGGAGTTCAGGTGGCTTCGATCGGGCCCAGGTGGATTATTGGCTGGCTGCGCGCCTGCATCACCTGCTCGTTCCTCGTCACTGGAGCGCACTGAATGCGAAGTACGCCACCAACAAGGCGAAGCGGCTACAGGGTATCACGGCCATTGCGCCTCTGATTGCCAGCCCTGCGCCTCAGCTGTTCATCTTCAAGGCCGTGACCACCTGGGCCATCCCAAAGCTCAAAGGTGCGCGTCGCAAGGGGCCTCGCTCGGTTGCGGTTGATATTCCGCTGGATGCGCCTGAATGGCGCCGCGAGAACTTGGTCAACGCTGCATTGGCCGCTGGCCAGGCGGAACGCAAAAAGGCAGAGGCTCTGGCCGAGGATCTGGTAATTCTGCCTGACAGCTTCTACGACATGAACACCTGGGACCTCGATGCTACGTCGGAGCCAACGCGCTACCGCTGGCGTGCCGGAATCAAGGAAAAGCTGGATGGCATGATCAACGACTCTTTGCGCGAGGTCCGAGCGATTCTTGAAGCAGAAGGGCTGCTGATCAAAGACGCCGCATAATTGCCTGTTGACATCAGTGAGAGAGTGAGAGAAATTATTCCCATCCTGTCATTCCTGCGCGTTGCTGAGGAATGGCGCTGCAAAGCCCGGCCATCGCGCCGGGTTTTTTATTGCCTTCAGAGGGCCTCACGAGTTCCGAAAACACAAACTTTGGTAGATGCCTCATTTTTCAGAGTGCACGGAACGAATTGATAGCACTATGATTCTGATAGCTTGCTAAGAAAACCATCAGGATTCCGTGATCATGAAAAAAATCATCGCTGCTGCGCTGTTCTCCCTTTTGGCTACCGGTGCACATGCTGCTGATCTATCTGGCGCAATCGGTGCGACTAGTCAGGGCGGCTTGACCGCTCGCGTAGCTGTGGGCTTCAACTGGGACAAGAGCTGGTTTGAGAGCAGCACCGGCCGCTTAACCGGGTACTGGGATGCTGGCTACACCTATTGGGAAGCTGGAGACGCTTCTGGTGGATCCCATTCGCTGTCCTTCGCCCCTGTGTTCGTTTATGAATTTGGCAGCGGTAACATCAAGCCTTTCATCGAAGCGGGGATTGGGCTCGCAGTGTTCTCGGGCACCTCTGCAGGTGATCAGGAGTTCGGCTCGGCTTTCAACTTCGAAGACCGTATTGGTGCAGGCCTGAAGATTGGCGAAACGCAAAAGGTCGGTATCCGAGCGATCCACTATTCCAACGCTGGCATCAAGCAACCGAACGACGGCATCGAGTCATACTCGCTGTTCTATAGCCATCAGATCTAATTCACAGTCCCTCCCTTGCCCGCCTAGCGCGGGCTTTTTTGCTTTTCAGCAGGGTTCGGTGCCTGTCCTGCGACATCATCTCGCCTCAGCTATCGAATTGAGCTTCAGCCGGGAGTCTGTAGCCGGTCATCTCGGCACTGAGAGCAAACCGCTTCTCTTCAGAGCTCATTTGCTCAAGCTGCGATTTGGTCCAGTTGTGCTTCTGCATCAGGTAATAATTCACTGCCGAAATACCGTACAGGTCTGGCGGCAACTGATGCGCCTTTGCTAAGTGATCTCCAAAAACATCAAGGATGTATGCCATCTCTGCCTCTGCCTGATAGAGGCGCAGAGTCGTTTCATAGTGGCTTCGTGACCTGGGCACTGCGGAGCTCCTGGGAGGGCTTGGAAATCGGTTTTGAATTGTGACATCAAGTCGCGCTTGTACGACACAACAGAATTATCGGCCTCGACGTTCGTCGTAGCTCGTTCCCTTCAGGAGAAATTGATGGACCCGACCGATCTCGGCCCAGGCACAGCCACCTGGCTGGGCGGTACGGGCACCGTCCTGCTGGGCGGCTTCCTTTGGCTGCGCAAATTCCTATCTAAAGATGCGGCAGATCGAGCGATGGATAACGCCGATATCGGCACGGTGCGCCGCCTGAACGAACTGCTCGACTCGGAGCGCGAGGCCCGCAAGCTCGCCGAGGCCCGGGCTGACCAGTTCGCCAAGGAGCGCAACGACCTTGCCGCCACCGTTGGGCGCATGGAAGGGAAGATCGAGGCTCTGACCAGCCAGGTCGGCCAGCTCACTGAGCGCGTCTCGCTGCAAAGCGAAGAGATTGCCCGCTTGCGCACCAAGCTCGGAGGTATGTCGTGATGGACAGATGCGCAATTGAATTCATTGCCCGCCGCTGGTGGCGTCGCATCGAGGTTTGGGTAATCGCCCTGTTGCTCGTGGTGGGTGGCGGGTTCGGCGGCTACCAGCTCGCTCAATGGGCTCTTGCCCGCAGTTACCTGGAGCAGGTCGCCGAGATCCGCGCAGCCTATGACGAAGCCAGTCTGCAGCGAGACCAGCGCCTGGATGAACTAGCCAGGCAGACTGGAAGCGCCGCCGCAAAGGCGTCGAAGGCAGCGACTACCGCTACCCAGGCCGCCGACAAGGCTGACGAAGCCCTCAATCGAGTGCAGAGCGAGGAACGACCGTGATCAAGCTGACCAGCACCAACGGCAACAATTACTACCTGGCGCCTGCTGCTATCGCTCGTGTAAGCGAGGCCAGCGCCAGCTCTCAGTGGCACGGCATCTGCGCCATCGTCCATACGTTCGATGGCCAAACGCTTGAGGTTCGCGAGCGCGCCACCGATATCGCCAGCCAAATTGGTATGCGCCGAGAGGGGTGAGAGGTGGCTAGGACACGAGCGCCGTATACACCCTGCAAGCTTTACGTGGACGGCGCCGACGGCATCGCGGTTGGTGACTACATAACCACTGCTGCTGGTTCTGCCTACCTGGTGCAGACGCTGAGGGTGAGTCGCACCAGGCCAGAGCGCAAGCACATGGACTGCCTGCGCTGGCCCATTGCTGAGTTACCGCCTGATGCACGGTGCTACCAGCTGACTTGGTACAAGAGATAAGGAACATCGGCCATGGCCAAGGTTTACGCAACGATCGTCTGCCGCCACCGCTGGTGGTTGAAGTACTACTTGGCTGGCGTGCTGCTGGCGTGTCACCTCACCGGGCGTGATCCTCACCTTGGTCGCGTCACGCGCTGGATAGAGCGCGGCATCGTGGTCGAGGTGCGTTGATGGCCAGGCTCAAGACGATCAGCCCCCGCCTACAGGAAGCCGAAAACACTAGGGTCAAGCTAGTAGACCCCAGCAGTTGGCGTAGTGGAATGACCAGCTCGCAGCGCGGGTACAACTACAAGTGGCAGAAGGCGAGGGAGCGATATCTCAAAG
Organism: Pseudomonas sp. UBA5568; assembly: GCF_002425525.1. Lineage (NCBI taxonomy): Bacteria > Pseudomonadati > Pseudomonadota > Gammaproteobacteria > Pseudomonadales > Pseudomonadaceae > Pseudomonas > Pseudomonas sp. UBA5568. The sequence goes on along the minus strand of NZ_DIMK01000003.1, from coordinate 65,228 downwards.
AACACCCGCTCTGCGCCTACTGCGCGAAGATCGGGCGAACGACCGCCGCCGGCGTTGTTGACCATGTCGTGCCGCACCGGGGTGATCGCGATCTGTTCTGGAACCAGGACAACTGGCAACCGCTCTGCAAGTCCTGCCACGACACGGTCAAGCAAGCCGAAGAGGCCGCAGGCTTAGTGGGTTGACCGCGCGGCGCACCAAATAGGTGCGGGATCTTTCCCTAAGCACGCCAGTGACGTGCCACAAAGGGGTAGGGGGGTCAAAAGCTAGGGATTGTCATCTAGCTAGACCGCTCCCGACCCCACGTACAGATTTTTTTCCCCTACAGGATTTTTGTTAAATGGCTTTAACATCCCGCAAGCGCGCTTTCATCGCCGCGCTGAGGGAAGGTGCGTCCAATCGAGACGCTGCCGTGGCGGCCGGCTATTCCGAGAAGACAGCGTCTGCGGCGGGCTCTCGGCTGGTCAAGGACAAGGACGTCGCAGTCGAGTTAATGAAGCTGCGTGCCTTGGGACTGATGCCTCCAGATGTTAAAGGCGATGTTAAACCGGATGTTAAAGCCAGGCCCGCCGCCAAGGCTGCCAAAGAGGCTGAGCCGGGCCCGGAAGGGGCACCGGAATCCGAGGAGCAACCAGAGCCGGAACCTGCCGGCTTCGACCTGGCCCAGGCGCTGCTCCACCGTGACCCGAAGGACTTCCTCCTCTCGGTGATGAACGACATGGGCACGGAAGCGAAGCTTCGCGTAGACGCCGCCAAGGCCCTGATGCCATTCGTTCATCCCCGCAAGGGCGAGAGCGGCAAGAAGGACCAGGCCCAGGCCAACGCCGATAAGGCTGCCACCGGCAAGTTCGGCACCCGCCGCGGCCCGCTGCAGTCGGTGAAATGATGGAGTGGTCAACCGCCTGCCCAGACTGGGAGCAGTGCATCGTTGCTCGTCAGAGCCTGATTCCGTTCGAGCCGCTATTCCCCACCGAGGCCGAGGAAGCCCTGGACGTGTTCGGCGCACTGCGCATGGTGGACGCCACCGGCAGTCCACTGATGTGCGAGACCGTACGTGACTGGGTCAACCAGTTTGTGGCTGCGATCTTCGGCGCCTACGACCCAGACTCGGGCCGGCGCCTGGTCAGCGAGTTCATGCTGCTGATCAGCAAGAAGAACGGCAAGTCGACCATCGCCGCCGGCATCATGCTCACCGCACTGATCCTCAACTGGCGGGCGTCGGGTGAGTTCATCATCTTGGCGCCGACCAAGGAGATCGCGGATAACTCCTACCTCCCGATCCGGGACATGGTGGGTGCTGACGAAGAGCTCAAAGCCTTGCTCAAGGTGCAGGATCACCTGCGCACCGTGACGCACCGTCAGACTAACGCCACCCTCAAGGTGGTTGCGGCGGACAGCGAGACGGTGTCGGGCAAGAAAGCCATCGGCGTGTTCGTTGACGAGCTGTGGGTGTTCGGCAAGCGGGCCAACGCCGAGGCCATGCTGCGCGAGGCCACTGGTGGCCTGGCATCCCGGCCGGAGGGATTCATCATCTGGGCCACCACCCAGTCCGATGCGCCGCCGGCCGGCGTGTTCCGCCAGAAGCTGACGTACGCCCGCAAGGTGCGCGACGGCGAGATCGTCGATAAATCGTTCCTGCCGGTGCTGTACGAGTTTCCCAAGGCGATGCTGGACGCCGGCGAACACCGGGATTTCTCCAACGCGTACATCACCAACCCTAACCTTGGGCTGTCGGTCGACGAACCTTTCATCGAGCGTGGTTACGCACAGGCCCAGCTGGACGGCGAGGAATCGTTCCGCGGCTTCTTGGCCAAGCACCTGAACGTCGAGATCGGCTTGGCGCTGCTTTCGGATCGCTGGGCGGGTGCTGATTTCTGGGAGACCCAGACCTCCGAGCTATGCCGGACGTTGGAAGACCTGATTGAGCGCTGCGAAGTGATCGATATCGGTGTCGATGGCGGGGGGCTGGATGACTTGCTTGGCTTTGCAGCACTCGGTCGAGAGCAGGGCACACGGCGTTGGCTGACCTGGACCCATGCCTGGGCCCACCCATCAGTACTGGAGCGGCGTAAAGCAGAAGCGCCGCGCATCCGCGACTTCGCGAGGGATGGGCACCTGACCCTGGTTGAACGCATCGGCGACGACATCGAGGCGGTGGCACAACTGGTGGCGCAGGTTGAGCAGGCCGGCCTGCTGGACAAGGTCGGGCTGGACCCGGCCGGCGTCGGGGCGATCCTCGACGCGCTGGAGGCTGTTGGGATTCCGCGCGAAAAGATCGATGGCATTTCCCAAGGCTGGCGTCTGGGCGGAGCCATCAAGACTGCCGAGCGCAAACTGGCCGAGGGCACGCTGCTACACGGGGGCCAGCCGATGATGGCCTGGTGCTGCGGTAACGCCAAAGTCGAGCCCCGTGGCAACTCGATCCTCATTACTAAGCAGGCCAGCGGCTCGGCCAAGATCGACCCGCTGATGGCGCTATTCAACGCTGTGACGCTGATGGCCCTCAATCCCGAGGGCCAAGGCGGCATGGAAAACTTCATGGCCGGCATTCGGGATCCACTGATCGCATGAACGCATTTCACTACTTCATCATCTGCGCGGTGTGCGGATTCGGCCTAGCCTGCGCGGGCGTCTGGATGCTGGCGGGTACGGGCTGGTCTCTGCTCGCGGGCTCGGTCAGTCTGTTCAGCATTGCAGCGTTCATTCGCCGAGGGCTGAGCAGTGATTAAAACCCTCTCTCAAGCGCTCGGCACTGCAGCCGCCAAGCCCTCGGCAAGCATGAGCAGTTGGCTGGGCAAAAGCATTCGATTGTCGGACGGCGGGTTCTGGAGCGCCTTCTTGGGCGCCCAGTCCAGTAGCGGCAAGTCAGTCACGGTCGACAAGGCCATGCGCCTGTCGGCGGTCTGGGCCTGCGTTCGCATCATCTCCACCTCGGTCGCAGGCTTGCCACTCAGCATCTACCGGCGCCTCCCGGACGGCGGGCGCGAGACGGCGCGAGACTTCCCGCTCTACGACGTGGTGCACAACAGCCCGAATGAGGACATGGCGGCCTTCCACTTCTGGCAGGCGGTCGTCGCTTCGATGCTGCTGTGGGGCAATGCTTACTGTGAGATTCACCGATCCGGCGGGCGGGTCATCGCACTAGACTTCCTGATGCCGTCGCGGGTAACTCCGGAGGCGGACGATGATGGTCGGCTGCGCTACTTTTTCCAGCCGCGCAAGGGCGCTCGCCGAGAGATTGCCCAGGGCGACATGTTGCACATCCCGGCCTTCACCCTGGATGGCCGGATGGGCCTCTCGGCAATTCGTTACGGCGCCGATGTATTCGGCTCGGCTATGTCGGCCGACGATGCTGCCAATACCACCTTCAAGAACGGGATGATGCCCACCGTAGCCTTCTCGGTGGATAAGACGCTCAACCCAACGCAGCGTGCCGAATTTCGAGACTACGTTAAGACGATTTCTGGCGCGCTCAATGCGGGTAAGAGCCCGGTGCTCGAGCAAGGCGTGAAGCCCGAGATGATCGGCATTAACCCGGCTGACGCCCAGCTGCTCGAGTCACGTGGGCACAGCATCGAGGAGATCTGCCGTTGGTTCGGCGTGCCGCCCTGGATGGTGATGAAAACTGACAAAGGCAGTAACTGGGGCACAGGCCTTGAGCAACAGCAAATCGCGTTCCTGACCTATTGCATCATGACCTACACGGCGCCAATCGAGCAGTGCGTGAACAAGCGATGCCTGACAGCGGTTGACCGGATCAAGCACTACGCGGAGTTTTCGCTGGAAGCCTTCCTGCGCGCTGACAGTGCCGGCCGTGCCGCCTACCTCAGCACCATGGGCCAAAACGGCTACATGACCCGAAACGAGGGTCGTCACAAAGAGAACCTGCCCAGCATGCCTGGCGGCGACATCCTCACCGTGCAATCGAACCTGGTACCGCTTGACCAGCTGGGCAAACAAAACGACAGCCAAGCCGCGCGTGCGGCGCTGATGAACTGGCTCCAAAGCAACTCCGGGGAGTAACCCATGAAACACAAGATCCAGTCTCGCGGCCTGCGCAGCGAGATGAGCCCGCGTGCGCTCGATAAATGGAACCCCGCCATCCAGGCGGCCGTGGAAAACACCTCGGAAACCATCACCATCTACGGCGTGATCGGTGAGGACTGGTACGGGGAGGGCGTGACCCTCAAGCGTATCGATGCAGCGCTGCGGACCATCGGCGACCGTGAGGTGACGGTGTACATCAACTCCCCAGGCGGCGACATGTTCGAAGGCATCGCTATCTACAACCGCCTGCTTGAGCACAGCCAGAAGGTCACCACCAAAGTGCTGGGTATGGCGGCGAGCGCGGCGTCGATCATCTACCTGGCCGGCGCCGAGCGTCAGGTGGCTAGCAGCGCCTTCCTGATGATCCACAACTGCTGGACCTTCCTCGCTGGCAACCGCCACTACCTGCGCGACGTGGCCGGCGACATGGAAGAGTTTGACGCCGCCATGGCCGACCTTTACGCCGAGACCAGCGGCCAGACCTCTGAAAGCATGGCGGAGCTGATGGACGACGAGACGTTCATCCGCGGTAAGCGTGCCGTGGAGCTCGGCCTGGCCACCAGCATCCTCGCCCCGGGAGAAATCACCGAGCGGGAGACCGAGGAATCTGCCCAGGCCAACGCCCTGAAGGCCATGGACACAGCGCTCGCGAAAGCCGGTATGCCCCGGTCCGAGCGCCGCGAATTGTTCGCCAGTTTCAAGTCCAGCATGCCTCGCGCTGCTGGCGGGGGTACGCCTCGCGCTGCCCTGACCGACAAGCCGAACGCTGTCGCGCCAGACCTCTCCGCCTCACTGAGCGCGGCAACCAATCTCTTGAACTCTCTGAAAGGTAAATGACCGTGGACTATGAAGCCCAAGTCAAAGAAATCAACGCCACGCTCAAGGGCATCGGCGACCAGATCAAAAGCCAGGCCGAGGCCACCGAGAAGCAGATCAAAGCTTCCGGTGAGATGAACGCCGAAACGCGCGCGAAGGTCGACGAGCTGCTGACCAAGCAGGGCGAGGTCTCGGCGCGCTTGCAGGAAGCAGAGCAAAAGCTCGTTAACGCTAACCGCTCGCGCAGTGAGCCGGACCGCCAAAAGACGGCCGGCGAAATCGTCACGGCATCTCAGGAGATGGAGGGTGTTGATTCCTCGTTCCGCGGCTCCCGCCGCATCTCGGTAGCTCGGGCAGCTATCACCTCGGCAACCGGATCGGCGGCGGACACAGTACCTGCTGATCGCCGCTACGGCATCCAGGCAATCCCTGAGCGTCGACTGACTATCCGTGACCTCATCGCACCAGGCCAGACTGGCAGCAACTCGGTGGAGTACGTTCAAGAGGAGGGTTTCACCAACAGCGCCCGACCAGTCGCCGAAGGTACCGCCAAGCCCTACTCCGACATCAAATTCAAGCTGGAGAACGCGCCCGTTCGCACGCTGGCTCACCTGTTCAAGGCCAGTCGGCAGATCCTGGACGATGCACCTGCGCTGCGCAGCTTCATTGACGCTCGTGGCTACTACGGCCTGAAACTCGCGGAAGAGTCGCAGATGCTGTTCGGTAACGGTACCGGAGCGAACATCGGGGGGATCGTACCGGCGGCTCAGCTCTACTCGCCTCCTGGCGGTGTTGTTGTGCCAGGTGAGCAGCGGATTGACCGCATTCGTTTGGCGCTGCTGCAGGCAGAGCTCGCTGAGTACCCCTCGGACGGCATCGTTCTCAACCCGATCGACTGGGCCATGATCGAGCTGCTCAAGGATGCACAAGGTCGCTATCTGATTGGCCAGCCTCAAGGCGACACCCAACCCACTCTGTGGCGGCGTCCCGTAGTTGCCACGCAGGCCATGCCGGTCGATGACTTCCTGGTAGGTGCATTCGGTCTAGGTGCCCAGATCTTCGACCGCATGGATGTTGAGATCCTCATCTCGACCGAGAACGACAAAGACTTCGAGAACAACATGGTGACCGTACGTGCGGAGCAGCGCTTAGCATTGGCCATCTATCGAGGCGAAGCTTTCGTCACTGGCCCGCTCACTCGCACGTCCTAACCCAACAAAAAACGGCGCCGGCCCCGGCGCCATTGAGGAGTCAATCTCATGGCCAGCACGAAAAAGCAGGACAAGGCTGACACGGTCGCGCCCTCAGCGCCCGAAGCGTTGCAACATCAGCTCGAGGATTCTCAGTCCCAAGACCGACCAGCCGAGCAGGGTTCGCCGCTCGATCCTGAGCAGGCACCGGCAATTGTTACGGTGAATGCCGACTCTGGCCTCGAGCAAATGGGGCCATTGCTCGTGGAGCAACCGACAGCAACCGAAGTATCAGCCTCTTACGCTGATGCAACTGAGGTCACGCAGTCGCGTATCGACGAGCAGCGCCAAGCAGTCAGTGGAGACCAGGTAAAAGCTGAGTCGACCACGATTGCGCGTACAGACCCGAACCCTATCAGTGTCGAGGTTTACCCAATGCGGACCTACATGGACGAGGGCGAACTGCGTCGTCGCGGCGGCCCAAGTTACCAGGTACCGCGGCGGCATGCTGAAGACCTAGAGCGCCGCAATCTAGTATCTCGCACTCCACTGGAGGAGTGATCCATGTCGCTGATCAGCATGGTCCAGGCACGCGCCCACCTGCGTGATCCGGACGATGACGACGATTATCTGCAGCTGCTGATCGACTCGGCCGAGCTCTCGGCAATGAACTACCTCAACCGCCAGGTTTACGTCGATGCGCAATCAATGGCAGAGGCGATACTGGCAGGTCTGGTCGGGGAGAAGCCTATGCTCAGCAACGCGCCGTTCAAGGCGGCGTGCCTTCTAATCCTGGGGCACCTCTACGCCAACCGAGAAGACGTAGTGACGGGGACCATCGCCACTGAACTGCCTCGAGGCTCGCAGGCCTTGCTGACCCCCTACCGGGTGGGGTGGGGCATATGAGGGCCGGGCCGCTTCGCCATTTATTCGAAGTCACTTTCCGTCACGAGGAGCGCACCAAGTCCGGTGGGGCTGTCGTCACCTGGCTCCCTGCAGCTCGTCCAAAGATGTGGGGTGAAGTGCGCACACCCTCTGGCCGGATCATCGCTGTAGCTGAAAAGCTCAAAGCGATAGTTACAGCCGAGATCATCAGCAGGCCTCGAGCTGAAATGGTGGCAGGCGTAAGGCTCACCCGCCGCGGCGTCACCTATCAGGTCGAGGCTGTATTGCCAGACAACGAAAACACGCTGATGAGACTTCTTTGCTCATCGGTACCAAACCCATGAGGTGAACCATGAAAATTCAAGCATTGGGCCCGCTCACCGGTGCATTCGGCGAGCGCGAAAAGGGCGATATCTTCGATGTGAAGAAGGAATACGGTGAAGGCCTGATCGCGCGCGGCTACGCGATTGAAGTCAAGGAAGAGGCAGCCCAGGAAAAAACAGCCAAGGCCCAGGCCAAGGAGTAGCCCATGGCCCGCCGCTCGAAGATGCGCGGCGATATCCGCTTAAGGCGAACGCTGCGCAACATCCACAAGACCATGGACAACGAACTGGCCCCGGCCATGCGCCAAGCTGCAGAGCGCATCTTGGCCACTCAGCAGCAGCTGATGCCGAGGGACACCGGCGCTGCCGCAGCCGCGCTGAGAATCTACGTCGCACCCAGCGGCCTTGATGCGCAGATCGGGATCAGGGGCAAGCGCGACAGCCGCAAGTTCTTCTACCTGCGCTTCATCGAGTACGGCACCAAGGGCTATACCGGGGGGAGACGTTCAGCCGGCCGCAAGCAGCGCGAAACGAACAAGAGCGATGGTGAGCACTTCTTCGGCAAGCACCCAGACATTCCGGCCCGGCCGGCGCACCCATGGCTTCGGCCCTCGATGGACGTCAACCGCGAGTATGTGACGGCAGATATCGAGGCAGCAGTACGCCGCACGCTGCGCAAGGCAAGCCAGGGGGTGGGCAATGGCTGATCCCTCGGTATCGCTGCAAGAGGCCATTTTTGCCAGGCTGCAGGCCGAGGTGAGCTGCCCGGTCTATGACGGTGCACCCATGGACGCTGACATGCCCTATGTGTCGATCGACCGCGAGGTCTCAGCCAACGTCAGCCCGATATCAGGCCGCAAGCGCGAGCAGCGCCTGCTGTACCTGTCGGTATGGTCTGACACGGTTGGCCAGGCAGAGGTGAAGCGCATCAACGGGGAGGTCATCACCGCCCTGGACGAGCGCCCGCTGCCGCTGAGCGTCGGCAGGGCAGTCTCTGTGCGCGTAATCCAGTCGGACGCCCAGCGTGACGCTGACGGGGTTACCTACCAGGGCTCGATCACAGTCCGCGTCATTACCACCCACTGATCCACCTACCGGCCGCACCGCGGCTTTATCCAATGTGCCTTTGGAGGAACCCCCATGGCCGATGACAACCTGAACACCGCTGCCGGCTGCCGCTTCTGGCTTGGCGGCAAAACTGGCGCTGACACCCAGACCCAATACGAAGCCGACACCTATGTCGAGGTGGGCGAAATCGAGGACCTGGGCGAGTTCGGCGACACATTCAGCAGCGTGACTTTCACGTCGCTGAAGAACGGCCGCGTGCGTAAGTACAAGGGCACCGCTGATGCTGGTGACCTGACGCTGACCGTGGGACTGGACAACGGCGATGCCGGCCAGAAGGCAGTGAAGGTCGCTCACAAGGACCGTAGCAAGGGCGACTACAACATCAAGATCACCCTCAACGATGGTGATCCCACCGCCACCCCAGTGGTCAGGCCGACCACCTTCTACATGCGCGGCAAGGTGATGAACAACACCGTTGCACCAGGTGCCGCCGACAACGTCGTGCGCCGCAACATCACCATCGGCATCAACTCCGATATCTTGGAGCTGCTACCTGCAGCCGCCTGAATAACCGGGGCCCTGCCCCGGCAATCAAGGACAGTGCTTTATGAATAAGACCCTCCACGGGACTTTGACCGTGAAACTGGGTGATGAGGAGTTCGTCCTCCAGCCAACGTTGAAAGCGGTGCGGGCTATTGAAAGCCGTTTTGGTGGCCTCCGCGGCGCCTCCCAAACCATCTCAGCCTTGAGCATTGATGGCTGCGCGATAATCCTGGCTGCTGGAGCCGGCCTGGAAGGCAAGGCTGCAGACGCTATGCCAGAGAAAGTGTGGCAAGCCGGCGTGCTGGGCGTTGCCAGCCAGCTCAATGCTTACCTGGTCGCGCTTTACAATCCACGCGGTGGTGATGAGGGAAAGGAGACAGCCGGGGAGGCGTGAGCGTTGTCGAGGATGGCAGCTACGTAGACCGGCTTTATGCAATCGCTACAGGGTGGCTTGGCTGGTCACCAGATGCAGCATGGCGCACGCCTCTTCCGGAGTTGTTCCTGGCCATGGATGCGCGCATCGAGTGGTCACAGATGACGAACCCCTTCGGCAAGGGCAAGGCTCAGCCAGGGAAGGGAAAGCCGAGTGCATCAAATGTAGCGGACAGGCTCAGAACCGCATTGACTGGGAGAAAGAGCTGAGCAGGATGTAGAATCTCCTGCCCTTTAAATATGGATGTTGAGCATGACTTTCCTGATGATTTTGTTCACGGTGGCCGTGGGTGTAGCGGTTTACATAATATGCTCTGTGATGGCAGCGAATTGGAGTCCTGCTGAAGGGAAGATCCGATTCACGCTAGCTATCGCAGCGGTAGTGCTTATTGGTGGCTGGTCCTGGTTTTATTCATGGAAGCATAGTCCTCAGCGTGAAATCGAAGCGCAAATTAAGGACTGCGGAAACACGACAATGGCTTTCGTCATGTCGCAGAACTTTGTGAAACAAAGGCTGAAATCTCCCGCGACCGCGCAGTTTCCATATGTAAACGATCAAGGTGTTGACGTTGTGCCTGATGGTGAGTGCGGATTCCAAGTTTCGGCATATGTTGATTCTCAGAACGGATTCGGCGCTTTAATTCGCAGCAGCTACCGTGCATCAATCTCATATGACAGAGCAACGAAGCTTTGGAGGGTGAGTGACCTAAACATCCAGTAGCGTCGATCCACTATCAAACCCGCCTCGGCGGGTTTACTTTTATACGGAGAATAGAATGGCCGATCAGCAAGTCCAGGGAATGCTGGTCCAAATCGAGGCCACTACCGCACAACTTCGCCGGGAGTTGGCTAATGCAGATCAGTTAGTCGCTCGCTCATCACAGAGCATTGATCGCAATCTGGCTCAGGTCGACTCTGCATTTGACCGCGCTGGCAACTCCGCTCAGCAGGCAGGTAACCTGATCCGCGGTGCATTTGCTGCAGTGGCTGGCGCCGGTCTGGTTGGCGGCATCATCAAGCAGGTCGATGCCTACGGTCAGATGTCCGACCGCATGAAGGCTGCTGCAGGGAGCGGCGCTGAATATCAGTTGGTGCAGGAGCACCTTCTGCAAACCGCCAATGAAACCTACCGCCCGCTGGCGGAGGCACAGGAACTCTATATTCGTACTGCCGGGGTAATGCGCAACCTAGGCTACGACACCCAGAAAACCCTGGATATCACCGACAGCTTCAGCTTTCTGCTGGTAACCAACGCTGCGTCAGCGGACAAAGCCGGCTCTGCGCTGGATGCCTATTCCAAGGCGCTGCAAACTGGCAAAGTCGAGGCTGACGGCTGGGTGTCGATTCAGACCGCAATGCCGACGATCGTCGATGCGATCGCTGCGGGTACTGGAAAAAGCGCTGAGCAGATACGCAAGCTGGGCGTAGAGGGCAAGCTTGCGCTGGACGACCTCAACAACGGCCTACTGAAGACGGTCGATACGAATCGCCAGGCAGCTGCCGAGATGTCGACCAGTGTGCAGGATGCGTTGACCAATATTGGAAACGCCATCAGCACTTTCCTTGGCAATATGGAAGAGAGCACTGGGGTAGTCGGCGGGCTATCCCAGGTTTTGTTGGTGCTGGGCGAAAATGTCGAGTTGGTCGCTTCGGCGATGGGTGTTGCCGGCGTGGCCGCGCTCACCAACTACGTGGCCAAGTCGGGCCTGGCGCTTAAGGCGGCGTTGGCCCAATACCGGGCAGAAGTCCAGAACGCCCAGGCTGCTATGCGGGCGGCTGAGGCTCAACGCATCTACGCCCAAGCCCAGTTGCAGCAGGCCGAGGCTACGATTGTTGCTACCACCGGCCTGCAGCGCCTTTCGATCGTCCAGAGTGAGCTGATCCCCAAACAGGCTGCGCTGAAGGCTTCGACTGACGCGCTGGCCATCGCCCAGGCAAACCTTACCCGGGCTGCCACCGGTGGCCTGCTGGCGGCGATGGGTGGCCCAATGGGCATTGCCATGCTCGCCGGTACTGCAGCGGCCAGTTTCCTGCTGCTGCGCGACAACTCCGACTCGCTGGAGAAGAAGCTCGGAGACCTAAACGACCCAATCGATAAGCTGGTTGAGCGGTTCGGCAAGCTCAATAAGGCCACACAAGCAGTGGCGTTGCGCGAGCTAAAAGGAACTCTCGAAGACACTGCCAGCGAGCTTAGTCAAGTTGCCGGCTCCATCGCTGACCGGTTTGAAAACAGCCTGCGCGACGTGGGTGCCGCAGGTGTCGACGGCTTTATTGGTGCCCTAGTGCCGCTGCCAGCAGAAGCGCAGAAAGCGCTCGACTTGGTTCGGCAGGCGGCGAATGAAGCGGCTAAAGGCGCAGTCGTGGATTGGAAGGCTGTGGCTGACCAGGTGCGCGGCATTCCCGGCGTCACAGAAGCCATGGCCCAGGCCATCGAGACCGGTCAGATCAAGGCCTCCGAGCTCAGTGCGCAGTTGCAGAACCTGCGCGCAAAGCTCGGTGAACTGACCGAGGAAACCGACCGTAACACGGCCTCTACCCAGGCAAACACTGCCGCCAAGATCGGTATGAGTAGTGCCGGGCAGACATACCTCGACACCCTGCAGAAGCAGCTGGGCGGCCTGCAAGATAACAATGACGCGATCAAGATCGCCAATCGCTATATCGCAGAGCACGCCGATCTCACCGACACTGACCGCAACGCGATCCTCTCAGCAGCGAGTGCTATCGAGTCGCAGAAGAAGGTCAACGACGCGGCCAACAAGGCTAAGCGAAAGGGTGAGTCTGAAAGCGAGAAAGCCGCAAAAAAACAGCTCAAGGACTTTGAGTCGACTGAGGAGGGATTCAAGCGTCAGATCCAGCTGATCAACACCACCGGCGACAGGCAAAAGGACGCCACCGAGGTCGCCAAGCTGTCGTTTGAGCTACAACAGGGCAAGCTTGGCAACCTGTCGAAGGCTCAGCAAAAGCGGCTCCTGGAACTGGCTGCAGAGCTGGACGGGCTCAACAAGATCAAGAAAGCCAATGAGGATGCGCTGAAGCTAAGCGCTTTCAAAGCTGCGCAGTCCTCTGGCACACAAACAGCCATCAACGGCTATGCGCAGGAGCTGGCGGGAATTGGGATGGGCGACAAAGCCCGTGACCGGATGCGTGCCGATCTGGCTGTACGGCAGAAGTACGTCGAGGATGTGAAGGCCCTCAATGAACAGCGAAATACGGGTCAGATCACCCCTGAGCTCTATGCCAGCCAGACAGAAGTTTTACAGGAAGAGCTGAACAAACAGCTGTTCGCCCAGCAGCTCTACTACGAGCAGGTCGATGAGCTGCAGACAAACTGGGTACTGGGTGCTCAGGAAGCCTGGCAGAACTATGCCGACGCGGCCACCAACTACTCCGCGATTGCAGCCGATGCTACCGCGTCTACTCTCGGCAGCGCTCGCAGTGAACTAGGGGCGTTCTTCACGGATGTGGCCACCGGATCCAAGGACGCCGGCGACGCATTGGCGGACATGGTGACTGGTTTCGGTAAGTCAGTGATATCGACCTTGGCCGATATGGCAGCTCAGTGGCTGATCTACCAGGCGGTGCAGCTTGTGGTCGGTAAAACCACTCAGTCATCTGCAAGCCTTGGCATGGTAGCTAACGCCCAGGCAACGGCCTTCCAAGCGCAACTGGCCGCATATGCATCTACCGCAGCCATCCCCATTTACGGGCCCGCTCTGGCGCCTGCTGCAGCGCTTACGGCGGCAGCTGCTACGGCCCCCATGGTTGCCGGGGTAGCCTCAACCTCAGCGATGGCAGGGGCAGGCTTCATGGATGGCGGCTACACAGGCCACGGTCGCAGAGATGAAGTTGCCGGCCCTGTTCACCGTGGGGAATACGTTTTCGATGCCGAGGCCACTGCCAGGATTGGTGTTGGCAATCTGGAAGCCCTCAGCGATGGGCGCATTGGGATGATCGGTCAGAGTTCGTCAGCTTCTGCTGGCGCAGAGCGCGCGCAGAGCGGTGCGCAGATCATCATCAACTCACCAATCAACGTGCAGGCCCAGCAAGGAGTAACTGAAGAGCAGGCGAGGCGTCAGGGTGAAGGTCTGCGAGAGGGCTTCGAAGGTGTCGTGCGTGATGTGCTGTATCGGGAAACCCAGCAGGGCGGCCTTCTTTGGAGAAAGTGATGACAGAGATCTTCAGCTTTGACGTTGAGGCCGAAGCTGACGGCGAGGTCAAGCAGAACACCTGGGAGAACAACTTCGGTGATGGTTTTGTCCAGGCAGGTGGCGTCGGCATTAACACCAAGACACAATCGTGGAGCTTGTCCCATACAGGCCTTCTAGTCGAGGGAGAGGAAGCCTTTGAGATTCGCAAGTTCCTAGACCGCCATGAGGGCTATCGCACCTGTTACTGGACGCCGCCCGGTGGTGTGCAGGGTCGGTACAGGGCTAAAGGCTACAAAATCAGAGCCCGTGGCGCTCCCAACCTGGTGACCATCAGCTGGACTTTCGATCAGCGATTTACCCCCTATTGACCCCGCGCTTGCGGGGTTTTCTCTTTCAGAGGCCCCATGACATTCGAATCCGATATCCAGAAGCTTGAGCCGGGAAACCAGATCCGGCTCTACGAGGTGGACGCCACCCGGCTGGGCGGGAACATCATGCGCTTCCATGGCCATGCCCAAGAGGGTGAAATTATCTGGCAGGGTCAGCTCTATTCGGCCATGCAGATCGAGGCCAAAGGCTTCGACATTCGCGGCGATGGCCGGCCTGCCACCCCGACCCTGCAGATGTCTAACGAGATAGCTGGCGTGCGTGGCGCGGTCACAGCGCTCTGCCTAGCGCTTAAGGACCTGGTGGGCTCCAAGGTCAGGGTCATCGAGACCTTCCGCCACTTCCTGGATGCTGCGAACTTCCCGGACGGAAACCCCGATGCGTCCAACCAGGCCCGAGAAAACCTCTGGTACATCGAGCAGAAGACCGACGAAGACCGCCAGCAGGTGACCTTTCAGCTGTCCAGCCCGCTGGACATGGGCGGCGTCATGCTGCCGGCTCAGCAGATCACCAAGCTATGCCGCTGGGCCTGCCGTGGGCAGTACCGGGGCGAGGCCTGCGCCTATACCGGCGCTGCCATGTACACCAAGCAGGACGAACCCACTGACAACCCGGCGCTCGACCGCTGCCCGGGGCGCTGGAAGAGCTGCAAGCTTCGCGGCAACACACGCCGCTTCGGCGGCTCCATGGGCGCAAGCCTGATCGTCAGCTCGAGGTGATCAATGCGTATCAACCATTCATTGCAGGCCGCGATCCGCGAGCATGCCGAACGCGCGTACCCGGCCGAAGCGTGCGGGGTGCTTATCAAGACCGACCAGGGCCGGACCTATGTGCCGTGCCGCAACCTGGCGAAAACCCCGCGGGAGAACTTCCGCCTTCACCATGAGGACTTGGCAGACGCCGAGGATAAGGGCGAGCTGCTGGCGATCGTGCATAGCCATCCTGATGCTGCGCCTACGCCCAGCATGGCAGACCGGGTGAGCTGTGAACTGCATGAGGTGCCCTGGGGCATCGTCGGCTGGCCAGGTGGCGACATGCAGTGGTTCAAGCCGTCAGGCTACCAGGCCCCGCTGCTGGGTCGGGAGTTCGCCCATGGTCTGCTGGATTGCTGGGCAGCCTGTCGCGACTGGTATGCCCGCGAGGCCGGGCTGATGCTGCCCAACTTCGAGCGCGATGACCTCTGGTGGGAACAGGAAGACGGCCCAAGCCTATACGAGGCCAACTTTGCGGCCACCGGTTTCTACCAGGTGGATGAGCCCCAGCGCGGTGACATGCTGGTCTTCATGGTGCCATCGCCAGGCCGGCCCTGCTTTCACTCTAATCATGCGGCCATTTACCTCGGCAGCCAGCCGGAGCTGACCAGCGAGCCGGCCGCGCGCCTGGGCGGCAGTGGGCCCTTCATCTACCACCACATGGCCGGCAGGGCCTCCACGCGGGAAGTCTACGGCTGGTCAATGGCCAACCGCTGCCGGCTGATCCTGCGGCACAAGGACTTTCAGCCATGAAGCGCAAGGTGAAACTGTACGGAGTGCTGCGCAAGCACTTCGGGCGTGAGTATGAATTGGATGTGAACAGCACGCGCGATGCCATCCAGGCGTTGTGCAACATGGTGCCCGGCTTTGAAAAGTTTCTGACCACAGGCGAGGAGCGAGGGCTGGTATTCACCGTGTTTTCCGGCACCCGCAACCTGTCAGCCGATGACTTGGACATGCTGGGCGACGACGCCGGGGACATCCGAATCGCCCCGATCATTCAGGGCAGCAAGCAGGCCGGGCTGTTCACCACCATCATCGGCGTCGTGCTCATCGTGGCTGGCTACTTCACCTTCGGTACCACCTCCGCCTATGGCGTGGCGATGATCGCTGGCGGTGCCGCGATGGCTGCAACTGGTGTTGTGCAGATGCTGTCGCCCACGCCGACAACCGGCAGCCTTGATCGCAATGAGGACGGCAACAACCCCAGCTACGGGTTTGGCGGTGCGGTCACGACGATTGCCCAGGGCAATCCCTACCCAGTGCTGTACGGCGAGCGCGAGATCGGCGGAGCCGTAGAGTCGGGGGGAATCTACCCGCAAGACCGGCTGTGAATATTGGCAACACACGACCCGCTTCGGCGGGTTTTTTCGTTTGTGGAGACTGGAATGGTCCAAGTATCGAAGCGCGCCCCGCAGCAGTCCCGCGCAGCACGTAAGCGCCAGGTTATGGGCAGCAAGGGCGGGGAGAAGAAGCAGAAGCAGCCCAGCATCGCTTCCAACAGCGTTCCGTCCATCGCCGTTGCCCGCCTGCTGTACCTGTGGAGCTGGGGCCCCATTGTAGGGCCGGTAAATGGGCTGCGCTCCGTCAAGCTCGATGGCACTCAGGTCATGGCCGACGACGGCACCATGAACTATCCGGGCGTGAAATGGCAGTTTCGCTCCGGTGAGTTGAACCAGGAGCGTATGACTGGCATCACCGAGTCGAGCAACGAGATTGCTGTTGGCCAGTTGCTGCTGACCACCGCGCCCTACGTGCACACCATCAGCAACCCCATGCTGGATGCCGTGCGCCTGCGTTTCTCCTGGCCACAGCTCCAGCGCCAGGACCAGAGCGGCAACATTGATGGCGTGCGCATCGAGTATGCGATAGACGTTTCGACTGACAACGGCCCCTTCCAGCAAGTCCTGGTGTCCGAGGTCAACCGCAAGAACGTCACCAAGTACGAACGCTCGCACCGGATCGAACTCCCTGCCGGTTCTCGCTGGACGGTCCGCGCCCGTCGTATCACCCCCGAGGCCAACAGCTCGCTGACCCAAGATGGGATGTACGTTGAGGCGCTGTCGGAGGTGGTCGACAGCGACCAAGAGTACCCGCTGACCGCTGTCAGCTGCGTGGAGTACGACGCCGAGCAGTTCGGTGGCGATATCGCCAAGATCGCCGTGCTGATGCGCGGGCGAATCGTGCGCGTACCTGCCAACTACAACGCGGAGACTCGTACCTACGCCACCAGTGGTATAGGCACAACGAACGGGGTCTGGGATGGGACCTTCAAGGAGGCCTATGCCAACAACCCGGCCTGGGTCTTTTATGACCTGGTGCTGCACCCTTACTACGGCTTGGGAGATCGCATTGATCCGAGCATGATCAATCGCTGGTCGCTGTATCGCATCGGGCAGTATTGCGACCAATTGGTGCCAGACGGCATGGGCGGCCAAGAACCGCGCTTCACCTGTAACCTGTACCTGCAGAAGCAGGCCGAGGCCTGGGCGGTGATCCAGGACCTGGCAGCCATCTTCCATGGCCTGGCCTTCTGGGACGGTAGCCAGATCACCGTGAACGCAGATCTGCCGCAGGACCCGGTCTACAACTACACCCTGTCACAGATCCTCGACGACGGCGCAGTCAAGTACACCGGCAGCAAGCTGCGCGAGCGGCATAGCCAGGCCATGGTGTCGTTCGATGACCCGGCGCGGGGGTATGACACCGACAAAGAGCCCGTTTTCGACGAGGACGCGATCGCTGAATATGGGGTCCGCGAGATCTCCGTAGAGGCGGTGGGGTGCACCTCGCGTGGCCAGGCCCAGCGCGCTGGCCAGTGGGCTCTGATGACCGAGCAGCTGCAACTCAGGGGGGCAACCTTCCACGTCGGCCTGGATGGCTACATTCCGAAGCCAGGCAAAGTCATCACCTTGTCCGACCCAATGCTCGCTGGGCGGGACAATGGCGGACGTATCGCCGCAGTAACGGGCCGCGTCGTGACGGTAGACCGTGACATCAATGTTCCAAGCGGCGCCCGCCTGCTGGTCAACCTGCCTAGCGGCAGGTCCGAGGTTCGCCAGATCCGTTCTGTGACCGGTCGCCAGATCACCGTGGTAGCTGAATTCAGCGAGGCGCCGCAGCCTGAGTGTGCCTGGGTGCTGGACTTCGACGACCTCAAGGACATGCAGTTCTACGTCCGCAACATCACCCGGCCGGAGTGGCACCAGTTTCAGCTGGAGTGCATCCAGTATGAGCCGGGTAAATTCGACGCCATCGACTTCGGTACCATCATCGATGATCGGCCCATCAGTGTGCTTCCGCCAGGCGTACAAGATGCACCCGCGCGCGTACTGATCGGCAGCCACTCCGCTGTGGACCAGGGCATTGCGGTCACCACCATGACCATCTCCTGGGATGCAGCACCAGGTGCTGTGGCCTACGACGTTGAATGGCGGTGGGGTTCGCGTGACTGGGTGAGGATGCCGAGAACTGGCCAGCTCACCGCTGATGTTCGTGGGGTCTATGCGGGTCAGTACTTGGCCCGCGTGCGCGCGGTCAGTGCCATGGACGTGGCTTCCATCCCGACCACCTCAGTCCTGACGGAGGTTGCCGGCAAAACGACGCCACCGCCAGCGGTCACCTTCCTGCGCGCTGAAAGCTTGATCTTCGGGATCAAGGTCACCATCGGTTACCCAGCTGGTGCCAGCGATACGCAGCGTGCAGAACTGTGGTACGGGCCGGGCTCAGACCTGGCCGCAGCCACAAAACTGACGGATTTGGCGTACCCGCAGGCCGACCACACTCTGCAGGGCTTACGCGCTGGCCAGACGTTCTACTTCTGGGCGCGCCTGGTCGATCGCTCTGGCAACATCGGCCCATGGTTCCCGGTAGACGGCACTGCGATTCGTGGCCAAGCCAGCGAAGACGCCATTCCAGTGCTTGAGCAGATCGCGGGCCAAGTTGGACGCAGCGAGCTGGGCAAAGAGATCAACAGCGAGATCGACAAGATCAAGCTTATTGACGGCAATGGCCCGGGCTCGGTGAATGAGCGCCTGGGTACTGCCAAAGCCGAGTTGGCCAAGCAGATCAGCGAGGTGAACAACGCCCTTGGCACCGTGAAGGGCAACCTTGAGCAGCAGATCACGGCCGTCAGCGCGGACGTTTCCGCTGCCAACACCGAGCTGCAGCAGCAGATTGCGAACGTCTCGGCTCTGGCCGGCTCTCTGCCTTATCGCAAGGACAAGGCCTACAGCGTCGGCCAGAGCGCCCTGGGCAGTGATGGCAAGCTCTACCAGGCCCTTAAAGCGGTACCGCTGAACACGCCACCGCCGAACACCACCTACTGGACCGATGTTGGCCAGGCGGTGGTAACTGCCAATGGCATGGCCGCGCGCGTCTCGAAAGTCGAAACCGATGTGTCGACGCTGGATGGCAAGGTCACCGCCCAGGCGTCTCAGATCAGCGGGCTGCAATCGAGCCTGACCACCACCAATGGCAATGTCTCGGCTGCCCAGCAGGCTGCTCAGGATGCGGCCACGCTGGCGGGCGGGAAGGGCAAGGTCATCGTTCAGTCGGCCGCGCCTGCCGTCGCTGATCGCCTGGCGCAGAATCTCTGGATCGACACCACCAGCAATGGCAACACCCCGAAGCGCTGGACCGGCTCGGCTTGGGTTGCGGTGACGGACAAGGTGGCCACCGATGCAGCCGCTGCTGCCGCTGGCGCACTGGCTCTGGCCCAGACCAAAGCCGATGCCTCGGTAGTCAGCAGCCTGACAACCCGCGTCAGCGATGCAGAGGGCAAGCTCACATCGCAAGCCAACAAGCTGGACGGCATGCAGACCAGCATCGACGGCAAGGCCAGCTCGCAGGCGCTGCAGCAGGTCACCAGCCGTGTGACCGCTACCGAGCAGAAGGATGCTGCTCAGGATCAGCAGCTGACCTCGCAGAGCCAGGCCCTGACCTCGCTGACCGACAGCGTGAGCAAGAAGGCCGACGCTTCAACGGTCCAGGCCCTGAGCAACGAGGTGAAGACCCAGGGGCAGATCCAGACCGCCCAGGGCCAGGCGCTGACCCGGATAGACACCAAGCTGCTGGCCAGCCAGGACAACTCGCCGACCAAGGTCTATCAGAGCGTGTTTTCGGACATGGCTCAGGATCAATGGGTGTCAACCAATTCGGGTGCCGGTTCTTCGGCATCGTTCGGTACGCCCACTGACATCACGCGGGGCGCTGCGCTGATTTTGGACGGCGGCGCCGGCAATAGGACCTGGTGGGGCGCTTCGACTCGCAAGATTCGCTTCGACTCGACGCGCCTGTACAAGCTGACCATTCGAGTGCAACAGGTCGCCATGGGTACCGGCTCGCCCGGCACCTACGCTGGCCTTGATTGCTACGCGGAAGACGGCAAAACCCGCGTCAGCACCATGGGCACGGGCTCGGTCGGGTCCTCTCACTACGTTCTGCTGAGCAACAGGAAGCTCGGCCAAGGTGAATGGGCTACCGCCGAGGTGTATGTGAAGGGCCATACCACTGGCTCGGAGGGCGGGGCAGCCGGTGCAGGGACGCTGGCAGACCCCAAGCGGCTCAAGGAAGGTGCTGCCTGGTTCTCGCCCATGATCATCGCCGGTTACTCGGACGTGGGCGGGCAGGTCGTTGTCGATTATTTCGACATCGAGGACGCCACCGAGCAGGCGCAGATCGACGCAGGCGCCACGGCCACGTCAGCCATTGGTGCGCGGGTTGAGCGAACGGAGCAGGGACTGAGCTCGCAATCCGGTGCCATCACCGTACTGATCAATACGCTGAATGCAACCAATCAGGAGGTGGCCAAGAAAGCCGAATCATCTGCAGTCCAGTCTCTTAATAACGTCGTATCACAGCAGGGCGCTGCGATCACCGCCAACGGCCAGGCCTTGACAGGCATCAATGCAAGCCTGAACAACTTGGGCGCCAGTGGCGTCAACCTGGTCCCTGCTGAGTACTGTGCGTTCACAAAAGACTTGCCGCCCATGTACTCCAACGGTGGCGTCAACGTCACTACAGTGGCTGATCCGCAAGCCCTCAAAGGCTATGCATTGCGGGCTGATAGTCGCGCCGTCGACTCTCACACCTTCGGTTTGAACACCGGTTTCAATGCGCCTGGTTGCAACATGGACTTCAAGCCGGGGAAATACCTGGTGTCCTTCTATGCCAGGACGGAGACACCTGGTCATGTTGTGGGGGCATACGCCCGCGTGTTGCTCGCGGACGGGACATCTTTCAAGACGTCAAACGCGCCCACCTTCGCATTGACCACGTCGTGGGCCAGGTACGCAGGCGTTATTGACCTGACAGACTCAGCCTACACCGGCACGCAGATGCAGCTGGCCATTCAAGGCAACCGCTCTGGGGTGGCCAACCGGGTCAGCTACTTCGACCGGTTCATGTTCGAAGCGGTGGTCAACGAGCAGAAGTCGCCGTCCACGTTCAGCATGGGCAACAGCTTCGACCAGGCCCAGGCGAATGCCTTGGCTAACACAGCCCTGACGGGTCGAGTAGAGCGGGCCGAAAGCGGGGTGACCAGTGTTTCCGGTCAGCTGACCGAGCTGAACAACAGCATCGGTGATGTCGGCGCGGAGAACCTCGTCTTTAACCCTTCGTTCGAGCGGGTCGACCCGGGCACGCCAGGAATGGCAGACGGCTGGTGGTATGACGGCACCGGCAGTACGACTCGAGTCCCGAGTCTGGTGCCGTCCTCGCTGGCATCGGGCACGGCCCAGCGACTGGACGTGACCGGCCTGACGTCGACCACCTGGGCCCGGTTCTACGTCAAGTCGCAGTTCCGGTTCAAGCCAGTGCCGGGCAAAACCTACACGGCATCGGTCTATATGCGCGGCACGGCGGGGCTGCGCATCTTGCCGCAGGTCTATGGGACCAATGAGGCAGGTGCCGGTACCGAGAGCTGGGCAGCGGCTCGCACCGATGCAACAGACGGCTGGGTGCGGCTGACCGTAACCTTCACGCCGGGCACTGCTACGACGAAGATTTACGCAGCGGTCGTGGTGTACGGCGGTGGTTCGGCCAACAGCGGCTTCATCGAGGCCGACCGCTATCAGATCGAGGAAGGTCTTCGGGCAACGGGCTGGCGGGACAATGGCCAGGTCAACAGCTTCGAGAGCTCGGCCTTGTCGTCCGCCGTGACTGGGCTGTCATCAACGGTATCGCAACAGGGCTCGACCCTGTCGAGCGTCAGCAGCAGGACGACCAACCTGGAGAACGCTGTCAACAGCACCTCCAGCGGTTTGCCGTCCAAAGCCAGCACCAGCGCGCTCCAGTCCTTGACCGGTCGCGTGACAGCGGCGGAAGGCGGCTTGACCGCTGCCAATTCGAGCATTACGCGGATCGGCAGCCAGGTCGAGGCCATCGGCGGGTCAGGGTCAAACCTGATGCCAGCGGAGTACTCCACGTTCACTGACTCGCTACCGGTCTTCCGAAGCCAATCCGGCTTAGTGTTCAGTGCAGTGGCAGACGCTGCGGCGTACAGCGGCAGGCTGCTCAAGGTGGAGTCTAACGCCGGGTCGGGCTGGACGTGGCTGGCAAATAGCCCCACCGACTACAACCTGCGCTTGGTAACCGGGCGACAGTACATCGTCTCGTTCTGGGCCAAAGGCAGCGCGGCCCATAACGTGGCGGTCCGTATGCGCTTCCAGAACACCGCGGGCGGCGAAAGCGAGGTGGTCTTCGCCAACGTGAACGTGGGCCTGGAGCTGGCGCGGTACAGCGGTGTGTTCACGGCTCCTGCCGCGCTGGCTGGGCCTGCCTGTGTGGTGCTGTTCACGCAGTCAGCAGGTAACTCCGGGTCTACGTGGTTCGACGGTTTCATGGTCGAGGAGAAGATCGGTGAATCGACGGCGCCCTCTGCCTTCACCCCTGGCACCTCAACGCGCCAGGCCGCTGGTCAAGCGCTTGCGGTATCGGCTTTGGATACCAAGGTTACGCAGCAGGGTGCCAAGATCGAGTCGGAGGCCAAGCGCACGGACGGGCTGTACACGTCAGTGGGTAACGCCAATTCAGCGATTCAGGATGAAACGACTGCTCGCGCCAGTGCCGACTCAGCCCTGAGCACTCGAATCAACACCGCCCAGGCGAAAGCCAATGAAGCGGCGGCGGCTGTCCAGAGTGAGGTGCAAGCGCGGGCCGATGCCGATGGCGCTCTTTCCAAGCGCGTTGAAACGGCCCAGGCAACGGCGGGTAACGCCAATGCTGCAGTTCAGCAGGTCGCTACAGCGCAGTCCGACATGAAAGGGATGCTCAACGCGCAGTACACCATGCGTGTGCAGATCAACAACCAGATGGGCGTGCACCATTGGGGCGGGTTTGGCATCGGCATCAACGAGCAAAACGGGGTGGTGCAATCGGCCTTCGTGGTCTATTCGGACCAGTTCGTGTTGCTCAACGCCAACGGGGGAGGGCTTTCGTCGCCATTCTCCGTGGTTGGCGGACAGACGTTCATCTCCGACGCCTATATCCGGAACGCGAGTATTGGCACCGCCAAGATCGCCAACGGTGCAATCGCCAATGCCCAGATCCAAGACGCGGCCATCACCAACTCGAAGATCGGCAACCTACAGGTGGACACGCTCAAGATCGGTAACGAGGCAGTGACCATCCCCCGTTACGCTGGCTATGCCCCTCGCTTCAACTGCAACGGGAGTTGGCAGACGCCGCTGACCATTACGTTCTACATGCCTCAGCCTGGCATGGTTTACATCAACTACTGCGCAACGTTCCTATCGAACGGCACCCAGTTCTACCAGTACCGCCTGGTCCTTGATGGAAACATGATCGCTGAATCTGTCGCGAACTGGTCGGACAGCTCCATCACCCTGGCCTCTGGACAGTACGTGGGAGCAGGCCAGCACACGGTCGATTTCTCGATCCTGGGGGCGGTAGGCGTGGTGCTCTCTTATCAGAACCTTATGGTGCAAGGAATCATGAGATGACCCAATCACCCCCAGCCGGGGAGGTAGTGCTCTACAACGAGCGCGGAGAAATCCGTATGCGGGGCTACATGTCCCAGCTCGAGGCGGAGCTCAACGCGAAGCGAACAGGATTCTCCTATCTATTCGCCCGGGCCAGCGAGCTCGAGCAGTTCGTCAGCGCGGGCAAGATCGTGCCTCGACCCAAGATGGCACTGCAGCTGGTTGGCATGACCCTTAAAGGCGTGCCCGCCAAAGCCGTGCTCAACATTGAGGGCGTGGAGTACACCGCCGACGGCAGCGACATCGAGTTGGGCTTCAGCCTGCCCGGCGAGTATGAGGTCGTGATCGACCTGTGGCCTTACCAGAGCGAGGTATTGAGCGTTGAAAATCGAGCACAAAAGTGACCATGCCAAAGCCCGGGCCACTGACTACCCGGCGATCGAGGAACAGCTGGACATGCTTTGGCACGCGATGGACCAAGGAACAATGCCCAAGGCCGAGCCGTTCTATTCAACGATCCAACGAGTAAAGCAGCAGTACCCCAAGACCTGACAGTCAATCACCCCTCAAGCCCGCCACGCGCGGGCATTTTTTTGCCTGGAGATAACCATGCCCTACGTAGCCATCAACCTGACCAACGATTACGACCCTGACAACAAGACCCGATTCAACACCCTGGAGCAGGCCAAGGAGCGCATTCAAGCCGGCCTGCGCCAGTTCCCCAGCCACCGGTTCGTTACAGCCGAGCTCCTCGAGGAGTTCACTGCCGAAGTCGTGATCACTGGCAGCGAGCCAGCCAAGCCTTATCCGGTACCGGACGAGAGCGCCGAGGCCTGAGCCCCACGCTTCACCATACAGCCCGCCCAGCGCGGGCTTTTTTCGCCTGGAGAAAAAATGGCCAGACTCACCGAATCCCAGGCCGGAGGTGCAAACGTGCTCCGATTCCTGGACCTAATCGCTTTCTCGGAAGGCACCTCTACCGTCAAAGGCAGCGATGACGGCTACAACGTCCTGTACGGCGGCGGCCTGTTCCAGGGCTATGCCGACCATCCCCGACGCAAGCTGACGTTTCCCATCAACGGCAAAAATGTCACCAGCACTGCTGCCGGGCGGTACCAGCTGCTCGAGCGCTACTGGGATGCGTACCGGATCAGCCTGCGCCTGACTGGGGGCTTCACCCCTGAGAACCAGGACCGCATAGCCCTGCAGCAGATCCGCGAGCGGCGTGCGCTGGATGACATCAAGGCTGGACGCATCCAGCAAGCGATCGCTAAGTGCTCGAACATCTGGGCGAGCTTCCCGGGCAACACCTACGGCCAGAACCCGCATCGCCTGGACAAGCTTCTGGGGCGGTGGGTTGAGCTGGGCGGGGCCCTGGCATGAGCCCCTGGGTCGGTCTGGCGGCTGGCTTGGTCCTGGTGGCCAGCCACTGGGCCGCCTACGAGCACGGCCGGAGTGTAGAACAGGCGCAGGCCGGCCAAATCTCGGCCCAGCGCGATAGCGGCGACCGTCTTGCGGAGGTGATCGGTGAGCGTGGCGCTCGTCAGCAGGAACATCAAGGCGCGCAGGCGCAGGAGGAGGCGAGAGCCAATGCCCATGATCAAAGAGTTGTCGCAGCTGCCGGTGGTGCTAGCGCTGACGCTGCTGGCCAGCGGCTGCGCAGCGACGCTGCCCAGTTCGCTGCCGCCGTCAGTTGCCCCGGCACGGATACCGCCGCTTTCGCCCGAGGCCAGAATGCCACCCGCGCCGCCATGGTGCTCTCCGACCTGCTCCGACGGGCTGATGCGAGAGCGGGAGAGTTGGCGAAAGCTTATGACGACGCCCGCATCGTAGCGAACCAGTGCGCCGCCGAGTACGACGCCCTGATCATGAGACGGGGGACCGAACGGACCCGCCAGTAATTCGAAGGCCTCATACAAAGAGAGCGGCCACCGGGGATGCGTCAACATCCCTGCTGACCGCCGGACCCGCAGACCATACCTGCAAGCCCAGCCAAGGCTCCCGCTCTGTGCACAAAGCACGGCGAGCCTAGCACCTGTTCATCCATACAGTAAAGGTTTGCAAATTGACCAACCCAATCATTCCCTGGATGGGCGGCAAGCGCCGCCTGGCTGATCGCCTTATCCCGCTGTTCCCTGCTCACGAATGCTACGTCGAAGTGTTCGCCGGCGGCGCTGCTCTCTACTTCATGCGGCCGCAGCCTGCGCCAGTTGAGGTGCTAAACGACCTCAACGGCGACCTGGTCAACCTCTATCGGGTAGTGCAGAACCACCTGGAGGAGTTCGTGCGCCAGTTCAAGTGGGCGCTGTCCTCTCGCCAGATTTTCGAGTGGCAGAAGATGGCCAGGCCTGAAACCCTTACTGACATTCAGCGCGCCGCCCGATTCTTCTACCTGCAACAACATGCCTTCGGCGGTAAGGTGAGCGGTCAAACCTTCGGAACGGCCACTACCGGGCCGGCCATCAATCTTCTGCGCATTGAGGAGAATCTGTCAGCAGCCTGGCAGCGACTGGCGGGTACCTACGTCGAGAACCTCTCCTGGCTCGACTGCGCGCAACGGTATGACCGGGCGCACACGTTCTTTTACATGGACCCCCCGTACTGGCAGACCGCCGGCTATGGCCTGGAATTTCCGTTTGAGCAGTACGAGCTCATGGCCGAGTTCATGCGCAGTTGCAAGGGCAAGGTGATGGTGAGCATCAACGACCATCCAGACATACGTGAGGCCTTCGCCGGCTTCCACATTGAAAGGACTGACATTCGCTATACAACAGCCAATCAGCGCAATGGGCAGGCCGACGTGACTGGTGAGCTGATCATCATGAACTGGAAGCCATCTGAACTGGGACAGCTGTTCTAACTAGCGCGCAGGGTCGAAGCTTGTCCTGCTCCATGCTTGCGTTAGCCTGTACTCTATAGGCCTGGATATGGACGTGCGCAAGTTATAGCGCTTTTAGAGGCAGGCGAGCCGCTTTTGAGACATCCGCTTGAGGCTTACCGCGACCTGCATGAGGTTAAAGACAACAGAACCCCGGCAGAGGAATCGGGCGTCTCCAGTTAATAGAGTAATGCCTCTGGCATGCGTGAGGTAAGCTGATGCCTATCCGTGCGGTTATCCTCCGCACCGTTCGATAGGAGATCGTCCATGTTCCCCCGCTTCGCCGCCATTGTCGCTGCTCTGGCTGCATCCGGACTAGCCCAGGCAGCCGCTACGCACTATCCATTGACGATCGTCAACTGTGATGTGCCGCAAACCTTCAACAAAGCTCCAGAGCGCGTGGTCACGATCGGCCAGGCAGGCACTGAGATGCTTTACGCCATGGGCCTAGCCAGCAAGGTTGTAGGAACTTCGCTGTGGTTCAACAATGTGCTGCCCGAGTTCAAGGTACACAACGATAAGATCGAACGCCTCACCGACAACGACCCAAGCTTCGAGGCCGTGGTCAGCAAGCGCCCTGAGCTCGTGACTGTACAATTTGAGTGGATGGTAGGGCCCCAAGGAGTGGTGGGTACTCGCGAACAATTTGATGATTTAAAGATCCCGACGTATCTGCTGCCATCCGACTGTGAAGGTAAGGACAACTTGGCCGGAGCCGACGGTACCCGCACCCAGCCATTTCGCATCGAGACTATCTACAAAAGCGTAAGTCAGCTGGCTGAAATTTTCGACGCGCATGACGAAGGGGCTGCACTTAATGCAGACCTCAAAGATCGCTTGGAGCGTTCCAAGCAGCAACTCATTGGCACGGACTTGTCGAATACTTCTGCGATGTTTTGGTTCTCCAGCGCAGATCTAGAGATCGATCCTTACGTTGCCGGCCGCCAGGGTGTAGCTGACTTCATGCTGCAGGCCCTCGGTGTACGGAATGTTGTGGAGTCCAACGAGGAGTGGCCGACTGTAAGCTGGGAAACGCTAGCCAAAGCTAATCCAACATGGATCATCATCGCCCGCATGGACCGACGTCGTTTTCCTGCCGATGACTATCAAAAAAAGCTTAATTTTCTGCGTAGCGATCCTGTGACCAAGCACATGGAGGCCGTTAAGCAGGGACGGGTTATCATTCTTGAGGCTGAGGCCATGCAGGGCGGCATCCGCCTGTTCCGCGGCCTGGAAACACTCTCGAGCGCTTTCGCTACCGGTAAAGCACCACAGTGAAACCTAAGGATGATCCGGCCGATCCGGATCGCCCCTACTTACCTGGAAATAACATGTTCATGCGTTCCTTTGCATTGCTGCTCGCCTTCCTCGCTCCAACTCCAGCCGCTTATGCCGACATTCATGAGGTAAAGATGCTCAACCGCGGAGCTGATGGCGCCATGGTCTACGAGCCTGATCACCTGCATATCGCGCCGGGTGACACCGTGCGCTTCGTACCGTCCCACAGCAGCCATAACGCGGCCAGCGTTCCAGCCCTGCTTCCTGCCGGGGCCAAACCCTTTAAAAGCAAGATCAGCCAGCCCTTCGAACAAATCTTCAGCGTGCCCGGACTCTACGGCATCCAGTGCATTCCGCACCTAGGGATGGGCATGGTCATGCTGATTCAGGTCGGCGATGCGGGCGCAAAGCAGCCGCAGCTGTCAGACGACCTACCAACGCGCGCCAAGGCACGCTTCGTTGCACAGTTGAAAAAACTGGAGGCTGATCGATGAGCCGTGGCAATTGAATTGCCTGGGTGCTGCATGGCTCAGCCTGAGCACGATCGCCTTCGCCGATGGGCCTGAACCTCACAGTCCTGCACAGATGCGGCTTCGATGTCGACGACAGCAACGTCGGCCGCCAATGGCGGCTATGCCATACCTGAGGTATGGCAAGGATGACAAACACTGGGACCGCGACCTGGAGGTGCGTTACGTGTGGTGCAGAGTGGCAAGGACAAGGACATTAAAGAGCCGGTGCTGGCGCCTCGCGATACACACGACGCCCGGTTGCAGTCTTGAAATGGCTTTGTATTGTGCAATACAAAGCCATTGTGCAAGCACTACCTAGCCAGCCGTTCAGGTCAAAGATTGAGGTTGACGCTGAACATCACATTTCGTGGTTCACCCGGCATCACCCAGTACCAGTCATAGCTGCGCTCGTAGTACTTCTCGTCGAAGATGTTGTTGACATTAATGCCCAGCGTAACTTGCTCGCTGACCTTGTAGTGCGCCAGGAGGTCAACAGTCATATAGGACGGCAACTCGAAGCCGCTGTCGGTCGGGCTGCCGGAGCGGTCCCCCACATAATTGACCGCACCACCAATGTCCGAACCCTTCAGCCAGCCATTCTGGAATTCGTAGACACCCAACAGGCTCCCGCTTTGCTTGGCGACACCTAGTAAGCGACTGCCTTTAGGCATATCAGGCTCATCCTTGGTGGTCTCGGCATCGATGTAGGCGTAACTACCGATCAAGCGCAGCGCATCGGTGAGCTGCCCGGTAACCTGCAGATCGATACCCTGGCTTCGTACTTCTTGTGAGGTCCGATTGTAATTCGGGTCGATCGGGTCAGCGGACAGAACGTTCTTCTTCTCGATGTGGAACGCGGCCAGAGTGGCATCCAGACGGCCATCGAAAAGCTCCAGCTTGGTACCCGCCTCGTAGCCAATGCCTTCTTCCGGATCGAATGTTTGGCCAGTGCGGTTCAGGCCACTATTCGGTTTGAACGTGGTGGAGACGTTGCCGAACAAGCCGACTTGCGGCGTCAGCTGGTAGAGCAAGCCAGCCCGGCCGGTAACTTCATTGTGCGTTTGCCGACTGTCAGTACCACCAGGACGCTGGTTATGGTTGTCCTGTTTAACACGATCCAAACGCACGCCCAGAACCCCACGCAGATCATCCGTAAGCAGCAGTTGATCCTGCAGGTTCAAGGCATAGCTTTTACTTTGCTCGGTATAGTCGGTACCAGTGTTGGCATCGCTTGGCTTGGGCTGCCCATAGACCGGATCGTACGGGTTGACACCATAGCTGTCCGGTGAATTGCTTGAGGTGACCCGCTGACTGAGGCGATAGTTCTCATACTCAACGCCGATCAGCAACTGGTGACCGATACTGCCGGTCTGTAGTTTGCCCAGCAATTCTGCCTGGCTGATGCTATCGTGCCAGTCCATATCACGCTGCCGGTAGCGGCGCTGCAGCAGGCTGCTGTTGATGCTGCTCAAACGCCGCGGCTCCGTGGCGGCGCCATTGAGCAGGCCGCGCTTGTAGTGGCTGGCCAGGCGCAACTGCCAGTCATCATTGAGGTAATGCTCCAAGCGTACCTGCAACATGTCGTTGTCGTTGTCGATATGGCCGTCATTGGGTTCGCCCAGGAAGGTCGAACGTGAAGGCGCCGAGCGACCATCCTGTGGCACGACGATGCCACGGTCGAAGACGGTGTTATTACGCACGAATTCGCTTTCGATCATCAGCCGGGTATCCGGACTCAACTGCCAGCTCAGGCTGGGAGCCACCAAGTATTTTTCGTTCCGGACATGGTCGCGGAAACTGCCATTGTTCTCCGACACCAGGTTGAGACGACCGAGCAGATTGCGCTGCCCGTCCAAGGGGCCATTGACATCCATGGTGCCTCGGTAACGATCCCAGCTCCCGGCGTTGGCGGAAAAGCGGGCGAATGTATCATCCTGCGGCTTTTTGCTGACCAGGTTGACTAGGCCACCAGGATCGCCACGACCATACAGGCTGGACGCAGGCCCTTTGAGCACTTCTACACGCTCAAGGGTGGCGCTGTCAGGGCTGTTGGGGTATCCACGGTTGGCGCTGAAGCCGTCGCGGTAGAATTCCGATGTGGTAAGCCCTCGGACACTGTATTCATACAGCGTCAAGCCCCCAAAGTTATTCTGCTTGGAAACACCACCGGCATAATCAAGTGCACGTTCGACATTCGAACTACCCAGATCCTGCAGGACTTTGGCCGGCACCACGCTGATGGCCTGAGGCACTTCGCGCAGTTCGCTGTCAGTTTTGGTAGCGGTGGCTGACCGTGTTGCACGATAGCCCTGCACCGGCCCATCGGCCGTTTCCTGATGGTACTCTGCATCCACAACGCTTGGATCGAGTTCAATCGTGGAGGCGGATTGTGCAACGCATGAGAAGCTGAGAAGCCCGGCAGGGATTGCCGATAAAGTGATGAAGGTGCGCACAACGGTAATCTCACGGATATTTGTTATGTGATAGTATTTCAATTGTGACGGATTTGAAACGTTCGCTGTACGAGGTACACCCTCTGAATCTTAAAGCGGATCCTGTCGCATATTGAGAGGGCGCGAGTGAAGCGTCGAAGCGCTTCGAGATGTCAACGATAGAGCCGCCCGTTGCCTGAAGGTAGTCAACGTAGTGGTATCAGTTACAGAGGATTCGCCCGTGAGGAGGCCCTGCTCACATGGAAGCGTCCCCAATCGCAGCCCTGACCGCCCAGATCGGATAAGCTCATAGCCTGTCGAGTGAGGCAAGGTTACGATACTCTCCCTTGAAATAAAGTAGTGGCTGTCGGGCGTCAACTTGTTGCAGGTTTATAGCTTTGACTTCGCCAATCACGATCAGGTGATCGCCCGCGACATGCTCAGCATGAATTTCGCAGTCAAACCAGTGCAGGCTCCCGGCGATGATCGGATTGCCCAGTGGCGACTCCTGCCATTCGACACCGTGCCACTTGTCCGTACCTCGCCGAGCGAACTGATTGGAAATCCCAACCTGCTCACCTGACAAGATGTTGACCGCGAACCGACCGGCCTGGCGTATCATGGGATAGCTGGCCGAACTGGCCATCACGCTGAACGACACCAGCGGCGGGCTCATCGACACGCTGTAGAACGACTGGCATGTGAAGCCAATCGGCTCGTCATCCGTGTGCGATGTGATCACCGTGATACCGGAGGCGTAGTGCCCGAGCGCTTGGCGAAAGCGCGACGGTTCGATGGCTGTGCTGAGAACTGACATGGTAGGTCCTGATTATTGGATGCCGGTCGGAAGTATTGACGAAGGCCTGCGGTAACCTTCCAGGAAAACCACTTCCGATTTCCTCAGTACCCGTTCGAGAGCTCTTTTCGTACGATTTCAGCACCGGCACTCAGCGCCTGCAGCTTGCCCCGTGCCACTCGACGAGGCAGAGGGGCCATGCCGCAGTTGGTGCAAGGTAAAAGCTTGTCAGCGTCGACGAACTGAAGGGCCTTGCGCAGGGTGTTGGCGACTTCTTCGGGCGTTTCGATGGCATGGTTGGCCACGTCGATAGCACCCACCATCACTTTCTTGCCGCGGATGAGCTCGATCAGGTCCATCGGCACGTGTGAGTTGTGGCACTCCAGCGAG
>NZ_DIMK01000003.1:0-33395 GCF_002425525.1 Pseudomonas sp. UBA5568 | reverse complement strand
GACCCCAGCGTCTTTTTCCAGTCGGTGTTGGCTTTAATGCCATAGCCGTAGCAGATGTGCACGGCAGTTTCGCACTTGAGACCTTCGATGGCCCGCTCCAGGGTGGCGACACCCCACTCGTTCACCTCGTCGAAGAACACGTTGAATGCGGGTTCGTCGAACTGAATGATGTCGACACCTGCAGCCTCAAGCTCGCGAGCTTCCTCGTTGAGGATCTTGGCAAATTCCCACGCCAGCTTTTCGCGGCTTTTGTAGTGAGCGTCATACAGCGTATCGATCATGGTCATGGGGCCTGGCAGCGCCCATTTAATGGGTTGCGAGGTTTGCTGACGCAGGAACTTCGCGTCTTCCACGAATACCGGCTGGCGGCGCGCAACGGCACCCACGACGGTTGGCACGCTGGCATCGTAGCGATCACGAATCCGGACGGTTTCGCGCTTCTCGAAATCGACGCCGTCGAGGTGTTCGATGAAGGTGGTCACGAAGTGCTGGCGGGTTTGTTCACCATCACTGACGATATCAATGCCAGCCAGTTGCTGCTCATGCAGCGACAAGCGCAAAGCGTCTTGTTTGCCCTCAACCAGTTCATCATTTTCCAATTTCCAAGGTGACCAAAGAGTCTCAGGCTGTGCGAGCCAAGAAGGTTTAGGCAGGCTGCCAGCGGTTGAAGTGGGCAACAACTTTTTCATAAGGGGAGACCTTGTACTTTAGATTATTCAGGCCGCGTAGCTGGCGGACCACTGCTCAAGCACAGCTTGATAGGGCTTGATGAACTGTTCTTCAGCGAACTTTCCTTGCTCAATAGCCAGCCGGCCACGTTCTTCCCGGTCGTACACGATACGAGTCAGCGAATAATCCTGATGCTGCAAGCTGGGTTGATAGGATTTTCCGGCTGCCGAGTTGGCATTGTAGATTTCAGGCCGATAAATCTTCTGGAAGGTGTCCATGGTGCTGATCGTGCTGATCAACTCCAGGTTGGTGTAATCGCCGAGCAGGTCGCCTGCAAAGTAGAACGCCAACGGCGCAACGCTGTTCGGCGGCATGAAGTAGCGAACCTTCAGCCCCATCTTCTGGAAATACTCGTCCGTCAGCGAATATTCATCTTGCAAGTATTCAACCCCCAGTACCGGATGCTGATTCTCAGTCCGATAGTAGGTCTTGCTGCTGGAAACGCTCAGGCAGATCACGGGCGCCTTCTTGAAGTGCTGCTGATAGGCGCTGGAGCTCACGAAGGCCTTGAACAGCTTACCATGTAGGACCCCGAAGTCATCCGGCGTGCTGAATTTTGGCTGATCCTTGTTGTGGCCCAGCAACAGCACGCTGAAGTCATAATCTCGCACGTAAGACGAGAAATTATTACCCACCATGCCATCGATACGCTCGTTGGTCTGCCGATCAACGACTGTCGTTTTCAGAAGTTCAATCAGTGGAAGAGCGTGCGAGTTGCGCTCGCTATCGACAGTCATCTCAACAGAAATAATTTCAAGCTCAACAGCATATCGGTCGCCCTTTGGGTTATCCCAATGCGCCAACGCGTTGAAGCGATTATCGATCATCTTCAATGTATTGCGAAGATTTTCTTGACGACTTTGACCTCGCGCCAGATTGGCAAAATTGGTAGTTATGCGAGTAGTGTCCGATGGCTGGTAATTCTCATCGAAACTAATACACTTTATATTAAACACAAACTTACTAGTCATGTTGATTAGGCTCCCTGAGCTCGAGATTTTTCAGCGCAAGGCTTGTCTAATATCTGCCTTTGGCCTTAAATTTACTTGGCGGAAATTCTATAATGGATGTTCAGGTAGAGGCTAATGAGCTGAATTCAGATGCACTTCAATATTGCTCACATTGACGGCCCCCTCTGGTCCGAAGCAAGGCAACCACCCGCGCCGCCATGGTGCTCGCCGACTTGCTCGCACGGGCTGATGCTCGAGCGGACGAGCTGGCGAAGGCTTATGACCAAGCCCGAATAGGAGGACAGCTGTGCGAGGCGTCCTATAATGCCCTCATCAGGTGATCGGGGCATATCATGGGAAAGCGTACTTTCATTGGCTTGATTGAGGCGGGAGAGCCCCTCATTAGGCAGGCCCTAGAGGCTATACACGCTTATCACGAGGCTCAAGATGCTGGACACCCGGACGAGGAGGTAGAACGCCTTCGCTTACTTTCAGAGTCGCTTTACCAAGTAGTCTGCGACTACCAGCTTCGGGTTGAAGCCAAGGCTCGCGGCGAAGAGCTACCATGGCTTCACTAGCGCGCTAGCATTTTGGGCGTTAAAGCCCTTCAGCAACGCTGAAACCATTTGATCTGCAGTCCAGGGTTTTTCGATGAAAATTACACCGTCGGGAAGAGGGCGGTCGAACTTGTCATTACCGCCGCTAGTGACGACCACCACCGAGTTAGGCCATCTATCGTGCACAGCCCAGGCTAGATCCCAGCCGTCAGTCGCACCGGGTGTTCGAACGTCGGTTATCACGGCAGCCCAAGGTTTCTTATCAAGCAGCGCCATGCCTTCATCAGCCGTCTCGACAGCTGAAACGTCGGCGCCCGCATCCTCTACGAGGAGTGTTAAAAACTCTCGCAGGATCGGCTCGTCCTCTACAACCAGTATCCGTGAACTGTCCATGACTGATATCTCAACATCCGTTCGTATGTCTGTGAGCTTTTCCACGCTCGTAAGTTAGCTGGATCGGATGAGCGGAGTGTTTTGTACAGATATCAGCGCGTTTTCATCTGTTTGTACAATACTGGCACCATATGCCATAGCATCGGGCTACCAAATGGCTCATGCCGGAATCTGAAAACCCAAGAGCTGGAATGACTGATGGACAAGGATGAATTTACCGCTGCCGTTGAGGCAGGCGAACCGCTGATCGCGCAGTCGATTGAGGCTCTCAAGCGATACTGGGAAGCCAGAGACTATGGTGCGCCGGCTGAGGAAGTAGAGCGGCTGCGGCTCCATTCCGAGTCCTTGGCCCAGGCGGTTTCTGACTACCAGCTTCGCACCGTCTCCAAGCTGATGGGCAACAAACTGCCCCCGCTGCACTAGCGCACTCCGCTTGTCGGCAGTTGCCGGCCCCATTGCAGGTCATTACCATACTGTTCATTCATACAGTATGGAGGCCCCGCCAATGAACACCGCCCTTGACTTCGAAGTCGACGATCTGCCCCAGCTCAGCCTGGACGACCTGATGCAAATCCGCGCGCCCTGGACCTACCTGGTCAAGATCGAGGGCGAGAGCATGCAGGGAATTGGGATGTACTCCGGCGACCTGCTGGTCGTTGATCGACGCGTCGAGGCCAAGCACGGCGACATCGTGATCGCGGCGGTGAACGGCGAACCGGTCTGCAAGCGCATGTGCCATGAGCACGGCGTGCTGGTCCTGCGGTCGGAGAACCCCAAGTACCCGTCTCGGTACATCATGGAGGGGGATACGTTCGAGGTGTGGGGTGTGGTCCGGTTCAGCGTCCGGGATCACGACCGTGTAGCAGGATAGGGGTGGGATTCGGCAGAACGCCAGAGGAGGGGCATGCGCTTCGAACGGCCTAGATTATGCCGGATCGGCATCATAGTTGGATGAAAGCTATCGGACCAATTGGCGAACCAACTGATGCGTATCGGTGGGGGAGTGAGGGGAGTTAGGCCCAGCAAAATCTACACATCCCCACCCGCTAAACCCCATGGCATAGCGCATGGTGATGTTTGCTGTGGAGATCAAGTGCTTGTCCTGCGGGGGTTCCAGAGGTGTATTTAGGCCCTCTCGTCAGTTCTGGGCCAATTTTGGGCCAATTCGACTCGGGGCGGCAGCTTCTCCAGCTCCCTCCAGTCCAAGGAGGAGCTGATCCATTTCGCGTAGGTAGAGAGCTACATCTCGACGCTGTAGCCGAGCTGGCTCGCGATGAACGCGGGGTTCATCCCAGACATCAGGCACATGGTTGCGTAGGTGTGGCGGGTGTCGTACTGACGGCGTTCACGGATTTTCAGCGCCTTCAGCGCCGATTTGAAGTGGCGGATTGTAACACTTGGCTCGTTGATCCACAGCCCACCTTTGCTAGGTTGGAACACGAAGGGACTGGTTGGTGCTGACCAGCACTTGGGCTTCGTTTCACTTGAAAATCAGGATTTCCTCAGGTCCAGTACACGGAAACGCTCGGCAAAGCCTTGGGGGATATCCTCCCGCCAGTCACTGGTGAGCACTCTGTACATTGCCCGCATCCAGCGAGCCACGTCGGCCCGGGTCAGATGCGGCGGATCGAACACGACCCAGCGCAAAGCGGCGTCCCCAAGGGAAGACTCCGAAAGTCCATCAGCACATCTGGCTCAACCTTCAGTATCCGGCTGTCGCATCGCTGGTGTTCGTCGTCGCGGATGTCGCCGAACAGGGCGCGCTGGTCTTCCTTGTCGAACCACATCATGCGGCGGGCACTGCATGTGTCAAGCACTTCAACCGCTGCGCTCATCGCGGCCCCCTGCAAATCAGGTAGGCCATGTACATCAGGGCTAGGGTCATAGAAGGTGTCCTCCGGCATACCGCAGGGCGTCACGATCTTGTCGAAGCTAATCGCGCGCTTTGATCAGGCCTTGATTGCGGTTGAAATGTTGCGGTGCTCCAACTCGAGGGTAATGGCAACGCATATAATGCGTCAGGATCACCTCGCCCGGCTTCTGGCCGAGCCAAACCCGCCTGGAACGGCATCACGCCGGCCGGGCTATGACTCAGGGAAATGAGACCAATGAAGACCGTTATCAAGGCCGGTATCGCTGGCGCGGTGCTGGCAGTAGTGGGCGCAGCCCACGCCGAGCTGCACGGGGAAGAAGCAGAGATTGCAGCACGGGATGCAGCGGTGCGTCAGTACGCGGCGAAGCTTGAGGCCGATTGGCAGCAGTGCTTGAGAAAGCCGGAGACCAAAACCACGCAGGATTCAGCTCATTGCGCATATGAAATGCGGGAGGCGGCCAAGGACGCGGTGGAAGAGAAGTACCAGAAGGCCCTGGCCACCGCAAAGGGGTATGTCGATGAAGGCTCGCTCCCGAAAAATGTACCGGCCATGATGCCCCAGGCGCAGGCAGCGTGGGAGAAGTTCGTAGAGGCAGATTGCGACGTGGTAGGTGCTCTCGTCACTGGGACCGCGAGTTCTACCTATCAGATAGTGTGCGAGTACAAGCACCAGATACAACGTCTCCACGACTTGGACGAATGGTGATTTTGATGGTGTTTGATAGGCGCAGGTCGTCGGGGCAGTCGCTCGATTTCGAAGCTTCGATGATTTCTACCAAAGATCTCATGGCTTGACTCCAGCGGCCAGGGCCTCAGCCTCCAGTGAGGCGTACGCCACGCCATCCAACGCGCTGCCTGGTGGTATTTGGCGGGGTTCTGCCACTGGCCCACGTCCTTGACCATCTGCCTCAGCAGCCAGCCTTCTGCTTCGATCCGGTCGGTCATGTCTAGCCCCAGTAGCCAAGGTCTTCGTCAATAGCATCATGCGGATGCCAGGCGCCGAACGTCTTATGCAGAGAGTCGGCCATCTTCCAACTAGCACACCCTAGGCGGCTACGCATGTATGTGTAGGCTTTGACGTTCCCTATGAAAGCCTTCAAGAAATCTCGAATTTTCCTCACAACTCATACCTCTCATCAATCCAGCGCCCAGGCGCCAGAGCAGGTGGAGGTTCGGGTTGGGTTTCGTGCTGGGAGAGCTGGCGCTGATTGCTGGCCTGCGGCTGGCTGTCGGAAATGCAGCTGATGCCGCCGAAGTGTCCGCCGTAGAATACGTAGCAGGTAACGCCGCGCTCCTCGTCGTGCACACAATTGCCGCCCCTGTCGATGTTCCCGAATGCCTCGACATGAAAGGTTTGCCCGGCGCTTGCGCCTGTGGCCAACAGCAGGAGGCAGAAGGCGAGGCGGGTCATTCGCTCACCTCATCAACGGGCACCACCGTGCCGCCGTTTGTGCGCTGGGCCTACGGATTTCTTGGCCGCCATATCTCGGCACTGATGCGTAAATACACCATTAAAAATGCGTCAGGCATATATACTAGCCGGACAAATAATTAAGATAATTCAAATTTCAAGAGAGATAGCCACGTGCGCAAAACATACCTAAGCCTGATCGTAGGCGTTGCTGCCACACTTCTGATTCACGGCGCCCTAAAGAGGAAAGAGGAAAATTACGGGGGGTCTTGCGATTCAATTGATGATGGAAGGTACGTGCCTGAGGTAACTGGCAAGGCAGCGGCATCATTGTTTGAGGTTAGGCGACGCCTATACGCAGCTGCAATCGCGGTGTTTATTTCGTTCGCTTGGAGTGTCACGTGGTGGTTTGAGGGAGACGCTGCGCAATTTTCACGGTCGGGATCTGTTGTAACTGTATTTGCCCTTCTTGGCGAATCGCTTTTGGGCGAGGGTGTGAGCAGACTCAACAGGCAGATGCGAAGATCGCATGGCAGTTACTACACATTGTGGCGCGCTGTTTGCGCCATCGCGGCAGTCTTGGGAACGCTGGTCTGGGGTTACGGTGATCTGTTACATGCCAACCTGATGCCGGAGCCTGTGCCTCAGCCTCAAATTTGCATGCAAACCAATTGAAGCAGAGGCTTCTCTAAGCTGGCTGTTCGCTGGGCACGAGGGGGAACCGAGCCGCTAGTATGGTTTCATGTGGGGCGGGTCAGGCTTTATCGACATAGCGCAGCAGTGAATAGGGAGAAAGGGGTTATAGCGGAGCGTAGTACATTTGTACTCCTATTAGACTTTCAGCGTATTACCTGCCTTCGCCAGCTCGGCTGTTACACGCTGACGCCAATCCGCGCCGTGCCTAAGGGAGTGCCCGAGAGGCCAGTGAATCACGACGGCCTGCTTGACTTCGGCATTGGGTGCGATCGTGAGCCCCATGATACGTTGAGCCTTGGCGATGTGGTGGCAAGTAAGGTTCGGGCGTCCGAGGATTTCGCGAAGGTCGCTGCTGAGCGCTGGAATGATTGTGGTGTTCCAGTCAGCTAGCTTGGTGTGCAGTTCCAAATTCTCGGCCCGAATACATCTATCCTGGATGTCAGCGTCATCGTGGATCGTCAATGCCAGCTGCAGCTCTGCGATTTCCAGCAGCTGATTGATGTCGGCGCTATCGACATAGGTCCAGCCCAACAATCGGCAGCCCAGCCTGCTCAAGGTTACCTATACCTAAAGGTGAGGTGTTTCCTAGCATGACTAGATCACAAAGTGTTGCGTACTTGGCTGAGCTAAAAAGACCACCGTTGCAGTCGATGATCTTTAGTGATGGTGAGGTCTATCGGTGATCTGCCTGGAAAAATGATACTGATAGTTTCCCCAGTTGTGTTTATATTTACGGTGTTACAATTAGGTCAGATATCTTGGGTCGAATTTGGTCGAAGACTTCGATCGGTGAAGCACTTTTGAGTACGCAGAAGCTTACGTAAAAGGAGTGTGCCTGCAGCGAAGTAAAGAGGATATGGAGGCTAGTTATAATTAAACCCACATGGAGGCGTTTTCACCTCCTTCAAAGAATTCGGTTCGCCATGGAAGCGTTCATGTTTTGAGTACGGCAGGTGGTGGCTACTGGCTCAGCGCCATGCTTTGCGGCGATTGGCGATTTTTGATGTAATGCCCGACCATTTCACAGGAAGGAACCTTATGAAGCACACCATGATTGGCGCAATTCTCGTCGCCGTTACTGCGCTGTTGCTGAGCGGCTGCTTTGGCTCAACAGAAGAGCAAAAAGCAAAGGCGCAGCAGGAATCCAGCGACAGGCTATGGGACATCCCACCTCCGAAGACACCAGATAAGGGTTTCAAGCCCTGATGGGGAATTTCTAACGCCGCCTATCTCTAGGCGGCGTTTTTCGTTTGGGTGCTGGCGGGCAGCGCCGCAGGGTTAGGCGGCAGCGCGAACTACGAAGCTCAGGATGGCAGTGGCGTCGTCGGCGTCGTCGTTGACACACTCGGCCAGGTTTTGACACGTCCGATACTTCGAGTTTTTCCAGCTTGCTCCAGTCGGAGCTTGGGTTGAGCCAACGGCATAGGTCGATATCAGCATGTAAACGCTGTGACCCAGCTGTTGGGCTATGAATGCGGGACTTAGAACAGAGGCAGTCGGCGTATGGCCTGGCGAACTGGATAGCACGCAAAGCCTGGTCGTTCAGCAGCACACAAGTCCCTTTCTGTCTTCGTTCCTTCCTCTATCTTGCTTAGGGCGACTCTCCTTATGACTTGCTGCATCCTCTTCTGCAGATTGATCACATCCCATCGGCTGGCATGACGTCTATCGGTACATTAGCTACGTCTTTAATCTTACTGCGCTGCGAGAGGGCGAGAGTCGCAAAGAATGCGCCATCTGACTGAAGTGCAGCGCACACGCCGACCTCGTGGGAAGTCATTGCGCGTTGCTCGCTCAAGTTGAT
The DNA here is from genome assembly GCF_002425525.1 of Pseudomonas sp. UBA5568. NCBI lineage: Bacteria > Pseudomonadati > Pseudomonadota > Gammaproteobacteria > Pseudomonadales > Pseudomonadaceae > Pseudomonas > Pseudomonas sp. UBA5568. The sequence goes on along the minus strand of NZ_DIMK01000003.1, from coordinate 24,982 downwards.
CCTCCTTGAGCATCCAAGCCCAAGTCCATGGGCTTTCCAGCAACGGACCGGGGCAGGTCGTTGGGAGACAACGCTACGACGGCATGAGGCCGTACGGTTACGGGTGATGCGTCCAGGGGGATAGGTGGTCATCCTTGGAAGTCTGTGCAGGATTGCCTTAGAGTTTGCGCTTTACTCAAGCCTGCAAAGGAATGACTCCATGGTCACCTGCCATGTTCGTTATGTGATTGATCCCTACCAGCTTCCCGCTTTTGAGGCGTATTCCCGTCACTGGATCGCTCTGGTCGAGCGCATGGGAGGCCAGCACCATGGCTATTTCCTGCCTTCTGAGGGGGCGAGCAATGTCGCCTATTGCCTGTTCAGCTTCGAGAGCCTTGCTGCCTATGAGCAGTATCGACAGCAGGCGGCAGGCGATTCGGCATGTATGGAATTGGTCAAGGAGGCCAGCGACAGGAAATTCATTCTGAGTTACGAGCGAAGCTTCTTGCGCCCAGTGTTCGAGTAGTAAGCAGATTTCCTTGTATCAGCCCAGCTCTGTTCTGGGCTTTTCGCATCTGGGCTGGGCCACGCCGCCTTGTGGTAGATTCCCGGCATCATCAAGGAGGGATCAAATTCGAATCTTGATCGGGGCAATGGGTTTGGCTTTGCTAGCGGGATGCATGGCTCCAACCATGAATGAAGCTCGTCAGGCTGGTCCCTATAAAGTTCTGAGATCGACCAAAACTGACGCCGCGCTGGCGAAGTGTGTCCAATACGAATGGCAAAATCAGCCGATTTTTGGTGGAACACCTGGCGCCACTCTTCAAGCAGGCCGCGATGTCGGCTATACCGTCTTCACGCAAGTATCAGAGTATTTCGTAGACAGCCAGCCAGCACCGAGTGGGTCTGAAGCAAAGTACTACGTGGTGCTGGGGAACTGGATCGCAAAAAAGCGCCTGTCAGCATTGCAAGGCTGTCTGTAGCGGTTCCGTCGAGCGCGCAGATGCCGGGCTGATACGGTCTCGACTTTCAGGAGATAGAAAATATGCGAAACATCATAGTCGGGTCGGGCTTGGCATTGCTGGCGGGGTGTGCGAGCGTTGGCGACACCCGAAGCAATCCGCCACTGCTGGACTTGAAGTCGTCAAGGCCACCCCAGCAGGTTGCCGAGTGCATCCGAGATGCCTGGCAGAACACCACGGTGCTGGGGGTAAGTGTCGGCGGTATCTTGCAGACATCTGGCGACCGCTACGCTGTCTTGGCGCCTGACGCGCAGACGCCTATCCATTTGGTCGATCTGGCATCAGCACCAAGTGGTTCGACTGTCCGTTATCACTTCTATCGCACCTGGCAGTCACCGCTGGAGCGCGTGACAGATGCGGTCAGGTCATGCGCCGGTTGACCCATCCGGGGTGGATAGCTTTTCAATGGTCGCTGACTGCTACCGAGCGCGTGGTGGCCACGCTCAAGGCCACGGTGCCCGCCACTGAGGAGTACAGCATCAATGAATGCTGTGGCGTGCTGCATTCCCTAACCTAAGAACACATAATGCAGCACAGAGGACGCACGACAGGGTGCGGCTCAAGGCACGAAAGGACGGCCAATGACCGAGAAGGAGGAGCTGGAGCTTGAGAAGCTCCAAGCTGAAATTCACAAGCTCACCGCCGAGGCGCGAAAATTGATCGCCGAGGCCAACAAAATGAAGCGCGAGACGCTGTTTTACCCCTTTGTCGCGGTGGGAGGGCTAGTCACCGTCATCGTTACCGCTGCGGCCTTCATTCAAAAGCTCTAGCCTGCCGTCCTGAGAAACAGGCTTGCGCCGAGTGGTCTTGAGCTTTACGCCAATTCGGCCGACACTATCGCCATAGGGTCTAGCAACAGGCGTGACCTGGCATCACAAGCGAGGGCGACCATGAGCCATGATCAAGTTATCAAGCAGATGAAAGAGAACCTGGCACAGCTGGGCAGTGAGGTCCGCGAGGGCACGCAGCACCAAGCGCGCAGCATCTTTCTGTCGGCTGCTGCGGGCGCAGTCTTCGCTTTGGCGACGAGCTGGGTAGCGTTCAAGCTCTTTTCCTGATCGGTCGGGGCCGTTACCGGCAAGCCCCAACCCGATAGCCTGCTTGGTTTTCTCGAGAGCACCCAGGCCTGTCTGGATCGCGCTTCATTCTGCTCCTGTAAACCCTGCTAGAGTCGCTCCGATATCTCTATCAAGTTGAGATCCGGGTCGCGCACATAAACGGATCGGATAGGTCCCGTGGCGCCGGTGCGTTGAACGGGGCCCTCGATAATTGGCCACTGCTGTGCTTCTAGATGGGCCACGACTTTCTCAAGGCTGATCGAGGCGATGAAGCAGAGGTCCAACGCGCCTGAGACTGGCAAGTGAGCCTTGGGTTCGAATTCGTGGCCACGCACGTGTACGTTGATCTTTTGCTCACCGAAGCGCAAAGCCAAGCGCCCGGCACCGAAAATTTCCAGGTTCATGCCCATGACGCGGGTATAGAAATCCTTGCATGCCTCGACATCGATGGTTGTCAAAACGAGGTGATCCAGATGGTTGATCATTTCACTGCCTCCCTGGGTGAGCAGTTGGTTTTCGATGAAGGTTTCGTAATGGTCAATGAGCGGACCAGTAGCACCCCACGGCTGCAGTGCTAGCCGGGCAAGCTCAGGTGCAGCAAGGGGAACGGGCGGCCCTCACCATCGAGAGGGGAGCGGCCTGTTTGGATAAAACCATAATGCAGATAGAACCCGACCGCTTTCGGATTCTGCTCATTCACATCAACGCTAATTTGGCCGCGTGAACTCCGGGCGTGATCCAGTAGCGCGCGGCCGATGCCTTCACCTCGCCGATTGGGTTCGATAAACAGCATTTCTACGTGGCTTACGTTAAGCCCGATGAACCCAAGCGGGCCGTTTACGGCATCCTCTGCCATCCATAATTCGACAGCCGGCAGGTAGCTATCGCGCAGTTGAGCAAACAACGCCTCGATATCGGCTTCCTGTAGGAAATGGTGAGTGGCACGAACGGCGCGCAGCCAAAGGTCGAGCAACTGCGGATGGTCGGTATTAGTAGCCTGGCGAATGATCATGGCATCATCCTTAACGGGTGATAGCGGAAAAAGAGGGGTGGCAGGGAAGATAGCGAGTCTAAGCGTGGCACATCGGTAGGGTGGCCGAACGAGCAGCGCCTGGAGCGTGGTTTTGACGAGGCCAATTGTAACGTATGGCTCATCCACTTTATTTGACCTGACGTGACCTGATGAAAAATTATCGATATCTGCTCATGGCCACTGTCGTGCTTTCGAGCTGCACTGCGCAACCTGTACGGCCGGTTATGGGTGAGGCTCAGTACAAGGGTTTTGCGCTGTCATCCATTACAGGTGAGCAGTGCGCGCTCACTGGGATGCTAGATGTCGACCTGGCCGCCGCCAATAGTGTGATGCTCGAGGCGCGAGCTGCGGCGTTCGAGTATGACCCAACAAGGATGGAAATTGAGCGTCGGCAAGCCGCTATCGACCTGCAGCGTGGGCATGGCGTGACTGAGCCTGTCTGTCATGCGCTTGCTTATGAGGTATTGAGAGCGCTGGCGGTGCGCAGGATCGAAGATCAGTCAGCGCTGCAGCACAAGCGCATGACCTTGCAGGCAATGAAGCAGGCGCGCGGTGTTCTTCCCTGACCTACTGATAACCGGGACATAGTAGCTGATGGCCGCAATTTTCCGGCACACGTCAATTCATGCGGATACAAGGCGCGATGAATCAGAACGACGACAGCGACTGCGATCGTTAGAGTGCAGCACAGGTGGTGATAAACGTGCAGGCCATGCTTAGGCGGTTTCAGAGATGGTTTACACCAGCGCGCAAACGATGGGCGGGGGGGGCATTGATCGTTATCGCGTTGGTGGGTATGGCGATGAATCCCGCGAGCAGGTGGCCTTGGGTGTTGGCGACAGGCGTGATATGGCTGCTCGCGGCCTGGTTACCCAGAAGATGACAGATCGTTAGTCGCAACTGCTGGTGCTCGATCCGCTGTCGCTAGCGTGGCTGTCCCCGATAGGGCGCTATTGCTGACGTGATGGCAGTCGTAGTGTAACCGTCCGGCAACCACATCTTCCCCGCACGACTGCTGAAGGCCATGGAGCCCCCTAAGTTTGAGTGGACACCATTTCTGGTCCATCAAGTGGATTTCCTATGCAGCCTCGTTTTCTGGGCTCGTGCAATCGCTAGTTGGTCTGCGATGACTTTGCAGGTTACAACGCCAGCTTCGTACAGGGCTTGTTCGACATTGGCTGTATGGCCCATGCCCGTCGCAAATTCTTTGACCTGTTCGCTTCGAATGTGCCCATCCATAACAATCAGGGGGGAAATCAGATCCGCCCATGGGCCCTCGGTCGTTCGAACTGGCTCCTTGCCAGGTCGTTACGCAGCGGTAAACGGGCAGCGGCGATCATGAGCCTGATCCAGTCAGCACGGTTGAATGGACATGATCCATACGCCTACCTGAAAGACGTCCTTAGTCGTCTGCCAACCCAAGGGGTAAGCGAGTTTCCTGATCTGCTTGCGCATACGTGGGCGCCTGAAGCGAGATGAGCCGCTTCCAATTGCGGCTACATATCTGTAAATTCGCATATGCGTAGAATCGAATATAAAGGTTGGTCATGCTCATTCAGCCGCCTATTTTCTTTAAATGCCTTGGTGACGAAACCCGCGCCCGGATCATGCTCATGCTCGCAGCTGAGGGTGAGCTGTGCGTCTGTGAACTGATTTGGGCACTCGACGACAGCCAGCCGAAGATCTCACGCCACCTGGCTCAGCTTCGTACCTGCGGGCTGCTGGAGGATCGTCGGCAGGGCCAATGGGTTTACTACCGTCTTCATCCGGAAATGCCCCTATGGGCACTGGATGTACTTCAGGCGACGCTCGAGGCTAACCGCACTTGGCTCGGTGATGACCAAGGTCGCCTTGCTTCCATGGAAGGTCGCCCGGTACGCCAGGTTTCCTGTTGCTAAGTGTTATTGGAGACCCGAGATGTTGTTGGCAGTGTCTATTTTTCTGGTAACGCTGGTACTGGTGATCTGGCAACCCCGAGGGCTTGGCGTGGGTTGGAGTGCGTCTGCCGGAGCGGTGGTCGCGTTGCTAACTGGCGTTGTTGCGCTCAGTGATATCCCGGTGGTCTGGCACATTGTGTGGAACGCAACGGCGACCTTCATTGCGGTGATCATCATCAGCCTCCTGCTGGATGAGGCAGGCTTTTTCGAGTGGGTAGCGCTTCATGTGGCTCGTTGGGGGAGAGGCAGCGGGGCACGCCTGTTTGCACTACTGGTACTCTTGGGTGCAGCTGTCTCGGCCCTGTTTGCTAATGATGGCGCAGCATTGATTCTGACCCCCATTGTCATCGCAATGCTTACGGCGCTGCGCTTTAGCCCGGCAGCAACCTTGGCTTTCGTGATGGCTGCCGGCTTCATTGCCGACACTGCCAGCTTGCCGCTGGTTGTCTCGAACCTTGTGAACATCGTCTCTGCCGATTTTTTCGACATCGGATTTGGTCAGTACGCCTCGATTATGTGGCCGGTGAATCTGGCCAGTGTCGGGGCGACGCTAGGCATGCTTTGGTTGTTTTATCGAAAAGAGGTACCGCTGGCGTACTCACCCGAAGAACTACCGCGACCAGAAGAGGCCATCAAGGATCGCCATACGTTCATTGCTGGCTGGTGGGTGTTGCTGCATCTGCTAGTCGGTTTGTTCGCCCTTGAGCCCCTAGGCATACCGATCAGTGCTGTCGCCGCTGTATGCGCACTGGTGTTGCTGATAATTGCCGCGAAAGGGCATGTGATCTCGACCCGCAAAGTCATGCTCAACGCACCCTGGCAGGTCGTATTGTTTTCACTTGGCATGTATCTGGTGATCTACGGCCTGAAGAATGCAGGGCTGACAGAAGGACTCGGCTCATTGTTCGGCACCTTCGCCGATCATGGTCTGTGGGTTGCGACACTCGGCACCGGTTTCACGGCTGCGCTGCTGTCATCTGTCATGAACAACATGCCCAGCGTGCTGATTGGTGCCTTGTCGATTCAGGACAGTGGCGCGACGGGGCTCGCCCACGAAGCCATGGTGTACGCCAACATCATCGGCTGCGACCTTGGCCCCAAGATAACCCCCATCGGTAGTCTGGCGACGCTGCTGTGGCTGCATGTCCTGGCTCAGAAAAACATCCGCATCACTTGGGGTTACTACTTCAAGGTTGGCTGCGTAATCACTTTCCCCATTCTGCTGCTGACACTGGCAGCGCTTGCCGTGCGCTTGAGCATCAGCAGGTAGGAGTAACTTATGAAGATGCTGTTCATGTGTACGGCCAATAGCTGTCGCAGCGTCCTGTCCGAAGGACTGTTCAACCATGTTGCGCCGGACGGCTTCACGGCCATCAGTTCGGGCAGCCTCCCCAGCGGCAAACTAAATCCCCGTGCGGTGAGCACGCTGCAAGGACTGGGTGTCGACACGTCCGCCCTTTATAGCAAGGGATCAGAAGCGTTCGCGGACTCGCCACCCGATATCGTGATCACTGTGTGCGACAAGGCAAGTAGCGAAGCCTGTCCGGTGTATTTTGGCCCGGCCATCAAGAGCCACTGGGGGCTGCCTGACCCATCGGAAGTGGATGGCAGCGACGAGGCTATTCAGGTCGCATTCGACGCAACGGTTGAACACATCAAAAGGCGGTTCGCAGCGTTATTCGCGTTGGATCTGAAGACACTTCAAGGCGACGACCTGAAGCAGGCTTTGGATCGGATTGGAGCATTGTGATGAACGAGTTCGATATCGACTCTGCCGAGGCCTTTCCTGCCCTCGATCTGTTGCTGATGGATCTGCCCACTGCCGATAAGCTTAACCTGGCTGATGCGTCGAACGTCAAACCACGCATCCTTCTGCTCTATGGATCGACCAGAGAGCGTTCGTTCAGTCGTCTCTTGACGCAAGAGGCCGCTAGACTGCTCCAGTACATGGGCGCCGAGACGGTGATTTTCGATCCGTCAGGTTTGCCCTTGCCGGATGACGCGCCAGTCGAACACCCGAAGGTACAAGAGCTGCGTAATCTGGTGCTGTGGTCAGACGGACAGGTATGGTGTTCCCCCGAGCGTCATGGCGCTATGTCCGGGGTATTCAAAGCGCAGATCGATTGGATTCCTTTGACCCTGGGTGCCGTGCGGCCAACCCAAGGCAAAACACTCGCGGTGATGCAGGTGTGCGGCGGGTCTCAGTCATTCAACGCTGTGAACCAGATGCGTGTGTTAGGTCGATGGATGCGCATGCTGACCATCCCGAATCAGTCGTCCGTGCCGAAGGCGTATCTGGAGTTCGACGATGCTGGCCGAATGAAACCTTCGCCGTACTATGACCGCGTGGTCGATGTGATGGAGGAACTGGTGAAGTTCACGCTGCTGGTTCGTGGCCGTGAGGGCTATTTGGTAGATCGATATTCGGAGCGAAAAGAAAGCGCTGAAGCTCTATCGGCCAGGATAAATCAACGCTCCATCTAGGAATCGCTTGGATGGGATGTCAGCCATTACGCAACTTCAATTGCAACGTGTAATGGCTGGTGCGCTTACGTCGTAGCTTCGTATCGAGCAGGTTGTGGTCAGGCGCGTGGTCTCGTCGTTGTCCATGAAGGGCACGGAGGAGGGAGGGCTGATCTGGCTGGAGTCGGTTGAACGGTTGAGTTCAGCGTGCCCTGGCTTATCTGTGCGCTTGAACAAGCGGGCCAAGAAAGCAGGCATGACTAGTCCTTTCTTAAAAGCCTGTTGAGCAGCCCCTCTTGGTGCACATTGTCGTAGCACCCAGGTTGATTAGGTGGCGTGGCGTCACAGGGGATATTTCGTTGATCCCAGCGACTTCCATAGGGGCTGTTGAAATAATGATTGCACCCCGTAAGCAGGGTCACCACCAGCCCGATCAGTAGACCTTTATTCATTGCACATTCAGCCCTCAAATGTCCCACGTAGTACGGTACTGGCAACTGGCAGGGCAGATTAAAGTCGAATCGGATAGGTCCGTTGACTCAGCGGTAAGTTTCGACCCTTTACTCAGCCAGCGCGCGTCATCTCCTATCGTTCAACGTTCATCATGCCGCTGATAAACACGCTTTCTACAAGAAGCCGACCAAGCGCATGCTCTCGAATTCTGACACCTAGTGAGATGCCTGATCGGCCACCGCCAAAGCACATTAGCCATTGACCCGCACAGCCAGCAAAGCCCGTTCCTTGCTCAACGGCTTGAGCAGGCCTGGCTGCTCTCCGATGCTCATGACCAGATCGTAGTCTCCGCGCTCGCCAAGGAGAATGCGATAGACCTGGGCAGTTCTGTCGGTGCTGGGCGAAGTCAATTTGTCCACGAGCAGTGTATAAGTGGTGACACCAAGGTGCTCAAGGCCTGTGCAACTTCGGTATCGATTTTCGCTCGCCATTTCTGCATGACGTGCCGGTGCGCCATGACCGTCAGGGCGATCGCCAACAGTGGCAACACCGCAGCTGCGAAGAAGGTCAGTAACGAATTCATGATTGATGCTCGCGGTAGATGTGCAGTGCGTCCAGGCATCGCTAATGGCGCTCTATCGCGACAGCCCAGCATTATGGCACCGACGTTCCCGCTCGTCTGATCGATGAGGTTCGATGCCATATTTCGCTAGTAGCCCAAGCGGCAGGCGGCTAATGTCCCTCTTAGCGGCCATTAGACTAAAGTATTAGGAGGCGCGATGCGGATACGCGGCAGTGTGTTCTGGTCCTGGGCTGACCCTACGTTGCACCATCGCGCGCACGAAGAGACATTAAGCGACAAGACGTCGATTAATGTACAGGTTCGTCTGTCCCGAAAAGGCCTCGTTCAGCTGTTCATAGGTGTCTATGCCCCTGGCGGCGTGCCTGTCTATGAGGAGGCGTTCGACGACCGCCCAAAGGAGTCCATGTCCCGGGCATTGGCCTGGGGCGTCATGAGGGCCCGCGAAGTGGCTTCTTTCAATTCCCAGAGCATCCCCAAGAGCGGTCATGGAACATGATGGCTGCCGATACGTCTGAACTGCTGAGCGCAACAAATGCCCAACGTTTCACACGTTGAGGAGTTTGAACATGACTGAACAGCAACCTGAACCCAAAAAAGATCAGGTACCGGCTCACGCCACCGAGGAGGAAAAAGCGCGACTCAAGGACAAGAACAAGGATGGCATTCCGCCTGGAGTCGCCTGACAGTTTTTACCGGGCATGAACTTCTGAATGCCACCGCTTATCTGATTCAGGCGCCGGGTCATTCGGCTCAGGTCAGTCGTTATTCAAGCGGAAAGTTGCGTATGTTTTCAGAGGACTTCTACGGTATCTACCTTGTTGTGGAGGCGGTGGTGGCTTTCGTCGTGCTGGCGATCGCTGCTCATTGGAGTCAGGGTACTTGAGGGTGCGAGACGGCACGGGTCAATCCTGTGCCGTCTGCAGCTGCATCTCTGGGGATTTATTTCAGCCAACTATCAGCTCAACCCCTAATCATCTCCAGCCGTTCGCGGCCTGCTTCGGTGATCGCGTTCTCGCCCTCGTCACTGATGCGGTACCGTCCCGATGGCAGCTTGTGAATCGAGAATCGCACCAGCCCGCTGCGGGCAAGCGCTTGTCCGGCTTCATAACTCATTGCATTTTCCAGATCGTAAACCTTGATCTCACCAATCTTGAAACGTGAAAACGCAATGAGTGCTGAATCGATGACGTCTTGGCTGACGGAATGAACGTGTTCCATTTGACTTCCCAGTTCGTGAGTGGCCCGGTCCATGGACATAAGCAACGGACCTTGGCAGTTCGTCGAAAGGCGAACGCTACTACGCTTGGTACGAGACGTGTACTGGGTTTGCATCCACGCTGGATGCAAACCCAGCGACATGACCGCGGCACTGGGAGTGCCCGATGCTTTTCGCCACGACAGCTAACTGAATACTGAAGTAGAAGCCAAGCGCGTAGAGGCGTCATGAGCACTTTGCTTTTGACGCACTCAACCGCAATACTTCGCGTATTCAATCGGAGGAAAGTGCGTGGAAACAAGAAGTGCTGTAGCTGAAATGTTCATTGGCATCCCAACACATTTCTGGGTATTGCCCGTGGCAGGCCTGATCGCGTATTACGGCGTCAAATGGTCAGCCAGGCCTACACCACGCGCGCACTGGATCAAAGGGGCAGCCTACTTGCTGCTGATCGCCCTGGCCTTGATCCCGAACGCACTTTACGCGCTCATGCCGCCTGCCCCCGGTCCTGAGCAGCTCATCGACAACCACCCTATGCCCAACTATGCCGGCCGCTTCTACCTGGACCTGTTCTACGTATTCGGCGGCTGGGCGCTGAGCAAGGTGGTCAAGCTCAGGTTTCATTGAGACGATCTTCGGGGGATGGGATTGTACTCAATGCGTCACTTGTTACGCACGGCAGGGCTAAGTGAGCTCTGCATCTTGGTTGCCACCTCCCGCAGGGCTTCGGTTACCTGTGCAAGGGCTTCAATGTGTGCGTTCACGTCGATCTGATCCGGATGAGCACCCCGCGCCTGCATGAAGCGCGCATGGCCGTTCATGGCTTTGCCAAGTTCTTCTAGATGATCTGCGGTTTTGACCAAGTCCGATTTGATGCAGTCAAGTGATTCCATGAACATGTTGACTCGATGGGCGATGCGTTCAACGTTAGCATGTTTGTCAGCCGCTGCGCTTGGCCCGGCTTCCAGCAACGGAAGGGAACGCCTGTGCCCACGCTCTTTCTCCACCTGCCTACGACCCCAATCAGGAGGGTGCTTGATCTTCGGATTGCACCATTAGAACCGATCCCTGAGCGTCAGTACCCAGCAAGGCCGGGCCACTATCAACACGCGTTTCGGCAAGCGCTGTATCAGGGGAGCGAAAGATCTGCTGACGCTGCTCGGGGCTCACGAGGGTTATCAGCTTACCGTTCTGGTAAAACAACCGCGTTTGTTTAGACGACTCGTTCATGGGCTCGGCATCCTTGGCTGAAGGGTTCGCGTGCCGGGATTGGCCTGATGACATTGCCACCCTATACCTGCCCTTGCTACTGGCAGAACTGTCAGGCGACAACCTGCACAGCGCCGCCTACTCTATCAAGCGTTCCGGGTTGAAGAAAAAAGAGGCGATCAGAACTGCGGCGATAACCCCGCTGGCGTCAGCCAGGAACAACGACAATGAGTGACTGTTGCCTACTGTTGCGCCCAGGCCTGTAGCAAAATTCACCCCATGCGGGAATGCAGCGACCATCAGCAGCACGCTGGCCAGCAGGCAAGCGAGCAGCTTCATGTACAACCTGCCGAACGCCAGCCCGTAGGTCCAGAACACCAGGATGCACACCACGGCCAGACCGGTCGATGTTGCAAATTGTGCTAGCACTTCTAGCCACCACACCATGTAGGACTCCAGCGAATCGCCCAATTAAATCAGTCAAGCAGTGCCCACATTTGTGTGGCTGTGCATGATTGCTCATCAGAAACAAGACAGGCTGCATTCGTTCCGCACGCCGGTAAAAAAGGGCAACCGTGATGTTTCCGGAATTCGACGATGGTCCATTCCTCCTTGGCCCTTTCACTTGCTAAAATGCCCGCGACTGATCGAGGCCAAAGAAATGCCTAACTTCCTGTATGTCGTGGCGGCGCTGTGTGTAGCACTCGTGGGCTGCGCTTCACCCGGCAAGCCCACTGCAAGCAAGCTCACATCCAAAACGCCCCAGCAATATGCCGCCTGCGTTATGCCGCAATGGCAGGCCTTGGCACCCAATTCAACGCAGAAATCCATCCCCCATGGCGTACGCATGACGGCGCCTAGTGCGGTGACGACCGATGATGTGCTGGAGGTGATCGAGTCGGGGGAGGGTAGCCGCGCGACATTCTATAAAGGCAGCTTTCTGTCGGGCGACAAGCTAAGGGTGGCGGCACGCGAATGCCTTGAGTGACAGGTGCGTCAGGCGGGTTTGCAGGCGGGCGTGATCGCAGGAAAAAGGGCGGTCCTTCGCCTATTCAAGAGCGTGGTAGTTGCGGCGCGCCGTTCATTGAAGCAGTGCAGGCTTGCGTGCGGTTTTGCGGCGTACTACATTGCATACCCAGCGCTTGCCACACCGGTAAGGCGCGCGGATGAACGTCAGGTCAGCGATCAACCTGGCCCCTTGTGCCTTCAGGGCTTGAGCGAGTTGTGCGAGCGTCTCAGCTTCGATAGTCATGATTCACCTCGTCAGTTTCTTGCAGCGTTCACAAGTGTTGACCGGTGCCGATTCGCAGTAATTCAGTTCCATTACGGTTAGTCGCTTTGTCATAAGCACCCCCCGCACGCTGCCTTTTCATTTCCGAGTAGCGGTATGCCCAGCCTGTACACCCTCATGCCATCGCTGGTTGGCACGCTGACCCTTGTCTCTCGGGATCAAAGGCTGATCGCCGTGCTGTGGGAGCAGGAGCGGGAAAACAGAGTGCGTCTTGGTCCGTTGCAGCGTGACGATCACTGCCCCGTTCTGATCGAAACCGCACGTCAACTGACCGAATACTTCGCCGGCTCACGTCAGTGTTTCGATCTGGCCCTGGAATTCTCTGGGACGGCGTTTCAGCGTCGAGTGTGGGACGCATTGCTCTGCATACCCTTTGGTGAAACCCGCACGTATGGTCAGATCGCCCAGCAGATCGGCAACCCCAGTGCCGTGCGGGCGGTAGGCGCTGCCAATGGCCGCAATCCGATTTCGATCATTGCGCCCTGTCATCGTGTGATAGGGACTGGCGGTGGGCTCACCGGCTTTGCCGGTGGCCTGGCCGCCAAACAACTGCTATTGGCCCTCGAAGGCCGGCAGACGTTGCCACTGGACTTGCGGCTTCAGCCCAGCCAGTAGGCGCCAACGCACGAGAGTGCAGTCAGAAATGTACCTACCATGAGTGAATACTCCCAGCGCACACGGCGCAATCGTGCCTGAACAGCCCGCAGGTATTGACCTGGGGCAGGCGCATCACGGCGATGGCGCATGCCCTCGGCAATGTCGGCCACCTGGCCATCGATTAGCAACCCGATCACGTAGTAGCTTAGCCCGTAGCTCGCCAGTGCCAGTACCAGGTAAATCACGCGGGCGCATCCAGCGGCATCACGCTGGCAGTGCCAGCCTCGGTGTCCAGCAGCAGCAGGCCTTCGCTGTGGGAGTCCAGGCAAGCCAGCAGGCGACCCTCACTGTCCCACGCCGCAGAACCACCGGCCGCCAGGAACTCGCCGGCGGGTCCAACGCAGTTGGCCATCAGCACGGTCAGGCCCAGTTCGCGCGCCACCTGCGGATAATGCATGTGTCCTTCGCTTACGCCTTTTGCCGTCTTGGCCACACTCACCAGATAGATGTCTGCCCCTCGTTCTCGTGCCGATGCAGCATGTGCCATGAACATCGATTCATAGCAGATGGCGGGCGCAATTTGGTGATGCGCCGTCTGAATCAGCGAGGTGCTCACCCCTGCGTTGAAGTAGGGCAGTTCATCTTCGTGCAGACGCTGTTTTGCATAGGCTTGGCGTGGGGCGCCCGGGGTGAAGATCGGCATGCCGATCTGGATGCCGTTCGGGGTTGGCAACGGTAATCCCGCCACAACGAGGATGCCCAGGCGGTCACTTGCCGCTTGCAGCGGGTCCAGGCGTGGGGAGCCCAGGGGCAGCGCAGCCTGACGGGCAATGGTGGGTTCGTAACCGGTCAACGACAACTCGGGAAAGACGATCACGGCAGCGCCCAGCCTCGCAGCTTGTTCGATGCAGGCCAGATGACGCCTGACGTTGGCCGCCACATCGCCCTTGAATGAACCCAGTTGTGCAGCGCACAGATTCATGACACTTCCTTCCCTGGCACGTGATCGCCGAGCATACTCCCGACCAGCCGCTTGTGCCATGCTGCCCAGGCAAAGTCCTAGAAAGTCTTTGTCTACTTGCAAAGGAATAAGGTCATGCAGCGTTTCCAGCTTGTCGGTGCCAATGTTCAAGGTCGGGATCTGGCCGTTGGAGACATACACGGCCATTTCGACCGGTTGCAGCAAAGCCTGGACGCCGTCGGTTTCAACAAGGAAAAGGATCGGCTATTCAGCGTCGGCGACCTGGTCGATCGCGGGCCCTTTAGCCGGGCAGCCCTGCATTGGCTGGAGCAGCCATGGTTTTATGCGGTCCAGGGCAACCACGAGTCGCTGGCGATCAACCTGGTCCGTGGCGGCCGGCTGGACCTGGCGATGTACCGTGCAGCAGGGGGTGGGTGGTTCATCGATTCGACGGCCGCTGAGCAGCTGCGCTTCGTCGAGCGTTTCGAACAGATGCCGATCGCCTTGCAGGTCGAGTCGGCAAGCGGCCCCATTGGCCTGTTGCATGCCGACAGCCCGTTCGACGACTGGTCCACCCTGCGTACCTGGCTCGAACTGGACGATGACCCAGACGTGCTTGAAACCTGCCTGTGGTCAAGGCGACGTTTGAAGCAGGCCGATACCACGCCCGTAAAAGGGTTGCGCGCCCTGCTGGTCGGTCATACCACTGTCCAGTCTGTCAGGCAGCTGGGCAATGTGTGGCACTTGGATACCGGGGGATGGACCAGTGGGCATTTCAGCCTGATGGACCTGCGTACACTGATGCTGGTCAACGCCAGGCCAGCGTGATCAGCAAACCGATGCCGAGCAGTAGCAACACGAGGCCTGACAGCCGTTCGAGTAAGGGCAGGGCACTGCTGAATCGCCGCAGTACCCGCGGGTGGCCTATGCTGACAGCGACCAGCAGGTCCCAGGCAAGCACCGCGCAGAACATCCAGATGCCGTACGACAACAGCCACATAGTAGAGCTGCCCGCTACCAGGCTGGCCAGGCTTGCGTAAAACAACCCATTTTTTGGATTGAGCAGGCCGGACAGCAGGCCCATCTGCAGGTTGCGCCACCAGGTGGGTGCGCTGCTGGCCGAAGTCGGGGACATGCTGGTAGTGCCGGCATGACGCAGAAACGCAATACCCAGATAGACCAGGTAAACCGCACCGGCCAGTTGCAACAGCTCGAACAGCGCGCTGCCCTCGCGCAGTATGGACACCCCGGTGAAGGCCAGCACGATGAATACCCCGTTGCCCAGGGCAATGCCCACGCATGCGCCGCTGGCCACGCGCCAGCCACTGGCAATTGCGGTTCGGGCAATCAGGAAGAAATCCGGCCCGGGCGACAACAGCGCCAGGAAGTGGGCAAGGGCAATCAGGATAAATGCTTGCATGGTCGCAGGTGACTCGGCGCTTGAGATCAGTTGCCTGAGTGTGCGACTGCAGGCACGCTGCGTATTGAACAATATTGCAGGTGGTGACCGCGCAGCCTTACTTCATGGTCTGAGCCTTGAGGTAATGCCCCGGTGTGATCCCGACATGCGCCTTGAATACCCGCTGAAAATGGCTTTGATCGGCGAACCCCAGGTCGTGGGCGACCTGAACCAGTCGGTGACCCTGCCGGAGCAGTTGACGGCCCTGGTTGATCCTGGCGTTGAGCAAGTAGGCGTGCGGCGTCAGACCTGTGGCAGCCCGAAACGCGCGAATCAGTTGATAACGACCAAGGCCTGCCTCCCGGGCCAATGACTTCACGGTCAGGCGAGCCGGATCCTGGTCGTGCAGGGTCGTCAGCAAATCCTGCAGCGCTGGGGCTTGAAGGACGGGTGCTGCGGCCAAGGGCGAGAAGGTGTCGAAATCCATGTCGCACAGAAAAGCGATCAGCTCGGCCTCCTTTTGCATCGGGGCCGCCTCGGAAAACAGCACGTCGTTGAGTTGGCAGAATCGGTGGTACGCTTCGGCATCCCGGCTGACACGCGCCGGTTGTTCAGGCGCGCCGCAGGGCAGGCCGGACTCAGTGCGCAGCTCGGCCAGCCAGCGCGCATCCACATGCAGCATCTGGTAGCTCCAGGGCTGGTCTGCCTCGGGGTTGCAGGCATGGACCCGGTGCGCAGGGACCGCCACCAGCGTACCGGGGGTGAGCCGCTCGGTCCTGCAACCTGCACCTGTGAACAGGCTGGAACCCGCGTCCACGGCACCGATGGAGAAGGTCGGATGGCTATGGGCTTTGTAGCAGGCCCGGCTGTTGCAGGCACGGCGGCTCTCGACCTGCGGCAAGCGTGGATCTCGCCACAGGCGGGTATTGGAACGCGGCATCGGAAGGTCCTCGTGATGGCTGACAGCTTAAACAGACGCTGCTGGCCCGTACAGTTGTCGCGCGTGACTGTACCTTGACGCTGCGGCCTGGTACCTGCGATACAGCCCTAAATTCAGAGGATAGAGGGATGGACCTTGCCAGCCTGATGCTTTTCATACCGGCCTGCTTTGCCCTGAACATGGCACCAGGTCCCAACAACCTGTTGTCGCTGCACAATGCCAGTCGCTATGGGTTGCGCGCCGCTTGCCTTGCCGGGGTAGGGCGTCTGTTTGCTTTCAGCGGCATGATAGGCCTTGCGGCCATGGGCCTGGCCGTGGTCCTGCATACCAGCGAAACCCTGTTTCTGGCGATAAAAGTGGTGGGGGCGGTGTATCTGTTCTATCTGGCGTGGCAACTGTGGCGTGCGCCAGTGGCCGCGGCCGTCGATGCTGGGTACTCGGCGCGCAGTGGGTGGCGCCTGGCGCGTCAGGAGTTCATGGTTGCAGCAGGCAACCCGAAAGCCATCCTGATATTTACAGCCTTTCTGCCACAGTTCGTATCGGTCGCCAGCCCCGTGCCGGTAGGCCAACAGTTCCTGTTACTAGGGGTTTTGTTTCTACTGCTGGAATGGGCAGCCATCGCGCTCTACGCTGCAGTGGGCGCTTATTTGCAGCGATGGTTCTCGCGGCCGCGGCCTCATAGGTTGTTCAATCGCACCAGTGCCGCGCTGCTGGCAAGCGCAGGGGCAGGGCTGTTGGTCGTTCGGCGTTAGTCAAGGGCAGTNNTGGCCGCGCCCCCCGCTTACTTGTCAGAACTGCCAGCGTACGCCCAGGTTGACGCCGCTGGCCTCTTGTTCACGGCTATCCAGATGCGTCGTGTACTGAATCCCGCCGTGCACGCTCAACGAAGTATTGAGTTGCGCTGCAACGCCTGCTTCGGCTTGCAGGGCGGTGTAGCGGTAATCAGTCTTGACCTTGTCCGTCTTGTCGAAGACCAGCGCATCCCTGCCGCCGTCCCCATGCCACAGGTTCACTTGCGCGTAGGGCTGCAGCAGCCGGGCCCCGTTGGGCTGGAATCGTCCCTCCAGGCGCAGCCCGATGCGGCCAGTGAGTTCAACCTGCGCGTCATGATCGATACGCGAGACGCGATCATTTGCGGTATCGAACTTGGTCTTCTGGGCGATGACCTGTGCCTGCGGCTCGATTGCCCAGTGCGATGACAAGGTTACGGGCACGCCGGCTTCCAGCGAAGCGGCCCAGGCGTCCCCGTCCAAGTCCAACTTGTCGCCTCGGTCCGAGCGCGCCCGCCCATCCAGACGGGTGTATTGCAACACGCCATCCAGATAGCCACCTTGCGCACCCACCCAGCTCCAGTACGCACCTGCGCTTTTTCCATCCAGGCGCAAGTCACCGACGCTACGGTTCTCCTGGGCCAACGCGAAGCCCTTGACACCGGCCGTCAGGCGAGACTGGCTGAGGTATACCCCAGCGTGTTGACGGGCACCGCTATCACTCACATGAGCGTACACGTCCTGACCAACCTTGAAGCCATACAGGTCGCCATCGAGGCTGGGGCTGACCGTACCACTCCACTGTTGACGGAGTGCGCCGCCGTAGGCCTGACCCCAGGCAGCGGGCAGTGCGCCCTGGCCCTCCAGCAACTGCTGGTCGCCCTGACGCTGATGGAAGGTGCCCAGCCCCTGGCGCACCACGATGGCTGCCCCCCTGGGGGCGGCGGCGTAGACCGCGACCTCGGGACGATACAGCGGCAGGCTCTGGTTGCCGGCGATCGGGGCGGGCAAGTCCAGTTGCCCTGGGGCTGGAGCGGCAACCGGCGGGGTAACCGCCGGCTGTTCGGGGGCCGGCTCGGCAGGGACCTCGGGTTCGGGCTCAGCCGGCGGCGTCACCACAGGTGGCGCCACCAGCGTCGAGCGCAGGTACCAGTTGTTCTCGCTGCCAGCGGTAACACCACCTTTGAACAATCGATAGTCGTAGGCACCCGCCGAAAGGGTTTGCGTTTGCACGAAGGCGGTAGCCGTACTGGTGGCACCGTCGCGTGCCTCCACGACCTGAATGCCGTTCTGGGGTGTCGACGCGCCGGCTCCCCCCAGATTGTTGACGATCAGGCCGGTCGTCCCCGTTATGGACCCGGCGCTGACCACCAGGCGATCGGAGGGCGCATTGTCACCGGCCAGCACACTGTTCACGCGCAACAGGCCGTTTTCGCCGACATAGTCGCCTTGGATGGTAAGACGGCCCAGGGCATCGCCACCCTCGGTGAGGTTGAGCGTTCCGGCGTTACTCACCGATGCGCGTTGCCCTGGGCCAAACGCTGTGATCACGCCCTCGCTTGAGGCAAGGACGCTGTTGCTGTCGAGGGTGAGCCTGCCGGTTCCGGTGCCGGCGTCTCCAAGGACCAGGGTGTCGTTGAGCGCCAGCTGACTAAGATTGGTCAACGCCACCGTCTCCCAGTTGAGGTAGCGAGCACCGCCCACCGCGCGGCTATTGTCGAACGTGAGGATATCGTTGCCTTCGCCGCCATCGATTGTGATGATCAGCGTTTCCGGATTAAGCCCGGAGAGCAGCGCAGTGTCGTCGCCCGGCCCGGCATCGACTTTCCCGCCGATCGTCCCGCCGTCCCAGACGAAGCGATCGTTGCCCGTGCTGAGCAGCACGTCCCCTGCGACGCTGCCGCCATGGATCAGGACGCTGTCGTCGCCGCCGCTGACGCTGATATTGCCGCCAATAGTGCCATCGAAGACCTCGATGTAATCGGTGTCGAACGCGGCAATGACATTCCTGTCAACGCTGCCACCGCGCATGATGAAGGTATTCTTGTCCAGGCGCAGGTTGACGTTTCCGATCCTGCCGCCGTCCATTTCGGCGTAGTCGCCGCTGTCGAAGGTGCCCTTGATCCAGCCGCCGGACATGTAGAAGGTGTCCAGCCCGTCACCCTGGTTGACGTTACCCTCGATCACGCCGCCGCTCATGACGAAGTCATCGATGCCGCCACCCTGATTGACGTTGCCGGCGATCGTGCCGGAGGCCATGTCGATACTGTCCCGGCCTGGGCCAAAGGTGACATCGCCCTCGATGGCGCCGGTGCCACCTGCCGGAAACACCAGACGGTTGTCACCCTCGGTATCCACCAGCGAAGGCGCTGACCCGCTGTCGCAGACATACGTGTCGTTACCGGCCCCAGGGGAAAATGTACAAGCTGCCTGAGCGGATGGCAGGGCCGCGCCCAGCAAACTCAGTGAGCCCACAATCAGTCGTACACGCATAGCAAAGCCTCCATTCAAAGCCAGCGCGCAACGTCAATTGCGCGGGGTCAGGCACTTTTTACAGAGGAAGGCTTGGGAGCGACAACTGGCAGAACTGCTAGTTGCTGGGTATTTAGACGGCAGTGTTGAGACTCAGTCGCGGTAGAACGTCTGCACCAGGTGATAGCCGAATTTGCTCTTCACGGGCCCATGCACAACGCGCAGGGGCTTCTTGAAGATGACCTGGTCGATCGCACCGACCATCTGCCCAGGGCGGATCTCTCCAAGATCACCGCCACGCTTGCCCGAGGGGCAGAGGGAGAACTTCCTGGCGAGCACATCGAACGCCTCACCCTTGGCGATGCGCTGCTTGAGCTTTTCGGCTTCGTCAGCAGTCTTGACCAGGATGTGGCGGGCTTGGGCTTTCATGATCTACCTGTGCATGCAGCGAGAGAAAGCAGCCATTATGCCCGACGCACCGCTACCACCGCGAATCGGCATGGCTTATTGCGCCAGCCATCCACCGTCCATGTTCCAGGCCGCACCGCGCACCTGGCTGCCAGCCTCGCTGCATAGAAACAGCACAAGCTCGCCCAGGTGCTCGGGCGCTACGAACGCTTGTGAAGGCTGTTTTTCCGCGAGCAATTCCCGTTCTGCCTGCTGCGGATCGACGCCGGTTGCAGCACGTGCGTCGATCTGCTGCTGCACCAGCGGCGTCAACACCCAGCCTGGGCACAGGGCATTGCAGGTCACGCCGCTCATGGCGGTTTCCAGCCCTACGACCTTGGTCAGGCCAATCACCCCATGCTTGGCGGCGACATATGCGGCCTTGCCGGTGGAGCCGACGAGCCCATGGACCGAGGCGATGTTGATGATGCGGCCCCAGTTGCGGGCGCGCATACCTGGCAGCACCAGGCGAGTGCCGTGGAAGACCGCAGACAGGTTCAAGGCAATGATCTTGTCCCAGCTGTCCACCGGGAAGTGCTCGACAGGTGCCACATGCTGGATCCCGGCATTGTTGACCAGGATATCCACGGCACCGAATGCCTGTTCGGCAAAGTCCAGCATGGCCTCGATCTGCGCGGCATCGGCAAGATCAGCGGGGTGATGGCGCACCTGCACCCCTAATTGCTCAAGGCTGGCGATGGCAGGTGAAGGGTCACCAAAACCGTTGAGCACGATGTTGGCCCCCGCTCGCGCCAGCACATGGGCAATGCCCAGGCCAATGCCGCTGGTGGAACCTGTGATCACTGCTGTCTTGCCTTTGAGGGTCATGCAAAGCTCCCTAACAGCGCGCCGGCGCCGACTGGAACGAAGAAAGCCGTTGGGCATCGCCCGGGATGGGCTGAGCGTAGGAGCGGAGCGGCTGATCAAAGGTTCCGCAGGGGCCTTCGCGTGAGGCCAAAGCAGCGGCTTTGCGCCACTCCCTCCTACCGGGCTTGCTTCGCAGGGCTTAGTCCTGGCGGCTGGTCACTTCCAGCAGGTGGTAGCCGAACTGAGTCTTGACCGGACCCTGCACGGTGTTGACCGGGGCGCTGAAGACCACGGTATCGAATTCCTTGACCATCTGGCCAGGACCGAACGAGCCCAGGTCACCACCCTGACGGCTGGACGGGCAGGTGGAGTTGGCCTTGGCGATTTCAGCGAAGTCGGCACCCGCTTCGATCTGGGCCTTGAGTTCGTTGCACTTGTCTTCGCTGTTGACCAGGATGTGACGGGCGGTTGCACGTGCCATGGGGTACTGCTCCTTGGGAGGGTAAAGAGGCAAAGCCTAACGCACTTCAACCGGTCGTGTCTCGCAGGGTTCGGCCTGCCGCTCACCCAAAAGGCGTGCCGCACCCTGCAACAAGGTCTCAGTGGTGGTCCAGCCAAGACAGCCATCGGTGATGGACACGCCGTATTTCAGCGCCCCGTTGCTCAGGGCCTGACAACCCTCGAACAAGTGCCCCTCGATCATCATGCCGACGATCGAGGTGTCGCCGCTCAATCGCTGTTGCAACACCTCGTTGAAAACAGCCGGTTGCCGGGCGGGGTCCTTGCCACTGTTGGCATGGCTGCAATCGACCATGATGCGCGCAGGCAGGCCTGCTTTGGCGAGCCCCTGACGGGCCAGGGCAAGGCTGTGGGCGTCGTAGTTCGGACCTTGATGGCCACCTCGCAGCACCAGGTGAGTATGCGCGTTACCCAGGGTTTCGACGATCGCAGGGTAGCCCTGTGCATCCATGCCGAAATGCCGGTGGGCATGGGCAGCACTGCGCATGGCGTCCGTCGCGATGGCAACGCCGCCATCGGTGCCGTTCTTGAAGCCTACCGGCAGCGCCAGCCCGCTGACCATTTCTCGATGAATCTGTGATTCGGTGGTGCGGGCGCCGATGGCGGCCCAGGCCAGCACATCGTCGAAGTAGCCAGCGGCCATGGGCTGCAGCAATTCGGTCGCAACCGGCAGGCCCCGTTCGATCATGCCCAGCATCAGCCCCCGCGACAGTGCCAGACCTGCATGCATGTCGTCGCTGCCATCGAGGTGAGGGTCGTAAGCCAGGCCCTTCCAGCCCACCGTCGTGCGCGGTTTTTCCACGTACGCACGCATCACCAGCAGCATGCGTTCGCCGACCTGTCGGCTCAACGCGGCCAGGCGATCGGCATATTCCAGCGCCGCGCGCGGATCATGCAGCGAGCATGGCCCTACGATGACAAGCAGGCGAGGGTCGCGCCCTTCGAGAATGTCGCAAATGGCTTGGCGGTGCGCCTGGACTTGGTGTGCGAGCGAGGCAGACAACGGCATCTGTTGTTTGAGCAGGTGCGGGCTGGGAAGGCGGCGGCTGACAGCGGTATTGGCAGCTTGGGCTTGGGTCAGGGGCAGGGCGAGGCTGGAGGCTTGCATGAGGGTTTTCCTTGGGCGGACGGCAGGCACTATGGCTGCGCAGTCGGCCCTATCGAGGTGTTCGACAGATCGGTGTTTGGCTATTGGCTGAATCAGTGCCACCTGTGCAGAACCGGTCGGAGGCGGCAGGCTGGCCCGAGCGGACGTGGCTAAATCGCCAGGTGGAGGTGCTGGTTACGTAATAGGTGTCGTATTTCATGAATCTGTCCTCTGGATCGTTTGGGTGTAGGCCTGAAAAAACAAAACCCCCGGTCGGGAGGCCGACCGGGGGTTTGAGTATTCTCATGTTCGGCGGCCCCTCGAAGGTGGACGCCGTGTGGGTATCGGCGCCTAGTGGCTAAACCAATACCCGAAGTAATAGGAGGCAGGTGCGTTCACGCACACGGTCACGACCGCTGCCGGGCGCGGGGCGCGGCCAGTGGTAGTAGCGAGTGTGTGGATGGTTGCTTGCATGCTGCTCTCCAGTGAATGAGCCCGAGCTTACTGCACATTGCGCGGGCCATTCAATGGAAAATTGCTATGAGCGTAATCGATCGGATGATTACGCCGGGTGGCCACTGGACCGTGGTCTTAGTGACTGTCTTGATCTTCAGCTTGACCACCAGTGGCGCCTGCGCCTGAGCCAGTGGCTTCGCCGGTGCTGTTGGAGCCGCCCGCAGCACCGTCATGGGCACCTACGGCTCCGGCGTTGCTGCTGTCATTGTCACGGCTGCTGCCTGGGGTATTCACGCTGCTGCCTTCACCTGCAGTCTTGCCGCCCATCTGGTCGGTTTTCGGGTGCATGTCGGTGTTGGTGGTGTCAGTGGCGGCCTGACTGGTACCGGCCAGGGTGGCCAAGGCGAAAGCAACGGACAGCGAAAGGCTACGGATGCGAATCATGGCGAAGCTCCTGTGCATGGATTCTGTCATTGCTTTGGCATAGTCCTGCACAGGAGGTGCCCAGAGGGCGACGGATGGTCGGTTAGGGCACGCTTGCCTCAACAGGCCTCGCCGTGGTGCGAAGGCTTGGGTTCGGCCGTTTCCATCGGAGGATGCTCCTGCGCGGCATGCATCAGGTCCTCGGTGACCCGCAGTTCAGCGCCAGTAGGCGAGAAGGTGGTGGAGGCCGTGAACGGGGCAGGGTGTTCCGCGGCCGGGCGCTTGCCGCGCCGCCACAGGAAAAAGCCCACCATCAACAGGTTGACCACGGCAAACGCCCAGAAAAGCCCGGCTTCGCCAAACTCGGTCATCACGGGTGATATCGCCATCGGCGCCATCGCCGAGCCCAGCGAGTTGATTAGCAGCAGCCCTTGGATCATGGGCACCAAGGCATCGGATGGGGCACGGTCGGCTGCATGGCTGACCGCCACCGGATACAAGGTGAACACCCCGCCTCCCAGCAGAAACAGCATCGCCGGCAGCAGGAATGCATCCGAAGGCAGGAACACGGTGACCAATGCCAGCGCCGCGCACACCGCCGCCAGGGCAATCAGCACGTCCTGACGGTCCTTGCGGTCCGACCACCGCCCCACCGGGTATTGCAACAGCATGGCCCCGAGGATGACCCAGGCCATCATGTTGCCTACTTCGCCGACGTCCAGCCCGATACGTTGGAGATACAGCGGCAGCAACGTATAGATCCCGGCAATGGCCACGCCCGAACCAAAGCATCCCACCAGTCCCGAGGGTGCCACGCCCAGCAGTTGCCGCGGCTTGAGCGGCTCTACCTGGTCCAGCAGTGGCGAAACCCGTGGCAGGATCACGATCGGCAACACCGACAGGGCGGTCAGCACACCTGCCAGCATGAAAGGCGCAGTCTCGCCCAGGCGGGTGATCTCGCCAAGCCCTGCCTGAGCCAGCACCCCGGCGCCATAGAAGGCGATCATGTACAAGGCCAGCAGGCGACCGCGGATCTTGGCGTCTCCGGCAAGCAACAACCAGCTCTCGATGACCAGGAACACCCCCACGGCCGCCCAGCCATTGATCAGGCGCAGCACCGACCACCAGGTCACGTCATAGAACAGGCCTTGCAGCAGGATGGTGACGCCGATCAGCGAGGCAAAGCTGGTGTAGGCGCGGATATGGCCGATGCGCAGGATGAGCCGATCATTGAAGATGGCCCCCAGGGTCAGGCCGATGAAGTAGGTGGACGAGACGATGCCGATGGTGGTGGCAGACTCGCCAGCCTCGCCGAGTCGCAGGGTGGTCAGAGAAGACATGAAGCCGTTGCCCAGGGCAATGATGAACAGCCCGAGCAGCGGCGCCAGCGCCATGGCCAGCAAACGCGCAGACATAGGTACCTCTAGTTGGATAGGCGAAGGTTGGCCTTTTCGAGCGCGCACGCTGGTCGACCCGGGTAGGGTAGAGGCTGCACGGATGCGACCTGGGCAAGACTCAACCGCTTGGCCATGCAGGAAGACGGCCGGGCGGGGAGGGTTGAGCCTATTTCACATGAGCGTTCATGGGGTCAGGCGCGGACTCGGTCTTGGTTGCCGGTTGCCACCGTTCAAGGCGACGGGCGAAAAGGAAGCGCGATTCTACGGGCTTGCAGGGTTTTGCCAAGGGTTGACTGCCTGCGGCGCAATGCCGCAGTCTCGAAAAGACATGCCAATGTCTTTCCCAGGCAAATCGCCCGCAGTCGCAGTCGCGGCTGCTGTTGCTGTTGCTGTTGCTGCTGCTGTTGCTGTTGCTGTTGCTGTTGCTTTGGCTTTTGCTTCTAAGCGCGCGGTAGCCCAGGCG
>NZ_DIMK01000045.1:4119-82932 GCF_002425525.1 Pseudomonas sp. UBA5568 | reverse complement strand
AGCTCCTCGGTGGTGACACCGGGCTTGACGTGCTCCTCGATCATTTCCAGCACGTCGGCTGCCAGGCGGCCGGCGATGCGCATCTTCTCGATGTCTTCTGCAGTCTTGATGGTGACGGTCATTACAGGCTCTCTACTCGGCGCCGCAGGCGGCGCGTTCAAATCGGGAAAGGCGTCATTCTATCAGAGGTGCGGGCTCGTAGCGGCACGCGGCCCTTGCAAACACGCCACACCTGCACCGTCGCTGGTCGTGCGCTGGCGCACATGCCCTGCCGTCCGGCGGTTGGGGGGTGAGTTTCGTGTTTTGTTTGCGCGCAGCCTGTGGTATAACATGCGCCGCTTTCGGAGCCAGCTCCGTCTGCATCCAAACCCACACACGTGTCGACACGATGGCCTGGGTGCCCCGAGCTTCAGGGTTCGCGGGTTGGTCATTGGGATACGTGGAGGCCCAACCCGACTTATCAAGGAACTATCATGTCCCAAGTCAACATGCGCGATATGCTGAAGGCCGGTGTGCACTTCGGCCACCAGACCCGTTACTGGAACCCGAAAATGGGCAAGTACATTTTCGGTGCGCGCAACAAGATCCACATCGTCAACCTGGAAAAAACCCTGCCGATGTTCAACGACGCCCTGTCGTTCGTTGAGCGCCTGGCCCAGGGCAAGAACAAGATCCTGTTCGTCGGCACCAAGCGTTCCGCCGGCAAGATCGTCGCCGAGCAAGCTGCTCGTTGCGGTTCGCCGTACGTTGACCACCGTTGGTTGGGCGGCATGCTGACCAACTACAAGACCATCCGTGCTTCGATCAAGCGTCTGCGCGACCTGGAAACTCAGGCCGAAGATGGCACCTTTGCCAAGCTGACCAAGAAAGAAGCCCTGATGCGCTCCCGCGATCTGGAAAAACTGGACCGCAGCCTGGGCGGCATCAAGGACATGGGCGGTCTGCCTGACGCTCTGTTCGTCATCGACGTTGATCACGAGCGCATCGCGATCACCGAAGCCAACAAACTGGGTATCCCGGTCATTGGCGTTGTCGATACCAACAGCAGCCCGGAAGGTGTTGACTACATCATCCCAGGTAACGATGACGCCATTCGCGCTATCGAGCTGTACATGACTTCCATGGCTGACGCTGTCATCCGTGGCCGCAACAACGTTGCTGGCGGCACCGAAGTCTACGCTGAAGAAGCGGCTGCACCTGCTGCCGAGTAATAGACGCTAGCGTCGACTTGGCACGCGAAAAGGGGGCTATGCCCCCTTTTTGCCACCTTGAAATCCTGCTGTCGGCAGCCGTCCCTTTCATGGGCATGCAGGCACAGACAGCGGATTAGCAGAATTGAACGCCCGTCACAAACGGGTGGAATGGTTGAAAAACTTTCCAAGAGGATTTTGAAATGGCAGCAATTACTGCAGCGCTGGTCAAAGAACTGCGCGAGCGTACCGGCGAAGGCATGATGGATTGCAAGAAAGCCCTGGAAAAGGCTGACGGCGACATCGAAAAAGCCATTGACGACATGCGTGCCTCGGGCGCCATCAAGGCCGCCAAGAAGGCTGGCAACGTGGCTGCCGAAGGCGCTATCGCCGTCAAGACCGACGGCAAGGCCGCCGTACTGCTGGAAGTGAACTCGCAGACCGACTTCCTGGCCCTGCAAGACGACTTCAAGAACTTCGTCGCCGAAAGCCTGGAAGAAGCCTTCGCCCAGAAGCTGACCGACGCCGCTCCGCTGATCGCCTCGCGTGAAGCTGCCCGTGAAGCCCTGGTCGCCAAGTGCGGCGAAAACGTCAACATCCGCCGCCTGGTACGTGTGGAAGGCGACGTGGTCGGCGCCTACCTGCACGGCAACAAGATCGGTGCTGTCGTTGTCCTGAAAGGCGGTGACGTCGAGCTGGCCAAGAACATCGCCATGCACGTTGCAGCGTCCAACCCCGAGTTCCTGGACTCGTCGGAAATCTCCGCCGAAGCCATCGAGCGCGAGAAGGGTGTCTTCCTGCAGCTGAACGCCGACAAGATCGCCGGCAAGCCGGAAAACATCGTTGAAAACATGATCAACGGCCGTATCACCAAGTTCAAGGCTGAAGCCTCGCTCAAAGAGCAGGCGTTCGTCATGAACCCGGAAGTCAAGGTCGGCGAGCTGGCCAAGAAAGCCGGTGCTGAAATCGTTTCCTTCACCTACTTCAAGGTTGGCGAAGGCATCGAGAAGCCAGTCGACGACTTCGCTGCCGAAGTTGCCGCACAGGTTGCTGCTGCCAAGCAGTAAGACAGCCCCGTCTGTCGCCCCAAAGAGGCTGCCCGCTCACGCGCGCAGCCTCTTTGTCAAAGCGGCGAGGCGTTTACACGACGCTGCCGCCGCTGGCGCCGAAACGGTGCCACGCTACAGTTAGCAGGCTGCAAACAGCCCGCACGAATTTTCTACAGTACGCCGCAGGAGAGACTCGCAATGGCTCAGCAGGTGAGTGGTCGCCAACCTCGCTATAAACGCATTTTGCTCAAACTTAGCGGCGAGGCCCTGATGGGCTCCGAAGACTTCGGGATCGACCCGAAGGTGCTCGATCGCATGGCCCTTGAAGTAGGGCAGCTGGTCGGTATCGGTGTGCAGGTCGGCCTGGTCATCGGTGGTGGCAACCTGTTCCGAGGGGCTGCGCTGAGCGCCGCCGGCATGGACCGCGTTACCGGCGACCACATGGGGATGCTGGCTACCGTGATGAACGCCCTGGCCATGCGCGATGCGCTGGAGCGCTCGAACATCCCGGCACTGGTCATGTCGGCCATCTCCATGGTGGGCGTCACCGATCACTATGACCGTCGCAAAGCGATTCGCCACCTCAACTCCGGGGATGTGGTAATTTTCTCCGCCGGTACCGGCAACCCGTTCTTCACCACCGACTCGGCAGCCTGTCTGCGAGCCATCGAAATCGATGCCGACGTGGTGCTGAAGGCGACCAAGGTCGATGGTGTGTACACTGCCGATCCATTCAAGGACCCGCACGCCGAGAAGTTCGATCGCCTGACCTATGACGAGGTCCTGGATCGTAAGCTCGGCGTGATGGACTTGACCGCAATCTGCCTGTGCCGTGACCACGGCATGCCATTGCGGGTATTCAACATGAACAAGCCAGGCGCCCTGCTGAACATCGTGGTGGGCGGCGCTGAAGGCACTCTGATCGAGGAAGGCCAAGCATGATCAACGACATCAAGAAAGACGCGCAGGACCGCATGACCAAGTCCATCGAGGCCCTGGGCCGCAACCTGGCGGCCATCCGCACCGGTCGCGCGCACCCAAGCATTCTGGACAGCGTCAAGGTCACTGCCTGGGGTAGCGAGATGCCGCTGAACCAGGTCGCTGCGATCAGCGTCGAGGACGCGCGCACCTTGAAGATCGTCGCTCACGACAAGAACCTGAGCGCTGCCATCGAAAAGGCCATCCTGACCTCCGACCTCGGGCTGAACCCGTCGAGCGCCGGCACCACCATCCGTGTGCCGA
Source organism: Pseudomonas sp. UBA5568 (assembly GCF_002425525.1). NCBI lineage: Bacteria > Pseudomonadati > Pseudomonadota > Gammaproteobacteria > Pseudomonadales > Pseudomonadaceae > Pseudomonas > Pseudomonas sp. UBA5568. Next base: position 79,451 of record NZ_DIMK01000045.1, on the reverse strand, counting down.
TGCCTGCCCTGACCGAAGAAACCCGCAAGGGCTACACCAAGCAGGCCAGCGGCGTTGCCGAAGACGCCAAGGTCGCCGTGCGCAACGTGCGTCGTGATGCCCTGGCGGACTTGAAGAAGCTCACCAAGGACAAGTCCATCAGCGAAGACGAAGAGCGCCGCGCTGCCGATGACATCCAGAAGCTGACGGACAAGTTCGTCGCCGAGGTGGATGCAGCCTTCAAGGCCAAGGAAAAGGACCTGATGGCCGTCTAAGGCCGGGTTTTTTTAATGGAAAAGACCAAGCCAGCGGTGCCTCCCTCGGTGCCGCGTCACGTTGCGATCATCATGGACGGCAACAATCGCTGGGCGAAACGGCGCTTGTTGCCTGGCGTTGCCGGGCACAAGGCAGGCGTCGATGCCGTGCGCGCAGTCATCGAAGTGTGCGCCGAGGCCGGCGTCGAAGTGCTGACCCTGTTTGCCTTCTCCAGTGAAAACTGGCAGCGACCTGCCGATGAGGTCGGTGCATTGATGGAGTTGTTCTTCTCGGCGCTGCGTCGCGAGGCGCGTCGCTTGAACGACAACAACATCAGCCTGCGCATCATCGGCGACCGCTCGCGCTTTCACCCGGAGTTGCAGGCTGCCATGCGCGAAGCCGAGGCGCTGACCGCAGGCAACAGCCGCTTCATCCTGCAGATCGCCGCCAACTACGGTGGGCAGTGGGACATCGCCCAGGCCGCGCAGCGGCTGGCGCGTGAAGTTCAGGCTGGCCATCTTCGCCCCGACGACATCACCCCAGGGTTGTTGCAGACGTGCCTTGCGACCGGCGAGCAGCCTTTGCCGGACTTGTGCATCCGCACCGGCGGCGAGCATCGCATCAGCAATTTCCTGTTGTGGCAACTGGCCTACGCCGAGTTGTATTTCTCCGACCTTTACTGGCCGGACTTCAAACACGAGGCCATGCGCAGTGCATTGGCTGATTTCGCTTCGCGCCAGCGCCGCTTTGGTAAGACCAGCGAGCAGGTCGAGGCTGGAGCGCGTGCTTAATGCTTAAACAACGCATCATTACCGCGCTGATCCTGTTGCCCATAGCGCTGGGTGGGTTCTTCCTGCTCGAGGGGGGCAACTTCGCCCTGTTCATCGGTCTGGTGGTAACGCTCGGCGCCTGGGAGTGGGCACGGTTGGCGGGGTTGATGGCTCAGCCCCTGCGTGTCGCCTATGCCTTGGTCGTTGCCGGGGCGTTGATGCTGCTGTACATCCTGCCGGAGCTTGCACCCTGGGTGCTTGGGGCTGCCGTCATCTGGTGGGGGTTGGCCACTTGGCTGGTGCTGACGTACCCACGCACCAGCGAACTGTGGGCCAGCGCTGCCTGCCGGCTGCTGATCGGCCTGCTGGTGTTGCTGCCGGCCTGGCAAGGCCTGGTGCTGCTCAAGCACTGGCCGCTGGGCAACTGGCTGATCCTGTCGGTCATGGCTCTGGTCTGGGCCGCCGACATCGGTGCGTACTTTTCCGGCAGGGCCTTCGGCAAGCGCAAGCTGGCGCCGCAGGTCAGCCCTGGCAAAAGCTGGGAAGGCGTGTACGGCGGGCTGGCGGTCAGCCTGGTGATCACCCTGGTGGTGGGTATCAGCCGAGACTGGAGCATTGGTCAGCTGCTGCTGGGTCTGGCAGGCGCTGCGCTGGTGGTCATGGCCTCGGTGATCGGCGACCTGACCGAAAGCATGTTCAAGCGCCGCTCGGGCATCAAGGACAGCAGCAATCTGCTGCCTGGCCACGGTGGCGTGCTCGACCGCATCGACAGCCTGACGGCGGCCATCCCATTGTTCGCCGTGCTGTTGTGGGCGGCTGAATGGGGTGTGATGTGAGTCAAGTGCAACGCATTACCGTGCTGGGGGCCACCGGCTCCATTGGTCTGAGTACCCTGGACGTGATTGCCCGCCACCCTGAGCGCTATCAGGCCTTCGCCTTGACCGGCTACACCCGCGTCGAGGAGCTGTTGGCCCTGTGTGTGCGGCATCACCCGGCCTACGCCGTGGTGCCGAGCGCCGACGCGGCGGGGCGCCTGCGTGCAGGCCTGGCAGCGGCAGGGTGCGCTACCGAAGTGCTGGAAGGCGAGGCCGGGTTGTGCCAGGTCGCCTGCGCCAGCGAAGTGGATGCGGTCATGGCCGCTATCGTCGGCGCCGCCGGCCTGCGGCCGACCCTGGCCGCCGTGCAGGCCGGCAAGAAGGTGCTGCTGGCCAACAAGGAGGCCCTGGTCATGTCGGGCGCCTTGTTCATGGACGCCGTGCGTCAGTCGGGCGCCGTGTTGTTGCCCATCGACAGTGAGCACAACGCCATCTTCCAGTGCATGCCCGGCGACTACGCGCGCGGGCTGAGCGCTGTGGGTGTGCGCCGCATTCTGCTGACGGCCTCGGGTGGACCGTTCCGCCAGACATCGACCCAGGCCCTGCAGGACGTCACGCCCGAACAGGCGTGCGCCCACCCGAACTGGTCGATGGGGCGCAAGATTTCCGTCGACTCGGCCAGCATGATGAACAAGGGCCTGGAGTTGATCGAGGCATGCTGGCTGTTCGATGCGCCGCCCAGCTTGGTCGAGGTGGTGGTGCACCCGCAGAGCGTGATCCACTCCCTGGTTGATTACGTCGACGGTTCGGTGCTGGCACAGTTGGGTAACCCGGACATGCGTACACCCATCGCCAATGCCCTGGCCTGGCCAGAGCGAATCGATTCCGGGGTCGCGCCGCTGGACCTGTTCAGCATTGCGCGCCTGGATTTCGAGGCGCCCGATGAGCAGCGTTTCCCCTGCCTGCGCTTGGCACGACAGGCGGCGCAGGCAGGCAACAGCGCCCCGGCCGTGCTCAATGCGGCCAACGAAGTGGCGGTGCAGACGTTCCTCCAGGGCCGTATCCGCTTCCCGGAGATCGCGAGTATGATCGAACAGGTACTGGACCAGGAGCCCGTGGTGCCGCTGACTACGCTGGAAGCAGTGTTTGCCGCCGACCAGCGCGCGCGCGAGCTGGCCTGGGCCTGGCTGGACCGCAACGGCCGCTGAGGCGGGCTCACCCGGTCATCGACGACAGCACCCCTATTGACCCATTGCTCATCATTCGGAGATGGACATGACAGCGCTCTACATGATCATCGGTACGCTCGTCGCCTTGGGTGTGCTGGTCACCTTCCATGAGTTCGGCCACTTCTGGGTGGCGCGTCGCTGTGGCGTGAAAGTGCTGCGGTTTTCCGTGGGCTTCGGTACGCCGCTGGTGCGCTGGCATGATCGCCAGGGCACCGAGTTCGTCATCGCAGCCATTCCACTGGGCGGCTACGTGAAGATGCTCGACGAGCGCGAAGGCGACGTGCCCCCTGCACTGGTGGGTCAATCGTTCAATCGCAAGCCCGTCGGCCAGCGCATCGCGATCGTTGCCGCGGGGCCGGTCGCCAACTTTTTGCTGGCCATCTTCTTCTTCTGGGTGCTGGCGATGCTAGGCAGCCAGCAGATCCGACCGGTAATCGGCACCGTCGAGAATGGCAGCCCGGCGGCAGCAGCTGGGCTGACGGCCGGTCAGGAAATCGTCTCAGTGGATGGCAAGCCGACCAACGGTTGGTCGGCGGTCAACCTGCAATTGGTTCGCCGCCTGGGTGAGAGCGGCACGCTGAACATCGGTGTGCGCGATGAAGGCAGCAGTACCGAGCAGCAGCGCCAGGTGAAACTCGACCAGTGGTTGAAGGGCGCCGATGAGCCCGATCCGATTCGCTCGCTGGGGCTTCAACCCTGGCGCCCGGCCATCGAGCCGGTGCTGGCCGAGATCGACCCCAAGGGGCCGGCCGGGGCGGCGGGCTTGAAGACCGGCGACCGGTTGTTGGGCATCGGCGGCCAGTCGGTGAACGAATGGCAGCAGGTGGTCGATAGCGTGCGCGCGCGGCCCGGCGCCCAGGTGGTAGTGCGTGTGGAGCGCGACGGTGCGCCCTTGGACGTACCGGTAACGCTGGGCGTGAAGGGCGAGGGTGAGGCGGCGGCAGGCTACCTGGGGGCGGGCGTCAAAGGCGGTCAATGGCCGGCCTCGATGCTGCGCGAAGTCAGCTATGGGCCGCTGGAGGCGGTGGGTGAAGGCCTGTCGCGCACTTGGAACATGAGCGTGCTCACGCTTGGGTCACTGAAGAAAATGCTGTTCGGTGAGCTCTCGGTAAAAAACTTGAGTGGACCGATAACCATTGCTAAAGTGGCGGGCGCTTCAGCCCAGTCCGGCGTGGGGGATTTCCTGAATTTCCTGGCCTACCTGAGCATAAGCCTGGGGGTTCTTAACCTGCTGCCCATCCCGGTACTGGATGGGGGGCACTTGCTGTTCTACCTGGTTGAATGGGCGCGCGGTCGTCCGTTGTCTGACCGGGTACAAGGTTGGGGGGGCCAGATCGGTATCAGTTTGGTCTTGGGGGTGATGTTGCTCGCCCTGATCAACGATCTGGGTCGACTATAAAAGCTTCGCTCAATTGCGAAACCTGTCGTTCATGACGGCAGGTTGTTTATTGCCAGTTGGAATAAAAGGACTTCATGAAACGTCTGTTGCTAACTGCGGTGCTCTCCGCACTGATGATCGCTGAAGTTCACGCCGAGTCCTTCACCATCTCCGATATCCGCGTCAATGGCCTGCAGCGGGTTTCCGCCGGCAGCGTCTTCGGTGCCTTGCCCCTGAACGTGGGCGACCAGGCCGATGACCGGCGCCTGGTGGAGTCGACCCGCTCGCTGTTCAAGACCGGGTTCTTCCAGGACATCGAGCTGAACCGTGATGGCAACGTGCTGATCATCAATGTGGTCGAGCGCCCGTCGGTGTCGAGCATCGAGATCGAAGGCAACAAGGCGATCAGTACCGAAGACCTGATGAAGGGCCTGAAGCAATCGGGCCTGGCCGAAGGCGAGATCTTCCAGCGTGCTACCCTCGAAGGCGTGCGTAACGAGCTGCAGCGCCAGTACGTGGCCCAGGGCCGCTACTCGGCCGAGGTCGACGCCGAGGTGGTGCCTCAGCCGCGCAACCGTGTGGCCTTGAAGATCAAGATCAACGAGGGCACCGTCGCTGCCATCCAGCACATCAACATCGTTGGCAACAACGTGTTCGATGACGACACCCTGGGTCAGCTGTTCGAGCTCAAGACCACCAACTGGTTGTCGTTCTTCAAGAATGACGACAAGTATGCCCGCGAAAAACTGTCCGGTGACCTGGAGCGTCTGCGTTCCTACTACCTGGACCGCGGCTACATCAACATGGACATCGCGTCCACCCAGGTGTCCATCACGCCTGACAAGAAACACGTCTACATCACCGTCAACATCAACGAAGGCGAGAAGTACACCGTCCGTGACGTGAAGCTCTCCGGTGACCTCAAGGTGCCGGAAGACCAGGTCAAGTCGCTGCTGCTTGTGCAGCCGGGCCAGGTGTTCTCGCGCAAGGTGATGACCAGCACGTCCGAGCTGATCACCCGTCGCCTGGGTAACGAAGGCTATACCTTCGCCAACGTCAACGGCGTGCCCCAGCCAAACGACCAGGATCACACCGTCGACATCATGTTCGTGGTCGATCCGGGCAAGCGTGCGTACGTCAACCGCATCAACTACCGCGGCAACACCAAGACCGAAGACGAAGTGCTGCGCCGCGAAATGCGTCAGATGGAAGGCGGCTGGGCCTCGACCTACCTGATCGACCAGTCCAAGACCCGCCTGGAACGGCTGGGCTTCTTCAAGGACGTGAACGTCGAGACCCCACCGGTGCCGGGCACCGACGATCAGGTCGACGTGAACTACAGCGTCGAAGAGCAGGCCTCCGGTTCGATCACCGCCAGCGTCGGCTTTGCCCAGAGCGCAGGCTTGATCCTGGGTGGCTCGATCAGCCAGAGCAACTTCCTGGGTACCGGTAACAAGGTTTCCGTTGGCCTGACCCGGTCCGAGTACCAGTCGCGATACAACTTCGGCTTCGTCGATCCCTACTTCACTGCCGATGGCGTGAGCCTGGGTTACAACGCCTTCTACCGCAGCACCAACTACGACGACCTCGACGTCGACGTGGCGAGCTACGCGGTGGACAGCCTGGGTGCCGGTGTGAGCCTGGGTTACCCGATCAGCGAGACGTCGCGCCTGACCTATGGGTTGAGTGTGCAGCAGGACAAGCTCAAGACCGGTAAGTACACCGTTGACGAGATCTTTGATTTCATCAACAAGGAAGGCGAGAACTTCACCAACTTCAAAGCCTCGATCGGCTGGTCCGAATCGACGTTGAACAAAGGTGTGCTGGCAACACGCGGTCACTCTCAGAGCCTGAGCCTCGAAACCACGATTCCAGGCAGCGACTTGTCGTTCTACAAACTGGACTACCGCGGCCAGCTGTTCAAGCCACTGAGCCAGAACTACACCCTGCGTCTGCACACCGAACTGGGTTACGGTGACGGCTTCGGGGGTACCTCCGGTCTGCCGTTCTACGAGAACTACTACGCGGGCGGCTTCAACTCGGTTCGCGGCTTCAAGGACAGCACCCTGGGGCCGCGCAGTACCCCAAGTAAAAACAATCCGGTGAACGGCACGATTGAAGACCCCGACCAAGACCCGCTTCCATTCGGCGGCAACGTCCTGGTCCAGGGCGGCGTCGAGTTGCTGTTCCCGCTGCCGTTCGTCAAGGATCAGCGTTCCCTGCGCACCTCGGTCTTCTGGGACGTGGGTAACGTGTTCGACACCAACTGCGGCAACAAGCCGGACTGCACCAAGGTCGGTTTCTCCGACATGGCCAGTTCGGTCGGTCTTGGCGTGACGTGGATCACGGCCTTGGGCCCGTTGAGCTTCAGCCTGGCGATGCCGATCAAGAAGCCGGACGAGGCAGACACCCAGGTGTTCCAATTCTCTCTGGGCCAGACCTTCTAAGGTCGGCCCTTGCTTAACGACAACGGTTTATCCAGGAGTTCATCGTGCGCAAGTTGACCCAAATGGCCGTAGTGGCCGCGGCGCTGGTCGCCACCCCGGCTTTCGCCGAAATGAAGGTTGCCGTCCTGAACTATCAGATGGCACTGCTCGAGTCCGATGCCGCCAAGAAGTACGCCGTGGATGCCGAAAAGAAGTTCGGCCCTCAGCTGACCAAGCTCAAAGGCCTGGAAAGCAGCGCCAAGGGCATCCAGGATCGCCTGATCAAGGGCGGTGACAAGATGCAGCAGCAGGAGCGTGAGCGCCTGGAGCTCGAGTTCAAGCAAAAGGCCCGTGACTTCCAGTTCCAGTCCAAGGAGCTGAACGAAGCCAAGGCCGTTGCCGACCGCGACATGCTCAAGCAGCTCAAGCCCAAGCTGGACGGCGCCGTCGAGGAAGTGATCAAGAAGGGCGGTTACGACCTGGTGCTCGAGCGCGGTGCGGTCATTGATGTCAAGCCTCAGTACGACATCACCCGCCAGGTTATCGAGCGTATGAACCAAGCCCGTTGATATGACCGTGACCATGACGCTTGGCCAACTGGCCGAGACCCTCGGGGCCACCCTCAAGGGCCCCGAGACGCTGCAGATCACAGGCCTTGCCACCTTGCAGGAGGCCGGGCCGGGTCAGTTGAGCTTTCTTGCCAACCCGCAGTACCGCAAATACCTGGACGAGAGCCAGGCGGCTGCCGTGCTGCTCAAGGCCGCCGATGCCGAGGCGTTCGCCGGTCATGCCCTGATCGTTGCCGATCCCTACCTGGCATATGCCCGCATTTCCCACCTGTTCGACCCCAAACCCAAGGCTGTGGCGGGGATTCACCCCAGCGCCGTGGTAGCCGGGGATGCCCAGGTAGACGCGACGGCCAGTGTCGGGCCTTTCGCGGTCGTTGAAAGCGGTGCGCGTATCGGCGCCCATGTCACCATCGGTGCCCACTGCTTCATCGGTGCCCGCTGCGTGATCGGCGAAGGGGGCTGGCTGGCGCCGCGGGTCACGCTGTATCACGATGTCACCATTGGCAAGCGGGTGGTCATCCAGTCCGGCGCAGTGATCGGTGGTGAAGGCTTTGGCTTTGCCAACGAGAAAGGCGTGTGGCGCAAGATCGCCCAGATCGGCGGGGTCAGCATTGGTGACGATGTGGAGATTGGTGTGAACACGGCCGTGGACCGTGGCGCCTTGTCCGACACCTGCATCGCCGACGGCGTCAAGCTCGACAACCAGATCCAGATTGCCCACAACGTGCAGATCGGGGAGCATACGGCCATGGCCGCGTGCGTGGGTATCTCCGGCAGTACGCGTATCGGCAAGCATTGCACCATCGCCGGTGGCGTGGGCATGGTCGGTCATATCGATGTCTGCGACAACGTTTTCGTGTCCGGAATGACCATGGTGACCCGCTCGATCACCGAGCCGGGTGGCTATTCTTCCGGGACTGCCATGCAGCCTCTGGCTGACTGGCGCAAGAGCGCCGCGCGTATCCGCCACCTGGACGACATGGCCAAGCGTCTCCAGCAGTTGGAAAAACGCGTCGATACCGTGACCTCAGGTGGGCAGCCGACATCAGAAGGCTGATACCATTTCCTGAGCAAGAGTGAACAGTCGCTAGCTGGCTCCTCTTTGGATTGCAAAAGGAGCGTGTGGTCAGCACCTGCGCTCCCTATTCTTATACAGGCTTCCCCCCCGAAATGATGGACATCAACGAGATTCGCGAATACCTGCCTCACCGTTACCCGTTCCTGCTAGTGGACCGCGTGACGGATCTGGATTACGAGGCCCAGAGCATTCGTGCCTACAAGAATGTCAGCATCAACGAGCCGTTCTTCAACGGTCACTTCCCGGCGCACCCCATCATGCCCGGCGTCCTGATCATCGAAGCCATGGCCCAGGCGGCCGGCATCCTCGGTTTCAAGATGCTCGATGCCAAGCCTGCCGACGGCACCTTGTACTACTTCGTAGGCTCCGACAAGCTGCGTTTCCGTCAGCCGGTGCTGCCGGGTGACCAGCTGGTGCTGGAAGCGAAGTTCCTGAGCCGCAAAAGCATGATCTGGAAGTTCGAATGCCGTGCCCTGGTCGACGGCAAGGCAGTATGCTCGGCCGAAATCACCTGTGCGGAACGCTCCCTATGAATTCGATTGATCCTCGGGCCATCATCGACCCTTCGGCCAAGCTGGCCGAAGGCGTCGAGGTGGGCCCTTGGTCGATCGTTGGCCCCGATGTCGAAATCGGGGAGGGCACCGTCATCGGCCCACACGTTGTGCTCAAGGGGCCGACCCGGATCGGCAAGCACAACCGTATCTTTCAGTTTTCCTCGATTGGCGAAGACACCCCGGACCTCAAGTACAAGGGTGAGCCCACCCGCCTGGTGATCGGCGATCACAACGTCATCCGTGAAGGCGTCACGATCCACCGCGGTACCGTGCAGGATCGCGCCGAAACCACCGTCGGCGACCATAACCTGATCATGGCCTATGCCCACATTGGCCATGACAGCGTGATCGGCAGCCACTGCATTCTGGTCAACAACACTGCGCTGGCGGGCCATGTGCATGTGGGCGACTGGGCGATCCTGTCCGGGTTCACCCTGGTGCACCAGTATTGCCACATCGGCGCCCATGCGTTTTCTGGCATGGGCACGGCCATCGGCAAGGACGTGCCCGCGTTCGTCACCGTTTTCGGCAGCCCCGCCGAAGCGCGCAGCATGAACTTCGAAGGCATGCGCCGCCGTGGTTTCAGCGACGAGGTCATCCATGTGCTGCGTCGCTGCTACAAGATCGTCTACCGCCAGGGCCTGACGGTGGAGGATGCATTGCGCGAACTCGAAGCGCCGGCGGCGCAGCATCCCGAGGTCGAGCTGTTCCGCCAGTCGATCGTGAGTTCGGCCCGCGGCATCACTCGCTGACATGGCCCAGCTCTGCGTAGCCCTGGTCGCCGGTGAAGCCAGCGGCGACATCCTCGGTTCCGGCTTGATGCGCGCCTTGAAGGCGCGCCATCCCGATGTGCGCTTCATCGGTGTCGGTGGCCCGCTCATGGAGGCCGAAGGCCTGCAATCCTACTTCCCCATGGAGCGCTTGGCCGTCATGGGGCTGGTCGAGGTGCTCGGTCGCCTGCGTGAATTGCTCAAGCGCCGCAAGCTGCTGGTCCAGACACTCATCGAGCAGAAGCCGGACGTGTTCATCGGTATCGATGCGCCCGACTTTACGCTGGAGATCGAACTCAAACTGCGCCAGGCGGGGATCAAGACCGTCCACTACGTCAGTCCTTCAGTGTGGGCATGGCGGCAAAAGCGCGTGTTGAAGATACGTCAGGGTTGCGACCTGATGCTGACATTGTTGCCGTTCGAGGCCCGCTTCTATGAAGAGCAGGGCGTGCCGGTGCGATTCGTCGGCCACCCGCTGGCCGATACCATTGCCCTGCAGGCGGATCGGCCCGCGGCGCGCGCCGCCCTGGGCCTGGGCGATGGCCCGGTGGTCGCCCTGATGCCAGGCAGCCGTGGGGGCGAAGTCGGGCGCCTGGGTGCGCTGTTCCTGGATGCAGCGCAACGTCTGCAGCAGCAGGTGCCGGGTGTGCGCTTCGTGCTGCCCTGTGCCAACGCCGCTCGCCGCGCGCAGCTCGAGCAAATGCTCGAGGGCCGCAATTTGCCGTTGGCCCTGCTCGATGGCCGCTCGCACGAGGCGCTTGCCGCGTGTGACGCCGTCCTGATCGCATCGGGTACGGCCACCCTGGAAGCGCTGCTGTTCAAGCGACCCATGGTAGTCGCCTACCGCCTGGCGCCGCTTACCTACTGGATACTCAAACGGCTGGTGAAAAGCCCCTACGTGTCCTTGCCCAACCTGCTGGCGCGCCGTGCACTGGTGCCCGAGTTGCTGCAAGACGCCGCGACCAGCGAAGCGCTGGTCGATGCGCTGCTGCCCTTGCTGCGCGACGGTAGCGGGCAAACCGACTCGTTCGACGAGATTCACCGCACGTTGCGCCGGGATGCCTCCAACCAGGCCGCCGACGCCGTGCTGGCCCTGCTGGAGAAACGCTGAGATGCAGTTCGGTCTGGATTTCAACCTGGTCGAAGACTTGGTCGCCGGCGTCGACGAAGTGGGCCGCGGCCCCCTGTGTGGCGACGTGGTGACGGCTGCCGTGATCCTTGACCCAGCACGCCCGATCCTGGGGCTGAACGACTCGAAGAAGCTGACCCAGGCACGCCGTGAGGCCTTGTTCGACGAAATCTGCGACAAGGCCCTGAGCTTTTTCATTGCCCGCGCCGAAGTCGAAGAAATCGATCGCCTCAATATCCTGCATGCCACCATGCTGGCCATGCAGCGCGCGGTGGAAGGCTTGCACATCACCCCGAACATGGCCTTGATCGACGGCAATCGCTGCCCGCAGCTGTCGGTGCCCTCGGCACCGGTCGTGCAGGGGGATGCCAAGGTGCCCGCCATCGCGGCGGCTTCGATCCTGGCCAAGGTAACGCGGGATCGCGAAATGGGCGCCTTCGAGCTGATCTACCCCGGGTACGGCATAGGCGCGCACAAAGGCTACCCGACGCCGGTCCACCTGGAGGCACTGGCACGGCTCGGGCCGACGCCCATTCATCGTCGATCGTTTGCGCCCGTGCGTGCCGCCTGGGGTGTGCGTGACGCTGTGACTGCCTCGCTGATCTGATACCCAACCCTGCCGTATCCAGGGGCTTGAGGCCCTGCGGGGCCGGGCTGGACCACGTTCTCAGGCATTTGCTCAGGCCGCCCTGCCGTCGCGCAGGGGCAACCGGCCCTCAAAACCCCTGCCCAATTGAGCTACAATCGCGCCCTTGTCGTTAAGCACTGCTACAGGATCATTCATGTCGGTTTCCTTCGTTCACCTGCGCGTCCACTCCGAATTCTCGCTGGTCGACGGTCTGGTCCGGATCAAACCGCTGGCCAAGGCGCTGGCCGGGATGAACATGCCTGCGGTGGCGATCACCGACCAGAGCAACATGTGCTCGCTGGTCAAGTTCTACAAGGCGGCCATGGGGGCGGGCATCAAGCCGATCTGTGGTGCGGACCTGTGGTTGGCCGGTGAAGATGCGCAGGCGCCGCTGTCGCGTATCTGCTTCCTGGCCATGAACCCTCTGGGCTACCGCAACCTGACCGAGTTGCTTTCCCGGGGCTGGACCGAGGGCCAGCGCAATGGCCTGGTCATCATCCAGCGTGACTGGATTGCCGCGGCCAGCGAAGGCCTGATCGCGCTTTCGGCGGGCAAGGAAGGCGACATCGGCATGGCGTTGCTGGGGGGGCGTAGTGAGGAGGCGCAAGCGCTGCTCGAGGACTGGATGGCCATGTTCCCCGAGCGCTTTTATGTCGAAGTCCAGCGCACCAGTCGCCCCAGGGACGAAGAGTATGTGCATGCCGCCGTGGCCCTGGCCGATCGGCTGGGTGCGCCGTTGGTGGCCACCAACGATGTGCGTTTCATCAAACAGACCGATTTCGACGCCCACGAAACCCGTGTATGCATCGGTGAAGGCTGGACGCTGGACGATCCGCGTCGCCCGCGCCTGTACAGCGACCAGCAATACCTGAAATCGGCCGAGGAAATGGCCGAGCTGTTCAGCGACCTGCCGGACGCCCTGGCCAACACCGTCGAAATCGCCAAGCGCTGCAATATCCAGGTGCAACTGGGCAAGTACTTCCTGCCTGACTTCCCCACGCCCAATGGCATGGGGATCGACGATTACCTGCGGCACGTGTCCCACGAAGGGCTGGAAGAGCGCCTGGCGGTGCTGTGGCCTAAAGAGACCACGCCCGACTACGAGCAAAAGCGCCAGGTCTACCTCGATCGCCTGAAGTTCGAGCTGGATATCATCATCCAGATGGGCTTCCCCGGTTACTTCCTGATCGTGATGGACTTCATCAAGTGGGCCAAGAACAACGGCGTACCGGTGGGACCTGGCCGAGGCTCGGGTGCAGGCTCGCTGGTGGCCTACGTGCTCAAGATCACCGACCTCGACCCGCTGGCCTACGACCTGCTGTTCGAGCGCTTCCTGAACCCTGAGCGGGTGTCCATGCCCGACTTCGACGTCGACTTCTGCATGGACGGCCGGGACCGGGTCATCGACTACGTGGCAGAGGCCTACGGGCGTAATGCCGTGAGCCAGATCATTACCTTTGGCACCATGGCGGCCAAGGCCGTGGTGCGCGACGTGGCACGCGTGCAAGGCAAGTCCTATGGCCTGGCCGATCGTCTGTCGAAGATGATTCCGTTCGAAGTGGGCATGACCCTGGAGAAGGCCTACGAGCAGGAAGAAATCCTGCGCGACTTCCTCAAGGGTGACGAAGACGCTCGTGAGATCTGGGACATGGCCCTGAAGCTTGAAGGCGTCACGCGCGGTACCGGCAAGCACGCCGGTGGCGTGGTCATTGCGCCGACCAAGCTTACTGATTTCTCGCCCATCGCCTGCGACGAAGAAGGCGGTGGCCTGATCACCCAGTTCGACAAGGACGACGTGGAGGCGGCGGGCCTTGTGAAGTTCGACTTCCTGGGCCTGCGCACCCTGACCATCATCAAGTGGGCGATGGAGATCATCAACCGTGAGCAGGCCAAGAAAGACCTGCCCGACCTGAACATCGACTTCATCCCGCTCGATGACCGCAAGACCTACGAGCTGTTGCAGAAGGCCGAAACCACAGCGGTGTTCCAGCTCGAATCGCGCGGCATGAAAGAGCTGATCAAGAAGCTCAAGCCCGACTGCCTTGAAGACCTCATCGCCTTGGTGGCACTGTTCCGCCCCGGCCCGCTGCAGTCGGGCATGGTGGACGACTTCATCAACCGCAAGCACGGACGTGCCGAGCTGGCCTACCCGCATCCGGACTATCAGTATGACGGCCTGCAGCCGGTGCTGGCGCCAACCTACGGCATCATCCTGTATCAGGAGCAGGTGATGCAGATCGCCCAGGTGATGGCGGGGTACACCTTGGGTGGCGCCGACATGCTGCGTCGGGCGATGGGCAAGAAGAAGCCCGAGGAAATGGCCAAGCAGCGCGGCGGTTTCATTGAAGGCTGTGCCAATAATGGAATCGATGGGGATCTTGCGGGCAACATCTTCGACCTGGTAGAGAAGTTCGCAGGTTACGGCTTCAACAAGTCTCACTCGGCCGCCTATGGCCTGGTGTCCTACCAGACAGCCTGGCTCAAGACCCACCACCCGGCCCCGTTCATGGCCGCGGTGTTGTCGGCGGACATGCACAACACCGACAAGGTGGTGGTGCTGGTCGAGGAAGTGCGCACCATGAAGTTGCGTCTGGACGCGCCAGATGTGAACTTCTCGGACTTCAAGTTCACCGTCAACGACGATGGCCGCATTGTGTATGGCCTTGGCGCCATCAAGGGCGTGGGTGAGGGGCCTGTGGAGGCGATCGTCGAGGCCCGTGCCGAGGGCGGCCCGTTCAAGGACCTGTATGACTTTTGCGAGCGCATCGACCTCAAGCGCGTCAACAAGCGCACCCTCGATGCGCTGGTACGCAGTGGCGCGCTGGACCGGCTCGGCCCGCATTTTCATGACGAGATCAAGGCTTACCATGCCCACATCGACATCAACCGGGCCATCCTGCTGGCGGCACTGGGCGATGCCATCAAGGCGGCCGAGCAGACGGCCCGCACGGCCGACAGCGGTCACATCGACCTGTTCGGCGGCATGTTCGACGAGCCGGACGCCGACGTGTATGCCAGTTATCGCAAAGCGCGACCACTGACGCTCAAGGAGCGGCTCAAGGGCGAGAAGGACACGCTGGGGCTTTACCTCACCGGTCACCCGATCGATGAATACGAGGCTGAAATCCGCCGCTTCGCGCGCCAGCGCATCATCGACCTCAAGCCCTCGCGCGAAACCCAGACCATCGCCGGCATGATCATCGCCCTGCGGGTCATGAAGAACAAAAAGGGCGACAAGATGGGGTTCGTCACCCTGGACGACAGGTCTGGCCGCATCGAGGCCTCGCTGTTTGCCGATGCCTATATCACGGCCCAGTCACTGCTGCAGAACGATGCGATGGTGGTGGTCGAAGGGGAGGTCAGCAACGACGATTTCTCAGGCGGCCTGCGGCTGCGGGTCAAGCAGGTGATGACCTTGGAGGATGCCCGTACCAAGCTGGCCGAGAGCCTGCGCCTGAAGGTCGCCCACGAGGCGCTCAAGGGCGATCGCCTCAAGTGGCTGGGTGAGTTGATCACCCGTCACCGCGGCGCCTGCCCGATCACGCTGGAATACACCGGCAGCGATGCCAAGGCCATGCTGCAATTTGGCGACCAGTGGGCCATCGACCCCGCAGACGGGCTGATTCAGACCCTGCGTGACCAGTTCGGACGTGAGAACGTCTTTTTGCAATACCGTTGAGCCGCTCAACATTTAATCTCGACCTGAAGGCGCCTGATCCCTTAAGGTATGGCGCCAAACGGATCAACCGGCCGGCCGCCTGGCCGTAGACCCAAGACGGATGACTATGAACCCGAACTTTCTCGATTTCGAACAGCCGATTGCCGACCTGCAAGCCAAGATCGAAGGCCTGCGCCTGGTAGGCAACGACAATTCGCTGAACATCAGCGATGAAATTGCCCGTCTGCAAGACAAGAGCAATACCCTGACCGAAAGCATCTTCGGCAACCTGACCAGCTGGCAGATCGCTCGCCTGGCACGTCACCCGCGTCGTCCCTATACCCTGGACTACCTGCAGCACATCTTCACCGAATTCGAAGAACTGCACGGCGATCGCCACTTCTCCGACGATGCTGCCATCGTTGGCGGTACCGCACGCCTGGACGGCAAGCCGGTCATGGTCATCGGGCACCAGAAGGGCCGCGAAGTGCGGGAGAAGGTTCGCCGTAACTTCGGCATGCCGCGCCCTGAGGGCTACCGCAAGGCGTGCCGTCTGATGGAAATGGCCGAGCGTTTCCGCATGCCGATTCTGACCTTCATCGACACGCCGGGTGCCTATCCAGGTATCGACGCCGAAGAGCGTAACCAGAGCGAGGCCATCGCCTGGAACCTGCGCGTGATGGCGCGCCTGAAGACGCCAATCATCGCTACGGTGATCGGTGAAGGCGGGTCGGGCGGCGCGCTGGCCATCGGCGTGTGCGACCAGCTGAACATGCTGCAGTACTCCACCTACTCGGTCATCTCGCCCGAAGGCTGCGCTTCGATCCTGTGGAAGACGGCCGACAAGGCTGCCGATGCCGCCGAGGCCATGGGCATCACGGCTGAGCGCCTCAAGAGCCTGGACATCGTCGACAAGGTTATCCCGGAGCCACTGGGTGGCGCTCACCGTGACCCTGCCGCCATGTCCGAAAGCATCCGCGCCGAGCTGGTGCAGCAGCTGGACATGCTCAGCGGGTTGGACCACGACGCACTGCTGGCTCGCCGTTACGATCGTCTGATGAGCTACGGCGTCTGATCGCCTTCGGGGCCGTCTGTCGGCCCCTCGGGTGAGCCTGGAACCCAGGCTCACCCGCATCCGTCACTCAGGTTGATGGAAGCCTTGATGATTGATCCCGCCCCCTGGCTTTGCGCCCGCACCTGGTACGTCGCCCTCTCTGGCGGCCTGGACTCCACCGTTCTGCTGCACTGGCTCGCCACCTACGCCCGCAGCCATCGTGCACCGCCGCTGCGCGCGATTCACATCCAGCATGGCCTGCAACCGATCGCGCAGGCGTGGCCTGCCCATTGCCAACGCGTCTGCGATGACCTGGGCATCGAGCTGCAGGTCATCGAGGTCGACGTCGCCCCGGGCCCGAGCCTGGAGCAGGCTGCCCGCCATGCCCGTTACGCCGCCTTCGAGCGGGTATTGGCGGCAGATGACATGCTGTTCACTGGCCAGCACCGCGACGACCAGGCTGAAACGCTGCTGTTTCGCCTGCTGCGGGGCGCGGGGTTGCGCGGCCTGGCGGCGATGCCGAGGGAGCGGGCGCTGGGGCAGGGCAGGCTGGTCAGGCCTTTGCTCGGTTGCTCCCGGCGACAGTTGCAACACTATGCACAGGCGCACGCGTTGGGCTGGGTCGAGGACCCTTCGAATGCCGACACCCGGTTTGCCCGCAACTATCTGCGCAGGGAGGTTCTGCCGTCCCTTCGGCAGCGCTGGCCGCACGCCGGGCAGAGCCTGGCCCGTGCCGCCGACCACCTGGGCGAAGCCCTGAGCCTGCTGGACGAGCTGGCCGAGAGCGACCTGGCGCCGGTACGCCAAAATGCCCCTGCTGTTTGGCCTGGACTCGATTCGCTGGACCTGGCCGGCCTGCTCGCGCTTTCACCTGCACGCCAACGCAATGCGTTGCAGTATTGGCTCAGCCACCGAACCCGCTTGCCCGACACGCGCCACTGGGCCGGCTGGGCGGACCTGCGCGACGCCGCTGGCGATGCCTGCCCTGTGTGGCAACTGAGCGATGGCCAACTGGTGCGCAGCCAAGGGCGCATCTGGTGGCTGAGCGGCGACTGGTTGCAAACGCCGCGTCAGGCCATGGCTTGGGAAAACGCCGATGAGCCGTTGGCTTTGCCGGGCAACGGCAGTGTGCGACTTGTTGGCGCAGGCTCGCTGACGGGCCTGCGTATCGGCTACCGTCAGGGCGGGGAGTGGCTGGACATCCCAGGACGCGGGCGGCGTGATCTCAAGCGCTTGCTCAATGAGCTGCAAGTGCCGCATTTTTTGCGCATGCGCCTGCCTCTGCTCTACCAAGGCGAGCGGTTGCTGGCGGTGGCCAACCTGCCCAGTCTGGCCCAGGGCGATTACCACCTGCACTGGCAGTTGCCGACGCGCGCGCAAGGTTTGAGCTAGTGGGTACATTCGGGTAGACTACCCTCCCTTCTTGATACAGCTTCTGTGGGTTCCGCGAAAACACAGGAGTTGCCGATTACCAAGCAGTTTTTTGCTGGGCTGATTCTTAGAAATGACGAGCGAGCGCCCTGCCAGGGTTACCCCTGGTCTGTACACACGCGGCAGTTTTTCGAGATGCACTGTGATTGACGCAGGTGATCGGGGGCGTTTGCCCTCCTTCGCTATCTCCGGCGGCGCTGGCCGCTTTAACGCAGACTTCTAGGGTTTTTCATGACGCGCTACATATTCGTCACGGGCGGTGTTGTTTCTTCATTGGGGAAAGGCATTGCCTCGGCTTCCCTGGCGGCCATCCTGGAGGCGCGGGGCCTGAAGGTCACCATGCTCAAGCTGGATCCGTACATCAACGTCGACCCAGGCACCATGAGCCCGTTCCAGCACGGTGAAGTATTCGTCACCCAGGATGGCGCCGAGACCGACCTGGACCTGGGCCACTACGAGCGGTTCATCCGCACCACCATGACCCAGAACAACAACTTCACCACCGGCCGCGTCTACGAGCACGTGCTGCGCAAGGAACGCCGTGGTGACTACCTGGGCGCGACCATCCAGGTCATCCCGCACATCACCGATGAAATCAAGCGCCGCATCATCAAGGGTGCAGGCGATGCCGACGTGGCCCTGGTCGAGATCGGCGGCACCGTGGGCGACATCGAGTCCCAGCCGTTCCTCGAAGCCATTCGCCAACTGCGCGTGGAAGTGGGTTCCAAGCGCGCGATGCTGATGCACCTGACGCTGGTGCCTTACATCGCCACCGCCGGTGAAACCAAGACCAAGCCGACCCAGCACTCGGTCAAGGAGCTGCGCTCCATCGGCCTGCAGCCTGACGTGCTGATCTGCCGCTCCGACCACCCTGTCGATGCATCGTCGCGCCGCAAGATCGCGTTGTTCACCAACGTTGAAGAGCGCGCGGTGATTTCGCTGGAAGACGTCGACACCATCTACAAGATTCCAGGTGTCTTGCACGCCCAGGGTCTGGACGACTTCGTCGTCGAGCGTTTCGGCCTGCAGTGCAGCAGTGCCGACCTGTCCGAGTGGGACAAGGTGGTCGACGCCAAGCTCAACCCGGAGCATGAAGTCACCATCGCCATGGTCGGCAAGTACATGGAGCTGCTCGATGCGTACAAGTCGCTGATCGAAGCGATGAGCCACGCGGGCATCACCAACCGCACCAAGGTCAACCTGCGCTACATCGATTCCGAAGACATCGAGAACCAGGGCACCAGCCTGCTCCAGGGCGCCGATGCCATCCTGGTACCCGGTGGTTTCGGCCTGCGCGGTGTCGAAGGCAAGATCACGGCGGTGCAATACGCCCGTGAGAACAAGGTGCCGTACCTGGGTATCTGCCTGGGCATGCAAGTGGCGGTCATCGAGTTCGCCCGTAACGTGATGGGCTGGAGCGACGCCAACTCCACCGAGTTCGATCGCGACAGCGGCCACCCGGTCGTCGGCCTGATCACCGAGTGGGCCGATGCCACCGGCGCGGTCGAAACCCGTAGCGAGGCGTCGGACCTGGGCGGCACCATGCGCCTGGGCGCCCAGGACTGCCAGCTGGCTGCCGGTTCCAACGTGCATGCATGCTATGGCAAGGACATCATCACCGAGCGTCACCGTCACCGCTACGAGGTGAACAACAACCTGCTGCCGCAGCTGGTGGACGCAGGCCTGGTGGTTTCCGGTCGTTCCGAAGACGGTGCCCTGGTCGAGGTGGTGGAGTCCAAGGACCACCCGTGGTTCGTCGCCTGCCAGTTCCACCCGGAGTTCACCTCCACCCCACGCGATGGCCACCCGCTGTTCAGTGGCTTCGTCAAGGCAGCGCTCGCCCAGAAGAACAAGGCCTGACCCATGCCCCAGAAGATCATCCGCGTCGGTCACATCGATATCGCCAACGACAAGCCATTCGTCCTGTTCGGTGGCATGAACGTTCTGGAGTCCCGCGACCTGGCCATGAAGGTGTGCGAAGAATACGTGCGGGTTACCGAAAAGCTCGGTATCCCGTATGTGTTCAAGGCCAGCTTCGACAAGGCCAATCGGTCCTCGGTCACTTCCTACCGCGGCCCTGGCCTGGAAGAGGGCCTGAAGATCTTCGAGGAGATCAAGCGCACCTTCAACGTGCCGGTGATCACCGATGTGCACGAGCCTTACCAGGCCGAGCCGGTGGCCAAGGTCTGCGACATCATCCAGTTGCCGGCTTTCCTGTCGCGCCAGACCGACCTGGTGGTGGCGATGGCCAAGACCGGCGCGGTGATCAATATCAAGAAGGCGCAGTTCCTCGCACCCCAGGAGATGAAACATATCCTGACCAAGTGCGAGGAAGCCGGTAATGACCAATTGATCCTGTGCGAGCGTGGTTCGAGCTTCGGTTACAACAACCTGGTCGTGGACATGCTCGGCTTCGGTGTCATGAAGCAGTTCGAGTACCCGGTGTTCTTCGACGTGACCCATGCCCTGCAGATGCCGGGTGGTCGTGCCGACTCCGCAGGCGGGCGCCGCGCTCAGGTGACCGACCTGGCCAAGGCCGGCATGAGCCAGGGGCTGGCAGGGTTGTTCCTCGAAGCTCACCCCGATCCGGACAACGCCAAGTGCGACGGCCCGTGTGCCTTGCGCCTGGACAAGCTGGAGCCGTTCCTGGCTCAGCTCAAGCAACTGGATGACCTGGTGAAAAGTTTTCCGACGGTAGAAACCGCGTAAAGCACTTTTCTCGGGTAAAGTACCGTCCGATTCACCCCTGACCACTCGGTCAGGGGCTCCCTTCGCCGGGCCTGCCTCTGCATCCTCGTCCGGTGAACGGCAAGAATTTTCTAAGCTGCGTTGTTTTCGTCAATTCTGGAGTGCTTACAACAATGGCAAAAATCGTCGACATCAAAGGTCGTGAAGTTCTCGATTCACGTGGCAACCCCACCGTGGAAGCCGATGTACTGCTCGACAACGGCATCATCGGCAGCGCCTGCGCGCCGTCCGGTGCTTCCACCGGCTCGCGCGAAGCGCTGGAGCTGCGTGATGGCGACAAGAGCCGTTACTTGGGCAAGGGTGTGCTGAAGGCTGTCGCCAACATCAATGGCCCAATCCGCGACCTGCTGCTGGGCAAGGACCCTTCCGACCAGAAGGCCCTGGACCACGCCATGATCGAGCTGGACGGTACCGAGAACAAGGCCAAGCTGGGCGCCAACGCCATCCTGGCCGTGTCCCTGGCGGCTGCCAAAGCGGCAGCCCAGGATCAGGACCTGCCCCTGTACGCCCACATTGCCAACCTCAACGGCACTCCAGGCCAGTACTCGATGCCGGTACCGATGATGAACATCATCAACGGTGGCGAGCATGCCGACAACAACGTCGATATCCAGGAGTTCATGGTTCAGCCAGTGGGCGCCAAGACCTTCTCCGACGGCCTGCGCATGGGGACCGAGATCTTCCATCACCTCAAGGCCGTGCTCAAGGCCCGTGGCCTGAACACCGCCGTCGGTGACGAAGGCGGTTTCGCCCCTAACCTGGCCTCCAACGAAGACGCCCTTGGCGCCATCGCCGAAGCCGTCGAGAAAGCCGGCTACAAACTGGGCACCGACGTGACCCTGGCCCTGGACTGCGCCGCCTCTGAGTTTTATGAGAACGGCAAGTACAACCTGTCCGGCGAAGGCAAGTCGTTCGACGCCGAAGGCTTTGCCGACTATCTCAAAGGCCTGACCGAGCGCTTCCCGATCATTTCGATCGAAGATGGCCTGGACGAGTCCGATTGGGCTGGCTGGAAGATCCTCACTGACAAGATCGGCGAGAAGGTGCAACTGGTCGGTGACGACCTGTTCGTGACCAATACCAAGATCCTCAAGGAAGGCATCGAGAAGGGCATCGGTAACTCGATTCTGATCAAGTTCAACCAGATCGGCTCGCTGACCGAGACCCTGGAAGCCATCCAGATGGCCAAGGCTGCCGGTTACACCGCCGTGATCTCCCACCGCTCGGGTGAAACCGAAGACTCCACCATCGCCGACCTGGCTGTGGGTACTGCGGCCGGTCAGATCAAGACGGGTTCGCTGTGCCGCTCCGACCGCGTGTCGAAGTACAACCAATTGCTGCGCATCGAAGAGCAACTGGGTGCCAAGGCGGTTTACCGTGGCCGTACCGAGTTTCGCGGCTAAGCAAGAGATGGTAAAAAGACAGCAGCCGGAGCTGTAGGAACGTTCGTACCGTAACTTCCTACGTTCCATCGGGTTTCTGTTTGAGAAGCCTGGCCTCGGCCAGGCTTCGTGCTATCTGAGATCCTGAACCAACAGGGTCTTTCAACCTGGATATCTTGATGCGCAGTCCTTATTGGTTGTTCCTGGTCCTGCTTCTGCTGCTGGGCGGCCTGCAATACCGTTTGTGGGTAGGCAATGGCAGCCTGGCGCAGGTGGCCGAGCTCAAGCAGCAGATTGACGAGCAGCATGCCGAGAACGAGCGGCTGCTGGAGCGTAACCGTGTGCTCGACGCCGAAGTACTGGAGTTGAAAAAAGGCATGGAAACCGTCGAAGAACGTGCCCGCCACGAGCTTGGCATGGTCAAGGAAGGCGAAACCCTCTTTCAGTTGCCACAGAAATGAGTGAGCGCTTGCCGGCCTTCTGGGCCGTGATCCCTGCGGCGGGAGTGGGCGCCCGCATGGCTGCCGATCGCCCCAAGCAATACCTGGCGTTGGCGGGGCAGACCATCATCGAGCACAGCCTGGCGTGTTTTCTCGATCACCCCGCCCTCAAGGGGGTCGTGGTCAGCATCGCTGAACATGACCCTTACTGGCCCGGCCTTGGGTGCGCCAGCGACCCGCGCATCCGCCGGGCTGCCGGGGGGCGCGAGCGTGCTGACTCGGTACTCAATGCCTTGCTGCTGTTGCACGCTCAGGGCGCGCAAGATGATGACTGGGTGTTGGTGCACGATGCGGCGCGGCCCAACCTGGCACGCAGTGACCTGGACAAGCTGCTGGCCGAATTGGCAGATGATCCGGTGGGCGGCCTGTTGGCGGTACCTGCTCGCGATACGCTCAAAAAATCCGACGGCCATGGGCGCGTCAGCGCCACGGTTGACCGCAGCACCATCTGGCAAGCCTATACGCCGCAGATGTTCCGTTTAGGGGCGCTGCATCGGGCGCTGGCCGAGTGTCTGGTCTCGGATGTGGTGGTGACCGATGAGGCGTCGGCCATCGAATGGTCCGGTCAGTCGCCACGGCTGATCGAAGGCCGCAGTGACAACCTCAAGGTTACGCGCCCCGAAGACCTGGAGTGGCTGCGCCAACGCTGGAATGGGCGGCGTTGACAGGGCCCCGTTCAACTCCCCGGTGATTGAGTCAGGCTCCCAGCACCCGCCATTCTGAATGAGCGCCGGTCATGCCCGGTACTCAGGCAGACCTGCCAAGCCCTCTTTCAGATAGTCCACCAGGCGCCGCACTTTGGGCGACAAATGCCGCTGTTGCGGGTACAAGGCCCATACCGCCGTATTGGGCGGTTGGTGGACTTGCAGCAGCGGGACCAATGCGCCGCTGTGCAGGTGTTCGAGCACGTAGTAATCCGGCAGTTGGCATAAACCGATGCCCTGGAGCGCCGCATCCAGCACCGCCTGGCCGCTGTTGCACCGCCAGTTGCCCTGAACACGCTGGCTGATTTCACGCCCCTCCATTTGCAATGCCCATACATCCGAGCTGCCTATCAGGCAGTTGTGCCTGGCCAGTTCCGACAGGCTGTGGGGCCTGCCATAGCGCGCCAGGTAGCCCGGCGAGGCGCACACGTACATGCGCCGGGGCGCAAGGCGCGTCGCGATCAGGCGCGAGTCGGCCAGGCGACCGAGGCGGATGGCCAGGTCCATGCCTTCGTGCAGCAGGTCCAGGGTCTGGTTGCTCAGTTCGACGTCCACCCTCAACTGCGGGTACAACGCCATGAAACGGGTCACCAGCGGCACGATGAAGCGCTCGCCGTAGGCCACGGCGCACGTCATGCGCAGCAGCCCCTTGGGCTCGCTGGCCAGGTCGCCCATTGCCCGCAGCGCTTCCTCACGCCCATCCTGCAGGCGCTGGCAGTGCTGCAGGAACGTCTGACCGGCCTCGCTGAGCGTAACCCTTCGCGTGCTGCGGTACAGCAAACGTGTCTGCACGCGTTCTTCCAGGCGCGCTATCTGCCGGCTCACATGGGACGAGGATACGCCCAGCCGTTCAGCCGCCGCCGTAAACTGCCCCAATTCGGCCACCGCCACGAACTCATCGATGCCCTCCCAGCGGTTGCTCATGATTATCCCTGCACAGCAATAATGTTTTGTCTTTCACCCGATTATTCAGCAATTGCGGGTGAATTACACTGTCTGCCGATTTCATTGACCTGTCTGGAGCCCCTGCGATGATCAAGTCCCGCGCTGCCGTAGCATTCGAAGCCAAGAAACCCTTGGAAATCGTTGAAGTCGATGTGGCCATGCCCAAGGCTGGCGAGGTATTGCTGCGCGTGGTCGCCAGCGGCGTGTGCCACACCGATGCCTATACCTTGTCCGGTGCTGACCCCGAAGGCATCTTCCCGTCCATCCTGGGCCACGAAGGCGGTGCCATCGTCGAAGCCGTGGGCGAGGGCGTGACCTCGGTGGCGGTGGGTGATCATGTGATTCCGCTGTACACGCCCGAGTGTGGCAAGTGCAAATTCTGCCTGTCTGGCAAGACCAACCTGTGCCAGGCCATCCGTGCCACCCAGGGCAAGGGTCTGATGCCCGACGGCACCACGCGCTTCTCCTACAAGGGTCAGCAGCTGTTCCACTACATGGGCACCTCGACGTTCTCCGAATACACCGTATTGCCGGAAATCTCGGTGGCCAAGATCCAGAAAGAAGCGCCGCTGGAGAAGGTCTGCCTGCTGGGTTGCGGCGTGACCACGGGTATTGGCGCCGTGCTGAACACCGCCAAGGTGCAGCCGGGTGATACCGTCGCCGTCTTCGGCCTGGGCGGCATCGGCCTGTCGGCCATCATTGGTGCAGTCAAGGCCAAGGCTTCGCGCATCATCGCCATCGACATCAACCCGGCCAAGTTCGAAATCGCTCGCCAGCTGGGCGCTACCGATTGCATCAACCCCAAGGAGTACGATCGCCCCATCCAGGAAGTGATCGTCGACCTTACCGACGGCGGCGTGGACTTCTCCTTCGAGTGCATCGGCAACGTGCAACTGATGCGTGCGGCCCTGGAGTGCTGCCACAAGGGCTGGGGCGAGTCGGTCATCATCGGTGTCGCTGGCGCCGGTCAGGAAATCGCCACCCGGCCATTCCAACTGGTCACCGGACGCGTCTGGCGCGGTTCGGCGTTCGGCGGCGTGCGTGGCCGCAGCGAACTGCCTAGCTACGTGGAAATGTCCGAGAAGGGCGAGATTCCGCTGGATACCTTCATCACCCACACCATGGGCCTGGAGGACATCAACAAGGCCTTCGACCTGATGCACGAAGGCAAGAGCATTCGCAGCGTCATCCACTTCTGAGGCTTGCCATGACCCTGGACAATATTTCCTGCCAGAAGAGCTTCGGCGGCTGGCACAAGCGTTACCGCCACACCTCCAAGGTGCTGGGTTGCGACATGGTCTTCGCCGTCTACCTGCCACCCCAGGCCGAGCAGGGCGAAAAGCTGCCGGTCCTGTACTGGCTCAGCGGGTTGACCTGCAACGACGAGAACTTCATGCAGAAAGCCGGCGCCCAGCGCCTGGCCGCAGAGCTGGGGCTGATCATCGTGGCGCCCGATACCAGCCCTCGCGGCGAGCAGGTACCCGGTGATCCCGACGGTGCCTGGGACTTTGGCCTGGGTGCTGGCTTCTACCTAAATGCCACGCAGCAACCCTGGGCTCAGCACTACCGCATGCACGATTACGTGGTGCAGGAGCTGCCAGCCCTGATCGAGGCGCATTTCCCGGCCTCCGGCGAGCGCAGCATCAGTGGGCATTCCATGGGCGGGCACGGCGCCCTGGTCTGCGCATTGCGCAACCCAGGCCGCTATCGCTCGGTGTCGGCGTTTTCGCCGATCTGCAACCCGATGGATTGCCCTTGGGGCGAAAAGGCCTTCAGCCGCTACCTGGGTGAAGAGCGCACGCGCTGGCGTGAGTGGGATGCCAGCGTGTTGCTGGCCGAAACCCCGTCGGGGCAGTGCCCTGCGTTGCTGGTGGACCAGGGCGATCGCGACGACTTCCTCGAAAAGCAGCTCAAGCCCGAAGCCCTGGAGCAGGCTGCGCGCAAAGGCGGTCATGAGCTGACCCTGCGCCTGCAACCGGGCTACGATCACAGCTACTACTTCATCGCCAGCTTCATCGAGGAACACCTGCGCCATCACGCGGTGGCTTTGGGCCGGGTGTAGCCGCAGGGCAGCCAGCCGGCGACGTTGGCCGGCTCTGCACCTTGGCGTTGCAAATGCAGGTAGAATCACGCCCTGACTCATTCAGGGCGTTTTCTTATGCGTATTGGCCACGGCTACGATGTGCACCGGTTTTGCGACGGTGATTTCATTACCCTGGGCGGGGTGCGTATCCCCCACAAGTACGGCCTGCTGGCCCATTCCGATGGTGACGTGCTGCTGCATGCCCTGAGCGACGCATTGCTCGGCGCCGCCGCGCTGGGTGATATCGGCAAGCACTTCCCCGACACCGACCCGCAGTTCAAGGGCGCCGACAGCCGCGTGCTGCTGCGTCATGTGCTGGATGTCGTTCGGGCCAAGGGCTGGCAAGTCGGCAACGTCGACGCCACCATCATTGCCCAGGCGCCGAAGATGGCACCCCACATCGAGGTCATGCGCCAGCGCATCGCCGACGACCTCAAAGTGGGCCTGGACCAGGTCAACGTCAAGGCCACCACCACCGAAAAGCTCGGCTTCGCCGGGCGCGAGGAGGGGATCGCCGTGCATGCGGTTGCCCTGTTGCTGCCAGCATGACCGAATTGGATCTGTTGGGCCCACAGGCATCGGGGCAAGCGCTCGGTACGGCTGTGCTCAAGGCCGTTGCCGAAGATTTTCAGGTCGACGAAGTGCTTGATATCCCGCTGTCTGGCCAGGGCGAGCACCTGTGGCTATGGGTGGAAAAGCGTGAGCTCAATACCGAGGAAGCGGCCCGCCGGCTTGCAAGGGCCGCGGGGGTGCCTGCGCGCGCGATCAGCTACGCCGGGCTCAAGGACCGCCAGGCCTTGACCCGCCAGTGGTTCAGCCTGCATTTGCCGGGCAAGGCCGACCCCGACCTGTCGCGGGCCGAGGATGCCAATCTGCGCGTCCTCAAGCAGATGCGCCACCAGCGCAAGTTGCAGCGCGGCGCGCATTCGTCCAATGGCTTCACGCTGCGCCTGACCCAGCTGGCAGCCGATCATCAGGCAGTCGACGCGCGCCTGGCCCAGCTCAAAGCGAACGGCGTGCCCAATTACTTCGGTACCCAGCGCTTCGGGCATGCCGGCGGCAATGTGCATGACGCCCTGGCCTGGGCCGAGCGCCAGGCCTTGCCTGAGCAACGTAACGTTCGCTCGCGCCTGCTTTCAGCCGGTCGCAGCTACCTGTTCAACCAGGTCCTGGCCGCACGGGTAGCCGATGGCAGCTGGGCCAGTGCGCAAGTGGGCGATCTGCTGGCATTCACCGACAGCCGCAGCTTTTTTCCGGCTGCTGAAGCTGAATGCGCTGATCCTCGCCTGGCCGTTCTCGACCTGCACCCTACAGGCCCCCTGTGGGGCGAGGGCGATTCGCCAGCCAGCGGTCGAACCCGGGCATTGGAAAATTCGGTCGGTGCTGCCCAGCCCGCGCTGTGCCAGTGGTTGGCAAAGGCGGGCATGGATCACGAACGGCGTATTCTGCGGCTCCCTATTGCTGGCCTTACGTGGCATTATCCCGAGCCTGATATCCTGCAACTGGAATTCGTCCTTCCGGCCGGATGCTTCGCCACCGTCGTGGTGCGCGAGGTGGTGGATCTGGTGTCGGCAGGGCAGACGGACAGCCCATGCGTATTCTGATTTCGAACGACGACGGTGTGACTGCACCAGGCATCGCCGCGCTGCACGCTGCGCTTGCCGATTACGCGCAGTGCGCGGTCATTGCACCTGACCAAGACAAGAGCGGCGCCGGCAGCTCGCTGACGTTGGACCGGCCGCTGCATCCGCAGACGCTGGCCAACGGCTTCATCAGCCTCAATGGCACGCCGACCGACTGCGTGCACCTGGGGCTCAACGGGCTGTTGCCGTATACGCCAGACATGGTCGTGTCGGGCATCAACCTGGGGGCCAACCTGGGCGATGACGTGCTGTACTCGGGCACCGTGGCCGCTGCGCTGGAGGGTCGTTTCCTGGGCGGTACGTCGCTGGCGTTCTCACTGCTTTCGCGCCAACCGGACAACCTTCCCGCCGCGGCTCATATCGCCCGTCGCCTGGTCGAGGCACAGTCGCGCCTGACGCTGCCGCCGCGCACCGTGCTCAATGTCAACATACCCAACCTGCCGCTTGAGCGCATTCGTGGCATCCAGCTGACGCGACTCGGCCATCGGGCGCGGGCCGCGGCACCCACCAAAGTGGTCAACCCGCGTGGTAAGGAAGGTTACTGGATCGCAGTCGCCGGCGATGCAGAGGACGGCGGACCGGGCACTGACTTCCATGCCGTGATGCAAGGCTACGTTTCCATCACCCCGTTGCAGCTCGACCGCACCTTCAACGACGCTTTCGAGCAGCTCGATGGCTGGCTGGAGGGCTTGCTTTGATGCGTGAGGACGATATGTTGCGTCGGGGCATCGGCATGACGTCCCAGCGCACCCGCGAGCGTCTGATCCAGCGGCTGTGCGAGGAGGGCGTGTCCAGCCCCCAGGTGCTCGATGTGATTCGCCGCACGCCACGCCATCTGTTCGTGGACGAGGCACTGGCCCATCGCGCCTATGAAGATACCGCGCTGCCCATCGGCCACAACCAGACCATCTCGCAACCGTTCATGGTGGCGCACATGAGCGAATTGCTGCTCGAGGCGGGTCCGCTGGATAAAGTCCTGGAGATCGGCACCGGTTCTGGCTACCAGACCGCCGTGCTGGCGCAACTGGTCGAGCGGGTGTTCTCGGTCGAGCGCATCAAGGTCTTGCAGGACCGCGCCAAGGAACGCCTGGTGGAGCTGAACCTGCGCAACGTGGTGTTTCGTTGGGGCGATGGGTGTGAGGGGTGGCCGGCACTGGCCCCCTACAATGGCATCATCGTGACCGCCGTTGCTTCGGAAGTGCCCCAGGCGCTGCTCGACCAACTGGCGCCGGGCGGGCGGATGGTGATTCCAGTGGGTTCACCCGGTGAAGTGCAGCAGCTGATGCTCATCGTCCGAGAAGAGCATGGGTTTTCACGCCGTGTGCTTGGGGCGGTACGCTTCGTGCCTCTGCTCAATGGGCCGGTAACCTGATTCATCTGGGCATCGACGGGCTATTTTTGCACCTGCGTCGAATTC
This sequence comes from Pseudomonas sp. UBA5568, assembly GCF_002425525.1. Classification (NCBI taxonomy): domain Bacteria; kingdom Pseudomonadati; phylum Pseudomonadota; class Gammaproteobacteria; order Pseudomonadales; family Pseudomonadaceae; genus Pseudomonas; species Pseudomonas sp. UBA5568. Next base: position 50,306 of record NZ_DIMK01000045.1, on the reverse strand, counting down.
TTGCAGGATCGACCTGTCTATCTGGCGGTGCACGCACGTTGCGCAAGTGTGTTGCAGCCGCCTGCCAAGACTGGCGAGCTTCGTTATAATTGCAACAATATTGCATTCATGTCTTGAAACGTTTTCGGCACCATGAGGGGAGCGCGGGTGGGTCACACAGTCTTTCGGCAGCGCAAGGACAGCTCGGGTCTCAGGCTCCTGGTGCTGGTACTGGCCATGGGCACACTGTTGGTGGGGTGCTCGAGCTCCGGCAGCAACAGTGCGCGTGTCGTCGACCGCAACAGCAGCGCGCCCAAACGGCCTACCGTGACCTCCGGTCAGTATGTGGTCAAGCCAGGCGATACGCTGTTCTCCATCGCGTTTCGCTATGGCTGGGACTACAAGGAGTTGGCGGCCCGCAACGGTATCGCCCCGCCGTATACCATTCGCCCTGGCCAGCCGATTCGCTTCAGTAGCGGGGCCTCGGGCAGCACCACCGTAGTGGCCAGCCCGTCCTCGTCCAGCCGAACCACGGTCACCCGCCGTCCTGTAGGTGCCACGGCCTCTACTCCTGCCACGACCACCAAGACCGTCACCACATCCAGCTCGGCGAGCACGCCGGTAGTCGCTACCGTGCCTGCCGCCGAACGTGCGGCCGGTGGCTGGACCTGGCCGGCGAATGGGGTTTTGATCGGCAAATTTGCTTCAAACGGTAGTTTGAATAAAGGCATTGATATCGCCGGTGATTTGGGACAGCCTGTTTTTGCTGCGGCCAGTGGATCAGTGGTGTACGCCGGGAGTGGTTTGAGGGGCTACGGCGAGCTGATCATCATCAAGCACAGCGATACCTATGTCAGTGCCTACGGCCACAACCGCAGGCTCTTGGTACGGGAGGGGCAGCAGGTCAAGGCAGGGCAGTCGATTGCTGAAATGGGGTCTACAGGCACAGATCGGGTGAAGTTGCATTTCGAAATTCGCCGTCAGGGCAAACCCGTCGATCCGCTCCAGTTCCTGCCACGCCGTTGATTGTTGTTTCCGGTCTGTTCCGCTGACATGGAGGGGACAGGCTCCAGCGCTGCCAAGGAGAAAGGCGCCGCTTGAGTCTGAGTTCGAACTCAGCAAAGGACTATAACAATGGCTCTCAGCAAAGAAGCGCCGGAGTTTGACATCGACGATGACGTCCTCCTCATGGAGACGGGCATCGTTTTGGAAACGGATGTGGTGTCAGACGAACCTGCTGTACCTTCGGTTCGGACCAGGGCCAAATCAGGCTCTTCACTTAAACAACACAAGTACATCGATTACAGCCGCGCCCTCGATGCGACTCAGTTGTACCTCAACGAGATTGGCTTTTCGCCTCTGCTTTCGCCGGAAGAAGAAGTGCATTTTGCGCGCTTGTCGCAAAAGGGCGACCCTGCCGGCCGCAAGCGCATGATCGAAAGCAATCTGCGCCTGGTGGTGAAAATCGCTCGCCGCTACGTGAACCGGGGGTTGTCATTGCTCGATCTGATCGAGGAGGGCAACCTTGGGCTGATTCGCGCAGTGGAGAAGTTCGATCCTGAGCGGGGCTTCCGTTTCTCGACCTATGCCACCTGGTGGATTCGGCAGACCATCGAGCGGGCGATCATGAACCAGACCCGCACCATTCGCCTCCCCATTCATGTGGTCAAGGAACTCAACGTTTACTTGCGCGCGGCGCGCGAACTGACCCAGAAGCTGGATCACGAGCCTTCGCCCGAAGAGATCGCCGCCTTGCTGGAGAAGCCGGTTGCCGAGGTCAAGCGCATGCTGGGTCTCAACGAGCGGGTGTCCTCCGTGGACGTGTCTCTGGGCCCTGACTCGGACAAGACGCTGCTCGACACCCTGACGGATGATCGCCCCACTGACCCGTTCGAGTTGCTGCAGGACGATGACCTGTCGCAGAGCATCGATCAGTGGCTCGGTGAGCTGACCGACAAGCAACGTGAAGTGGTGGTGCGTCGGTTCGGCTTGCGTGGACACGAAAGCAGTACGTTGGAGGACGTCGGTCTGGAAATCGGCCTGACCCGCGAGCGGGTGCGGCAGATACAGGTCGAGGGGCTCAAGCGCCTGCGTGAGATTCTGGAAAAGAACGGCTTATCCAGCGAATCGCTTTTTCGTTAGTCCCTGGTCTTACGCTGCGTACAGAAACGCCCCGATAAAAAGGGGCGTTTTTGCGTTTGGGGTTTGGGGAGCCGTGCTGTCGATCCGTTCTCTGCGGTGAGCGGTGCTCGGCCCGGTTTGCAGATTCACAGGCGTACTCAGCGATGTGCTCACCCTGACAGTTCGGCCTGTAAGCCTTTGCTTACTCGTTGCGTAAGCCTTTGAAGGGTGTGGCGGTAAATCATTGTCGTTTTCAAAAGCAACCTTTTCTTAAGTCATTGAAAAAGCTGAAGTATTTAGATGTGTGAAAGTTTGTAGGTCGCAACATTCTGTGAGGAGGACGCGTTGCACATCCTGCTCAGATCGCTAGTATTCGAACTGTGCACACGGACACGCACAGGCACTCAGGAAGAGCGCCAAGGACATCGCAAGAAGCGATTTCATCAGGACGATGTACAGGACAAGCAGGGACTACGGAAAAAAATGTGGGCGGGTCAAACCGCCCCTTTTTTTGCCTTTTTTTCAGGATCTGAGCTTTTCGATTCCAGCGCCAGACTGCATGACGCTTGTGAACAGCTCTGCCAGAACCCGCGTGGCGGCGGCCACGTCTGCATGCAGGTTTTTCGCGCTAAACAAAAAGGCCCTTGCGGGCCTTTTCGTTTTTTCATGCGACGTTAACGCTGTAAGTCGGCAATCTTGCCTGGCTTGCCGTCCCACTCCTCAGCATCAGGAAGGGCATCCTTGCGCTCGGTGATGTTGGGCCAGATTTCAGCCAGTTCGGCGTTCAACTCGATGAAGTTCTCCATGCCCGATGGCACTTCGTCTTCCGAGAAAATGGCTTGTGCCGGGCACTCTGGTTCGCACAGTGCACAGTCGATGCACTCATCCGGGTGGATGACCAGGAAGTTCGGGCCTTCGTAGAAGCAGTCCACCGGACAGACTTCCACGCAGTCGGTGTATTTGCATTTGATGCAGTTGTCGGTGACGACGAAGGTCATTTCTAGTTCTCTCCTCAGGCGACGGCGGCGGCCCTTCCTCTCGGGCCGCGCGGTTTGCGGGTTTTGGCTGCAGGCCAGGCTAATAACCGTGCAGTACCAGCAAACCGCGGCGGATTCTACCAGCTTGTCATGGCTGCCGTTATAACAGGTTCTTTAGTTGATATAGCATTTCGATAGCTTGGCGCGGTGTCATGTCATCAAGCTGCAGCTTGCCCAGTTTCTCGATGGCTGGGTGAGGCAGGCTGGCGAACAGGTCGCTCTGGTGCGGCACTTGTGGTGCATCCTGCGCTTTCGTGACCTGAGTCGAGTCGTGCGGCAGGCTGGTGGTTTCCAGGCGTGACAGGTGCTCACGGGCGCGCTGGATGACCACCGCCGGTACACCTGCCAGTTGCGCAACCGCCAGGCCATAGCTCTGGCTCGCAGGCCCTGGCAGCACGTGGTGCAGGAACACGATACGGTCGTTGTGCTCCGTTGCATTGAGGTGCACGTTAGCCACCAGCGGCTCACTGTCGGGCAACACGGTCAGTTCGAAATAGTGGGTAGCGAACAAGGTGTAGGCCCGCAGGCGCGCCAGGCGTTCGGCTGCTGCCCAGGCCAGCGACAGGCCATCGAAGGTACTGGTGCCGCGGCCTACTTCGTCCATCAGCACCAGGCTGCGGTCGGTTGCGTTGTGCAGGATATTGGCGGTTTCGCTCATTTCCACCATGAAGGTGGAGCGCCCGCCTGCCAGGTCGTCGCTCGAGCCAATGCGGGTGAAGATGCGGTCGACCACCGACAGCTCGCAGCGCGCTGCTGGAACGAAGCTGCCGATGTGCGCCATCAGCACGATCAGTGCGGTCTGGCGCATGTACGTGGACTTACCACCCATGTTCGGCCCGGTGATGATCAGCATCCGGGTACTGTCGTCCAGGCCCAGGTCGTTGGCCACGAACGGCGTGGTGAGCACCTGCTCGACCACCGGGTGACGCCCCTGCTCGATGCGCAGGCACGGCTCGTCGACGAAGCGTGGGCAGTTCAGGTCCAGGTTCAGGGCACGCTCTGCCAGGTTGCTGAGCACGTCCAGTTCGGCCAGGGCGGCGGCACTGTCCTGCAGTGGCGCCAAGTGGCTGATCAGGGTCTCGAGCAGCGCGTCGTAGAGCATCTTTTCCCGGGCCAGGGCGCGGCTCTTGGCCGACAGCGCCTTGTCCTCGAATGCCTTGAGTTCCGGCGTGATGAAACGCTCGGCGCCCTTGAGGGTCTGCCGGCGGATGTAGTCGACCGGCGCCTGCTCGGCCTGCTTGGAAGGCAGCTCGATGAAATAGCCATGCACACGGTTGTAGCCGACCTTGAGGTTGGCAAGGCCGGTGCGCGCCTTCTCACGCGCCTCGAGGTCGATCAGGAACTGCCCGGCGTTCTCGCTGATGGCCAGTAGCTCGTCGAGCTCGCTGTCGTAGCCGGTCTTGAGCACGCCTCCATCACGGATCACGGCAGGCGGGTTGTCGACCACCGCACGCTCCAGCAGGCTGGCCAGCTCCGGGTAGGTGCCGGTGATCGCGGCCAGGCGTGCCAGGTGCGGCGCCTCGAGTTCGGTCATTGCATTCTGCAGCTCGGGCAGGGCGCCCAGTGCGTCCCGCAACCGCGCCAGGTCGCGTGGGCGGGCGTTGCGCAAGCCGATACGGGCCAGGATGCGCTCGATATCGCCGATTTCCTTGAGCTGGGGTTGCAGCTTTTCGAACCGGTAGCTGTCGAGCAGGCAGCGGATCGAATCCTGGCGGGCCTGTATGACCTTGAGGTCGCGCAGCGGACGGTTCAGCCAGCGGCTCAGCAGGCGGCTGGCCATGGCCGTCTGGCAGCGATCGACGACCGATTGCAGGGTATTGTCACGCCCACCTGCCAGGTTGACGTCCAGCTCCAGGTTGCGACGGCTGGCCCCGTCGAGGATGACGGTGTCGTCCAGGCGCTCGTGACGCAGGCTGCGCAAGTGCGGCAGGGCCGTGCGCTGGGTTTCCTTGGCATAGGCCAGCAGGCAGCCGGCGGCGCCGATGGCCAGGGTCAGCTTGTCACAGCCAAAGCCCTTGAGGTCCTTGGTGGCAAATTGTTGGCAGAGCGCTTTGCGCGCCGAGTCGCGGTCAAAGTCCCAGGGCGCTCGGCGACGCGCACCGGGGCGTTTCTCGGCAGGCAGGTCGCGTGGCCAGTCATCCGGGATGAGCAGCTCGACCGGGTTGAGGCGGTCCAGTTCAGCCAGCAGGGTTTCCCAGCCTTTGATCTCCTGGACGCCGAAGTGACCGCTGGTGATGTCGAGCACGGCCAGGCCAAACAGGCGCTCGTCGCCCAGCAGTGCTGCGATCAGGTTGTCACGGCGCTCATCGAGCAGCGCTTCGTCGCTGACGGTACCTGGCGTGATGATGCGCACGACCTGGCGCTCGACCGGCCCCTTGCTGGTGGCCGGGTCGCCGATCTGCTCGCAGATGACCACCGATTCGCCCAGCTTGACCAGCTTGGCCAGGTAACCCTCGAGGGAATGAAACGGCACCCCGCACATGGGAATGGACTGGCCGGCGGACTGACCGCGCGCGGTCAGGGTGATGTCCAGCAGGCTGGCGGCCTTTTTCGCATCTTCATAGAAGATCTCGTAGAAGTCGCCCATGCGATAGAACATCAGCTGGTCCGGATGCTGGTTTTTCAGCTTCCAGTACTGCTGCATCATTGGGGTATGTGCGGAGAGATCGGACATGGTCGGCCTTACAGCGGGTGGTCTGGTTGGCAAGGGTAAACCGGCAATGGTACAGGCTTTTTCGGTGCGATGCAGGCGCCGAACGCCGTGCCTGCCCACCATGGGTGCCGCGCCAGGGGCTTGGAAAACCTGAACGTTTGCCGGGCAAGCTTCTCTATTGGGGTGATAGGGTAGTAGTCAGTCTACAAGGAGCCCTCGCATGGACCCGATTACCACACTCGCCACTCGCCTGGGTGACCACCTTCAACGCCTGGGGGCGCATGTGAGCACCGCCGAATCCTGTACCGGCGGCGGCATTGCCGAGGCCATTACCCGGATTGCCGGCAGCTCGGCCTGGTTCGAAGCCGGCTACGTGACCTATTCCAACCGGCAAAAAACGCGTCAGCTCGGGGTGCCCGAAGCGTTGTTCGGGCAGGTGGGCGCCGTAAGTCAGGAGGTGGTCGAGGCCATGGTCAAGGGCGCGCAGCTGGCCAGCGGCGCCCGCTTTGCCGTGGCGGTCAGCGGAGTGGCCGGCCCCGGCGGCGGTTCGGCCGACAAGCCCGTGGGGACTGTATGGTTGGCCTGGAGCGATGGCCAGCAGGTCGTCAGCGAGCGTCGTCAGTTCGACGGCGACCGCGAGGCCGTGCGGCGCCAGACCGTCATCGCCGCCTTAGAAGGCTTGTTACAGCTTGGCATCGGTTAAATCGAAATCGGGGGTTTGCTCGAACGCTCGCCTGTGGAATAATACTGGCTACTTATACAGTTATCCGGCCATCAGGGCCAAGTCGAACACGTGAGGATTTCAATGGACGACAACAAGAAGCGCGCCTTGGCTGCGGCCCTGGGTCAAATCGAACGTCAATTCGGTAAGGGCGCGGTCATGCGCATGGGCGACCATGAGCGCCAAGCCATCCCTTCCATTTCCACTGGCTCTCTGGGGCTGGACATCGCGCTGGGTATCGGCGGTCTGCCAAAAGGCCGTATCGTCGAAATCTACGGCCCGGAATCGTCAGGTAAAACCACGCTCACGCTCTCGGTCATCGCCGAAGCCCAGAAAAGTGGCGCCACCTGTGCGTTCGTCGATGCCGAGCATGCTCTTGATCCGGAGTACGCTGGCAAACTGGGCGTCAACGTAGACGACCTGCTGGTTTCGCAGCCTGACACGGGTGAGCAGGCGCTGGAAATTACCGACATGTTGGTACGGTCCAATGCGGTCGACGTCATCATCGTCGACTCCGTGGCGGCGCTGGTACCCAAGGCTGAAATCGAAGGCGAAATGGGTGACATGCACGTGGGCTTGCAGGCTCGTCTGATGTCCCAGGCGCTGCGCAAGATCACCGGTAACATCAAGAACGCCAACTGCCTGGTTATCTTCATCAACCAGATCCGTATGAAGATCGGCGTGATGTTCGGTAGCCCGGAAACCACCACCGGCGGCAACGCACTGAAGTTCTATGCCTCGGTTCGCCTGGACATCCGCCGCACCGGTGCAGTCAAGGAAGGCGACGAGGTGGTGGGTAGTGAAACCCGCGTCAAGATCGTCAAGAACAAGGTGGCGCCACCATTCCGTCAAGCGGAATTCCAGATTCTGTACGGAAAGGGTATCTACCGTAACGGTGAAATCATCGACCTGGGCGTGTCTCAGGGCCTGGTCGAGAAATCGGGTGCCTGGTACAGCTACCAAGGCAACAAGATCGGTCAGGGCAAGGCGAATGCTGCCAAGTACCTGCATGAGAATCCCGCTATCGGTAGCGAAATCGAGAAGCAGATCCGCGACAAGCTGCTCAATGCCGGTGCTGTAGCCGCTGCTGCCAAGGCTGCAGCCGCACAGGCCGATGCGGGTGACGTGGCCGAAGCCGAAGCTGGCTATTGATCACGCGACCGTAGCCGAACATGCCTGCCGTACTCGACACTCCCGTCGCCATTCGGCGGGCAGCCATGGACCTGCTTGCGCGACGTGAGCATGGTCGCGTGGAATTGACCCGCAAGTTACTTCAGCGCGGGGCGTTGCAGACGCTGATCGAGCCTGAGCTCGATCGGCTGAGCGACGAAGGCTTGCTGAGTGAAGCTCGTTATCTGGAAAGCTTCATTCGCTATCGATCCAGTTCAGGTTATGGCCCTGCCCGAATCCGTGAGGAGCTCGGGCAGCGCGGCTTGGCGCGTGGTGATATCGACGCGGCGCTTCGCGAGAGTCAAATTGACTGGGGCGAGCGGCTGTTTGAAGTATGGCAGCGCAAATATGCCGGGCAACGCCCTGAAGACCCCAAGGCGCGTGCGCAGCAAATGCGTTTCCTCGCCTATCGCGGTTTCCCCATGGACATGATTGGCAGGCTGCTTAGTGGTCGAGGCTGGGACGACTGAGCGCACAGCCTGCGCCTAGGATAGGTCCGGCAAACGCTGTTCAAGGCAGGTCGGTGGCGCAACAGCCCAATGTTGCGGCAGATTGATGAAGTCCACCAGCTCTCGCAGTCGGCCTTGATCACGGCCGGTAAAAGCGAAGCTCAGGCGTGTCAGGTGCCCAAAATCCCCGGTCTCGTTTTCGACATTGCTGTCAGGCGTTTGCTCGAAGCTGCCGCTCAGGCAGAGATCACTAAACCGCTCGCCAATTGCGTGCAACGCTTCGGGCGTGAGTGGCCGGTGCATGCGCAGGACGAACTGGCGTTTCAGCCAGCGGCTGGAGTGGTAGTTTCGGTAAAACTGATTGATTTCCTCGACAGCTTCGTCAGCACTGTGCACCAGGCGCAGCAGTTTGAGGTCGCCTGGGAGGATGTAGCGGTTGTCCTGCAACTGATGGCGAATGAACGTCAGGCAGTCCTGCCAGAAAGTACCCTGCGGCGAGTCCAACAGCACCACCGGTACCAGCGGGCTCTTGCCTGTCTGGATAAGCGTCAGCACTTCCAGTGCCTCATCGAGCGTACCGAACCCTCCGGGGCACAACACCAGCGCGTCCGCTTCCTTGACGAAAAACAACTTGCGAATGAAAAAGAAGTGAAACGACAGCAGCTTGTCGGTGCCGTCTATCGTTGGGTTGGCATGTTGCTCGAAGGGCAGGGTGATGTTGAAGCCAAGGCTGTTGTCGGCGCCTGAACCTTCATGGGCGGCGGCCATGATACCGCCACCACCCCCGGTGATGACCATCAGGTCCGAGCGGGCCAGCGCAGCACCCAGCTCACGGGCCAGGGCATACATGGGGTGCTCCAGCGGCGTACGCGCCGAGCCGAAGACGGTGACCTTGCGGCGATGCTTGTGGCGACGCAGTGCGCGAAAGGACTGGTCGAGTTCGCGCAGTGCTTGCAGGGTGATCTTGGTGCTCCAGCGGTCGGCATCGTCATGGGCCATGCGCAGGACCGTCAGCATCATGTCGCGATAGAGGGGCAGGTTGGGGCTATCGGGGGCCACGCGTTCGAGTTGCGCGTCGATGTAGCTCAGGTCGATGTCATGATCGCGGAAGTGGCTGGAAAGCAGGTCATTCGATTGATAGGGCATGCAACTTCTCCTTCTGCACCTTATCAATCTAGCCCTTTAGCACCGGTCACGCCCAGCCCATATCAGGGCGTCGGGCGCATGAGGGCGCCCGGACGGGGCTTGAGCGGTAGTCGAAGATTTACTTCTTCTTGTTACCGGCAACGCAGCTGGCGCTGTCGAAGGCCTGATCCATCAACGGCTGATTGGTCTTGTAGACCGTGAAGCGGTACACCATCACTGCGCCCTTGGACATCAGGTTGCGGAACCCACTGTTGCGGCAAACGCTGTCGCCCAACTGGCTACGCACCTGCTCAGGGTTGGCCTGCATGCGCGCAGCATGGTCGGCGCGTACGCTGAGGTGATTGATCAGGGCCTTGCCTTCGACGGTATAGCCTTGGTCGAGAATGTCTTCGTTGATGGCGCGGGGTGTGCCGACGCTGCTTTCCTTGGCAACCTTCTGCAGCATCGTGTTCAGGTCATAGTCCTGCTTGGAAGCCGCCTGGGCTGCAAGTGGCAATGCGAGCAGCAAGCTCAGGGCGGGGGCGATAAGGCGCAGCATGGATCTCTCCTGGTTCGGTGACTGGCGCTTGGACAGGCAAGGACAGGCGGCGTTCCGTAATCGCTGCCGCCCGTATGGCGCTTGAAATCGCGAGTATAGGGGCGCACTGGTCGTCTGCACAGCAACTGGCCAGCATTCTGGTAAACTGCCGGCCGTTTTCAATCGAGCAATTGCTGTGACTGCCACCTCTCTTCTGCACCGCGTGCCGGCATGAGTCATGCCGTCGCACGGCTGCGCGCCGAACGCCTGGCACGCAGCAACAAACCCTTCGTCGCACGCGGCTCACGTGCCGAGCGTTGCCCGGGCTGCCGGGTCATCGCCACGCATTGCCTGTGTGACTGGAAGCCCAGTGTCAGTGCCGAGTCGGGCATCTGCCTGTTGATGCACGATACCGAGCCGCTCAAGCCAACCAACACCGGCTGGCTCATCGCTGACCTGATCGAAGACACATCAGCCTTCGGCTGGCTGCGCACCTCGGTGGACGAAGGCTTGCTGGCGTTGCTCGATGACCCGCAATGGCAACCGTACATCGTGTTCCCGGGTGAATTCGTGGCGCCGGAGCGCGTCGTGACGGACGTGGTGCGCTCGCCTGAGAAGCGGCCATTGTTCATCCTGCTCGACGCCACCTGGACCGAGGCGCGCAAGATGTTCCGCAAAAGTCCGTACCTGGAGCGTTTTCCGGTGCTGAGCCTGCAGCCCGAGCAGATGTCGCGCTACCGCCTGCGCCGCTCGCGGCGCGATGACCACTTCTGCACGGCGGAAGTAGCCGCCATGTGCCTGGACCTGGCTGGGGACCACCTCGCCTCACAGGCACTGGATGCCTATCTGGACGTCTTCAGCTTGCACTACCTCAGTGGCAAGCGTCGCCTGCCTCTGGATGAGCAGGATGCTGTTCACCAGCGCCTGCATACCTTTCTATAGTCCAAGGGGCAGCCTACCGGCTTTGGTTCATAATGGCCGGCATGCCGCCGAGGCGGGTTGAACGACTGGCAGGCTGGCTTGACCTTTGCCGTTGCCGCTCGGCATCCTTGGCGCCGATTCCCGCCAACGTGCCCGTGTCGACGGGCCCTTGGTACAGAACAGGATCCTTAGATCGATGGCCACATATGAAATCCTGATTGCCGATGACCACCCGCTGTTTCGCGGTGCACTGCGCCAGGCCGTAACCCTGGGCATGGGCCCGGACGTGCGCCTGGTGGAAGTGGCAAGTATCGCCGAGCTGGAAAACCGCCTGAGCGAGAAGGCAGACTGGGACCTGGTGCTGCTGGACCTGAACATGCCGGGTGCCTATGGTTTTTCCGGATTGGTCCTGCTGCGCGGGCAGTACCCGCAGATACCGGTGGTGATGGTTTCGGCGCAGGAGGAGGCTGCGGTCGTGGTCAAGTCCCGCGAGTTCGGCGCCAGCGGGTTCATTCCCAAATCGAGCACCCTTGAAGTGATTCAGGATGCGGTGCGCAAAGTGCTCGATGGCGACGTGTGGTGGCCACCGCAGGCGTTCGAGAAGGTCGATGTGCCTGCCGAAGCGAAGGCTGCCAGCGAAGGCCTCGCTAGCCTCACGCCGCAGCAGTTTCGGGTGCTGACCATGGTCTGCGAGGGCTTGCTGAACAAGCAGATCGCCTACGAGCTGAGTGTGTCCGAAGCTACCATCAAGGCCCATGTGACGGCCATTTTCCGCAAACTGGGCGTGCGCACGCGCACCCAGGCCGCTTTGTTGCTGCAACAACTTGAAACGGTTGCCAGCACCTGACTGTACGTGGCTTCACGCTTTTTTGACCCTTGCCAGCCTAGTCTGCCGGCCTTTTTGTAGCTAAGCGAACCTCATGACGCCATCACCTTTCAAGGGCCAGACTGGCCTGAAACGAATCCTCAACGCCGCAGGCTATTCCCTGGACGGGCTGCGCGCCGCCTTCAAGGGCGAGGCTGCGTTCCGCCAGTTGGTGCTGCTCAACGTCGTGCTGGTGCCTGTTGCATTCTGGTTGCCGGTAAGCCGTGCGGAGCGGGCGATCATGATCGCGGTGTGCCTGCTTGGACTGATCGTCGAGCTGTTCAATTCGGCGGTGGAGGCGGCGATCGATCGCATTTCTCTCGAACGCCACCCGTTGTCGAAGAACGCCAAGGACATGGGCAGCGCTGCCCAGCTGGTGTCGTTGTGCATGGTGGCGATCGTGTGGGGCGTGATCCTGCTGTAGGGCTGCACCGTGGGGCGCAGCGCCTGGACGGCTCAGGCTATCGGCGGCAGCACGATCTCGTCGCTGCGCGTGACGCCAGCTGTGAAGTGGCGACAGAGTTCCAGAAACTCGCGCATCGCCGAGGTCTGGTATTTCTGCTTGTGCCAGATGAAGTAGAACTGGCGCATCAAGTCCAGCTCGGGTGTTTCCACTGCCACCAGGCTGCCTCGGCGAAAGGCATCGCGCAGGGCGAGGCGTGAAATGCATCCGATGCCCAGGCCCGATTCCACGGCGCGCTTGATGGCCTCGGTGTGCTCCAGTTCCAGGCGGATGTCCAGCTGTGCGCGGTGGTGCCGCATGGCCTGGTCGAACGTCAGGCGCGTGCCCGAGCCTTGCTCGCGCAGGATCCAGGCCTCACGGGCCAGCGTGGCGATGTCGGCGCGGCCCTGCCTGGCCAATGGATGTTGAGGGGCGCAGAACACCACCAGTTCATCCGCCACCCAAGGCTGCACCTCAAGGTCCGGATGATTGCAATCACCTTCGATCAGACCCAGGTCAATTTCGTGGTGGGCAACTTGCTGCACGATATGCACGGTATTTTGTACGTGCAGCTTCACCTGGCTTTCGGGGTGTCGCTGCATGAAGCTGCCGATCAGCAGGGTTGCCAAGTAGTTGCCAATGGTGAGCGTAGCGCCCACGGCGAGGGAGCCGAAGCCTGACTTGCCGTTGAGCAGGTCCTCGATCTCCTTGGCCTGGTCCAGTAACGCCACAGCTTGTGGCAGCAACTGGTGACCCAAGGCATTGAGGCTCAGGCGCTTGCCCGCGCGGTCGAACAGCTGGCAACTGCTCTGGCGCTCAAGCTCGGTGATGGAGGTGCTGGCAGCCGACTGCGACAGCGCGAGCACGCTGGCAGCGCGTGAAACGCTCTGGTGCTGGGCGACGGCCACGAAGACCTGCAGTTGACGTAGTGTGAATCGCATATCGATATAACCGATAACACATATCTTGATAATCCAGTTAACAGATATTGTCGCTGCCCCTAAACTATCGCGCAACTCTGCGCCTCATGCGCGCTGCGACTTTTTTCAGGAGCCCCATTAGATGAGCAACATGAACCACGAACGTGTCCTCAGTGTGCACCACTGGAACGACACGCTGTTCAGCTTCAAGTGCACCCGTGATCCGGGGCTGCGCTTCGAGAACGGTCAGTTCGTGATGATCGGCCTGCAGCAGGACTCCGGCCGTCCGCTCATGCGCGCCTACTCCATCGCCTCGCCGAACTGGGAGGAGCACCTGGAGTTCTTCAGCATCAAGGTGCCCGACGGCCCGCTGACCTCGCAGCTGCAGCACCTGAAGGAAGGCGATGAGATCATCATCAGCAAGAAGCCTACCGGTACGCTGGTGCTCGACGACCTCAACCCTGGCAAGCACTTGTACCTGCTCAGCACCGGCACTGGCCTGGCGCCGTTCATGAGCGTGATCCAGGACCCTGAAACCTACGAGCGTTTCGAGAAGGTGATCCTGGTCCACGGCGTGCGCTACGTGAACGAAGTGGCCTACCGTGAGTTCATCACCGAGCACTTGCCGCAGAACGAATTCTTCGGCGATGCCGTACGCGAAAAGCTGATCTATTACCCGACCGTTACCCGCGAGCCTTTCGAGAATCAGGGCCGTCTGACCGACCTGATGCGCAGCGGCAAGTTGTTCAGCGACATCGGCCTGCCGCCGATCAACCCGCAGGATGACCGCGCGATGATTTGCGGCAGCCCGAGCATGCTCGATGAGACCAGCGAAGTGCTGGACAGCTTCGGCCTGAAAATCTCCCCACGCATGCGCGAGCCGGGCGATTACCTGATCGAGCGAGCGTTCGTCGAGAAGTAAGGCGCGCTCAGCATGACCAGACGGTCCGTTGACCCCGCGTCAACGGACCGTTTTTTTGCCTGCTTCATCACTCAGGCCGCTATTCGACCCGCGTCTGGCCGCTGTAGAACAGCAGCTGCCTGCAACGTTTGCACAGGTACCGACGGCCTTGCCCTACCAGCGCGTGCCGCTGCGCCGTGAACGCAAACTCGCTTTGCGGGCAGGGGCAGCGGTAGAGGTAGCGGGTCACCACGCGGCGCTTGACGGCGTAGTTGTGACAGCGCGCGGGCGGTAGTTCGTAGACGCCGCGCATGATCAACTGCCACTCCTGCCCGTGGGCCTGGATACCTTCGCCGAAGACCTGGTGTGCGACCAAGTGGGCGACCTCGTGCGCCACGGTCTGGCGCAGGAAGTCTTCGTGGTTCTCGCGGTAGAGCTGCAGGTTGAAACGCAGCTTGTTTTCGTGCAGGTGAGCGACCCCGGCTTTTTGCCCGCGCAGCTTGAAACTGATCTTCGGGCGGGGGAAGGCGCGATCGAAAAACCGTTCAGCTTGCTGATAGCAGGTTTCAACGCGTTGGATGAGCAGTTCGGGCATGGGGCAATGAATCCTCTGGCGACCATTATGCCGCAGCGGCAGTGCGCTCACCCAGCCATTGGTCACACGGCGGGTTATTCGAGCGTGATCGCCCTGAAGTCTTTGTCGGAATGCCTACAGCCCAGCTGGAATTGTGCGTAAAATAGCCGGCTTTTGTCACACCTCGCGGATTCAAGCGCTATGGGCACCCTTTCGGTCAACCAGAACAAATTGCAAAAACGCCTGCGTCGTCTCGCCGGCGAAGCCATCACCGACTACAACATGATCGAGGATGGCGACAAGGTCATGGTCTGCCTGTCCGGCGGCAAGGACAGCTACACCATGCTCGATGTTCTGTTGCACCTGCAGAAGGTGGCGCCGATCTCGTTCCAGATCGTGGCGGTGAACATGGACCAGAAGCAGCCGGGCTTCCCCGAGCACGTGCTGCCGGCCTACCTCAAGGAACTGGGCGTCGAGTACCACATCGTCGAGAAGGACACTTACTCGGTGGTCAAGGAGCTGGTCCCGGAAGGCAAGACCACCTGCTCGCTCTGCTCACGCCTGCGCCGCGGTACCTTGTACACCTTCGCCGATGAAATCGGTGCCACTAAGATGGCGCTAGGCCATCATCGTGACGACATCGTCGAAACATTCTTCCTCAACATGTTCTTCAACGGTGCCCTCAAAGGCATGCCGCCAAAACTGCGTGCCGACGACGGCCGTAACGTGGTGATCCGTCCGCTGGCCTATTGCAGCGAGAAGGACATCCAGGCGTACTCGGACATGAAGGCGTTCCCGATCATCCCCTGCAACCTCTGCGGCTCGCAGGAGAACCTGCAGCGTCAGGTGGTCAAGGACATGCTGGTCGAATGGGAGCGCAAGCACCCGGGCCGTACCGAAAGCATCTTCCGCGCCCTGCAGAATGTCGCGCCGTCGCAGTTGGCCGACCGCAATCTCTTCGATTTCACCAGCCTGACGATCGATGAAAACGCCACCCCGCGTTTTCTTGACGTGGTGAACATCTGACTCATGCGTGATTATCAGTGGTTGCACGAGTTCTGCCTGAACCGCTTCGGCTCTGCCCGCGCCTTGGAGGCGGCCTTGCCGCACCCCCGTAGCCCGGAGCAGCTAAGGGCGACCAGCGCTGATCGCTACTTGTCGACCCTTGCCCTGCGTGTGTTTCGCGCCGGGCTCAAGCACAGCCTGGTGGACGCCAAGTGGCCGGCCTTCGAGCAGGTGTTCTTCGGCTTCGACCCGGAAAAGGTCGTGCTGATGAGTGCCGAGCACCTTGAGCGGCTGATGCAGGACACCCGCATCATCCGGCACCTGGGCAAGCTCAAGAGCTTGCCGCGCAACGCCCAGATGGTGCTGGACATCGAAAAACAGTGGGGCAGCTTCGGCGACTTCATCGCCGATTGGCCAGTCACCGATATCGTGGGTTTGTGGAAATACCTGACCAAGCACGGCAACCAGTTGGGCGGTTTGTCCGCGCCACGTTTCCTGCGCATGGTCGGCAAGGACACCTTCGTGCCTACCGACGATATGTCGGCAGCGCTGATCGCTCAGAAGGTCATCGATAAGAAGCCCACCAGCCAGCGCGACCTGGCCCTGGTGCAGGACGCCTTCAACCAGTGGCACGAACAAAGCGGCCGGCCATTGTGCCAGCTGTCGGTGATGCTGGCCCACACCGTCAATCACTGAGCCGACGGGGCGGGCCCGCCCCCATCAGTTGCCTTCGCCGGCCAGGCGCCTTTGGTACTGGAACTTCCAGCGCACATACAGCAGCGCAGCCGTGAACAGCCCCAGGCTGAGCAACAGCTCAAGCCAGCCAGACAGCGCCCGGGCAGGATCGAACGCTGCCACCACCCCCTTGATGAAGTAGATGTTGACCACGAAACAGGCCCAGGCATGAGCCCGGGCGCTGGCGCTTAACATGCCTGGCAATACCAGCAGCAGTGGCAGCAGTTCGATGGCCAGGATCACGCTCACCCGCGCGCCATGCAGGTTGGCGAACCACAGGTTGTTGACCACCAGCAGCGCGATCAACCCCAGCACGAAGGCCAAGCTCAGCGCCCGCGTCACCCGCACCCGGGGTGCCAGCCATGCTTGCGCAGGCAGCGGTTTTCGCGCCTTAGCCACGCGTGGTCTCCAAAGCTTTGGCCGTGGTCGCCAGGCGTTGCCCCAAGGCGCGGCACAAGGCGATTTCGTGCTCATCGAGGTCACGCTTGCCGTCGGCGCCGGCGTGGTGGCTTGCCCCGTAAGGTGTGCCGCCGCCACGGGTCTCGATCAGGGCTGACTCGCTGTAGGGCAGGCCCAGTACCAACATGCCGTGGTGCAGCAAGGGCAGCATCATCGACAGCAGGGTGCTCTCCTGGCCACCGTGCAAGCTCGCGGTGGAGGTGAACACACCGGCGGGCTTGCCCACCAGCTCGCCGCCCAGCCACAAGGGGCTGGTACCGTCCAGAAAGTATTTGAGCGCAGCGGCCATGTTGCCGAAGCGGGTAGGGCTGCCCAGGGCCAGCCCCGAGCAGTGGCGCAGGTCGTCGAGGGTGGCGTAGGGTGCGCCACTGGTCGGCACGTCGGGCGCGACCGCCTCGCATTCGCTGGACACTGCCGGTACGGTGCGCAGGCGTGCTTCCATGCCGCCCAGCTCGATGCCACGGGCGATGTGCCGGGCCATCTCGCTGGTCGAGCCATGGCGGCTGTAGTAAAGCACCAGGATGTAAGGTTCGCTCACGGCAGGATCTCCAGGATTTTTTCGGGTGGGCGGCCGATCACGGCCTTGTCGCCGGCTACCAGAATTGGCCGCTCGATCAGCTTGGGATGGGTCGCCATGGCGTCGATCAGCTGGGCGTCGCTGAGTGTCGGGTCGGCCAGGTTCAGTTGAGCGTAGTCGTCCTCGCCCGTACGCAACAGTTGACGGGGCGGCATGCCCAGCTTGTCCAACAGCGCCTTGAGCGTGGCCACATCGGGGGGTGTTTCCAGGTAGCGCACCACGGTAGGCGCCAGGCCGCGGGCCTCGAGCAGATCCAGCGCGCCGCGGGATTTGGAGCAGCGCGGGTTATGATAGAGCGTCAGGTCAGTCATGTGGGGTCGCATCCGGCAAGGTGTGACCGGTATTCTAACCGCAGCGACTGTCCCATTTGCTCTAAAACTCGAGAAGGATTGACCCATGGCAAGGCGTCTGGCAGCAGTAATGGCCATCACCGCGAGCCTGTTGCTTGGTGGCTGCGGTGCCGATTATGGCGTGGACCAGCATGGCAACACGGTAAAGGCCGAACACCTGGATGGGCACTGGCTGGTGCTCAACTACTGGGCGGAGTGGTGCGGGCCCTGCCGCACCGAAATTCCCGAGCTCAATGCCGCTGCCAAGCAATGGGCCGCTGACGGCATCAAGGTGGTGGGGGTGAATTTCGATGGCCTGCAAGGCGCGGACCTCAAGCAGGCGGCCGACACGCTGGGCATCGGTTTCACCGTGCTGGCCCAGGACCCCGCCGAGCGCTACGACCTGCCCCGCAGCGAAGCGCTGCCGGTGACCTACATCATCGATGACAAGGGCAAGGTGCGTGAGCAGTTGCTCGGTGAGCAGACGCTCGAAGGCTTGAAGGCCAAAATCAAGGCCCTGAAACAGGGCTAACGCTGGCACGGGCGGTGCTAACGGGGCGCTGACCTGTCACGCCAGGCCAGGCCCCGTGGGTAACGGGCCGCCTGATCAGCCCTCTTCAGGCCACAGGCGCAGCGGCTTGCCGTCGGTTGGCCACAAGCGCAGTTGCTGATCGGGCGCCAAGTCCCAGCGCGTCACCTTGCCAAGGGCCTGCAGGAAGCGTTTTTCCTGTTCCATCAAGGCCGGTGCACACAGCTTGCGGGTGCTGCCGACGCTGCCAAAACTCAAGCGCCCGCCGTCGAGGGTGTAGGCCGCGAACCAGTGATTGCAGCCTGCATTGCCGTAGGCGCGCCCGTCGCTGCCCAGGGTCATGCTCAAGTGGCTGTCGTCGAGCAGGGGGCGCTCCCCGATCCACTCCAGTACGTAGCTGCGGTCTTGCTGCAGGTCCGAAGGGGCTGTCGCGCAGCCAATCAGGCCGGTGACGATCAGTGCGCTGGTGAGCAGGTGTTTCATTGTGCAGGCTCCTGGCAACGGGGGCAGAGGTGCCGGGCGTCCTGGCTTGCCCAGCCCAGTTCGGCGATGCGGGCGTTGGCTGCAGGCTGACGCGCTGCTTTGCCCAGCTTGGCATCGACCGCAAATTCGAAATCCAGTACCGCATCGCAGCTGTCGCACGCCACTTGCCAGGCCAGAATCTCCAGTTCGTGGAAGACCGGCCCGTTGGCCACGGCAACCCACTGTCCACGCGGGTTGATCAGGTGCCGGACGCTGTCCACGGTCAGGCGCATGGTCAAGTCCTTGCTGCCCTTGAGGGTGACCAGCAGGGTATCGCCCTTGTGCATCGAGCCGCCGTTGCCTGTGACCTGGTAGCGACCAGGCACCAGGGCGCGGCATTCGATCAGCGTGTGCTGCGGGTTGAAGAGGGTGTAACGAAAATCGTGTTCGACCATGGGTCCTCCCTAAATGCCGCGTATCCTAGCATTAACCGGTCACCAGGTTCTGCGCCCTGCCTGCCGCCCAGCTGGCAATGTTCTCGAGGGTCGTCTGGGCAATGGCCTGCAAGGCCTCGTGGGTGAGGAAGGCTTGATGGGCAGTCACGATCACATTGGGGAATGTCAGCAGGCGCGCCAGCACATCGTCCTGCAGGGGCAGGTCCGAACGGTCTTCGAAGAACACTTTGGCTTCTTCTTCGTAGACGTCCAGGCCCAGGTAGCCCAGCTGGCCGCTCTTGAGCGCATCGAGCAATGCCGGCGTATCGACCAGCGCCCCGCGCCCGGTATTGATGAGCATGGCGCCAGGTTGCAGGTGCGCCAGGCTCTGCGCATCGATCAGGTGCCGGGTGCCTGGCGTCAACGGGCAGTGCAGGCTGATGATGCGTGCCTGGCCCAGCAACGCTGGCAAACTCATGTAGCGCACGCCCAAGGCCTCAAGCTGCGGGTCGGGGCAGGGGTCGTAAGCCAGCAGTTGGCAGCCGAAGCCAGCCATGATGCGCGCGAAGGCCGCGCCGATCTGGCCGGTGCCGACCACCCCGACGGTCTTGCCATGCAAGTTGAAACCGGTCAGGCCGTGCAAGGTGAAGTCGCCTTCCCGTGTGCGGTTGTAGGCCCGATGCAAGCGCCGATTGAGCGCCAGTATCAGCGCCACGGCGTGCTCGGCCACGGCTTGGGGCGAGTAGGCCGGCACGCGCACCACGTCTATCCCCAGTCGCTTGGCCGCAGCCAGGTCGACATGGTTGTACCCCGCCGAACGCAACGCCACCAGGCGCGTACCACCGCGCGCCAGGCATTGCAGCACCGTCGCGTCGAGCTCGTCGTTGATGAAGGGGCAGACCACATCAAAGCCCTGGGCCAGCGGCGCGGTATCGGCCGTAAGTCGGGCGGACTGAAAGTGCAGTGCCACGCCGCCGCCTAGGGCGGCCTGGGTGAAACTCTCCTGGTCATAGTGCTGACTGCTGAAGAGCAGGGCGCGCATGGTGGCTCCTTGTGCATGGGCACTGGTCGGTGGAAAGGGCGGGTGCCTTCAAATACTCAGCCTGGCCTCGGCTGCCAGCCGGCTGATCGCGTTGTCCAGTTCATCGAGCGCCTCCCCAGCCAAGGGGCTGTCCTGTTTGAGCAGGGTTTCGCTGCGTTGGCAGGCGGCACGTAGTTGAGGTACACCGCAGTAGCGAGAAGCGCCGTTGAGCCGGTGCACCTGCTCGATGAGCGTATGACGGTCATGCGCTTCACGCGCACCCAGAATGGCGGCGCGGTCATCTTCCAGCGAGGCCAGCAGCATGCTCAGCATGTCGGCGGCCAGATCGGCTTTGCCTGCCGCCAGGCGCAGGCCTTCGTCATGGTCAAGCACCTTCAACTCGTCAGGCCCGGTGGGCAGGCCCGACGGCATCTGCGGCGACGGGCCAAGGCTCAGGCCGGTCCACTTCATCACCACCTGTGCCAGCTGCCGCTCGCTGATCGGCTTGGTCAGGTAGTCGTCCATGCCGCCATGGAGCAAGGCGCGTTTTTCATTGGCCATTGCGTGGGCGGTCAGCGCAACGATCGGCAACGGGTTGCCGCTCTGGGTGTTTTCCCAGAGGCGAATCTGTTCGGTACAGGCGCGTCCGTCCATGCCAGGCATCTGCACGTCCATCAGTACCAGGTCGAACGGTTCGCTCTGCACGGCCTGTACCGCCGCGTAACCATTGTCGACAGCCGTCACCCGGGCGCCCAGGTCTTCCAGCAAGGTCTGCACCAGCAAGAGATTGGCCGCATTGTCATCCACGCACAGCACCTTTGGCTGGCGCTGCTGGCCCGCCATGGCGCTGACCTCGCCCTGCAACCGGCGGGGCTGGACCATTTCCAGCAGCAGGCGGCGCAGCTTGCGTGTGCAGGATGGCTTGGACAACAGCTGACCGTGGCCATTGGACAGGTAAGGGTGATAGAGCGCCTGTTCGGTGGTGGGGCACAGCACCACGCACTGGCAATGATGCCGCTCCAGGTGCTGGTAGTACTGGCCCAGTTGTTCGGGCGCCAGGGAGCCCACGTTGGCGCCCAGCACGGCGAAGTCGAACGGCTGCCCCGCCTGGCTGGCAGCTTGCACCGCCTGCACCAGTTGCTCGTAGGAGGTAAAGACACAGACGCTCAGGCCGCAGTCCTGCAATTGGTGCTCCAGAGCCTGTCGCGCCAGTTCGTGGCCATCGACGATGGCGGCGCGACGCCCGAGCAAGGGCTGCAGAGGGAGCTCCTCGGCATCGTCGTGCGCCTTGGGCAGGTTCAAGCTGATCCAGAATTGCGAGCCCTCGCCAGGGGTACTGTCGACGCCGATCTCGCCACCCATCTGCTCGATCAGGCGCTTGGAGATCACCAGCCCCAGGCCAGTACCACCTGGCTGGCGGGCCAGGGAGTTATCAGCCTGGCTGAAGGCCTGGAACAGCGTACGTACGTCTTGAGGCGACAGGCCGATACCGGTGTCCTGGACACTGATGCGCAACTGGGCGCTGTCCTCGTGCTCGTCCTCGAGCATGGCACGCACGACGATGGTGCCTTCGCGGGTGAACTTGATCGCGTTGCTGACCAGGTTGGTGAGGATCTGCTTGAGCCGCAGCGGGTCACCGATCAGCGAGGAGGGCGTATCGCGGTAGATCAGGCACAGCAGCTCAAGCTGCTTGGCATGGGCCGCCGGCGCCAGGATGGTCAAGGTGTCCTGGATCAGGTCGCGCAGGTTGAAGGGGATACTGTCGAGCACTAGCTTGCCCGCCTCGATCTTAGAGAAATCGAGAATCTCGTTGATGATCCCGAGCAAGTTGTCAGCTGACTTCTCGATGGTGTTCAGGTAGTCCACCTGGCGTGGCATCAGCTCGCTTTTCTGCAGCAGGTGGGTAAAGCCCAGAATGCCGTTGAGCGGCGTGCGGATTTCATGGCTCATGTTGGCCAGAAATTCCGACTTGATCCGACTGGCTTCCAGGGCCTCCTTGCGGGCCATGTCCAGCTCGATGTTCTGGATCTCGATGGTTTCAAGGTTTTGCCGGACGTCTTCGGTGGCCTGGTCGATGCTGTGCTGCAGCTCTTCGTGGGCACTGTGCAGGGTCTCGGCCATGCGGTTGATGCCGTGGGCCAGTTCGTCCAGCTCGTGACTGCCCATGGCCGGCAGGCGCTCCTCCAGGTGGCCGTCCTTGAGCTGGTTGACGGCATGCTTGATGCGCTCGATCGGGGTGTTGATGGCACGGCTCATGCGCAGGGCCAGCAGCCCGCTGACCACCAAACAGGCCAGGATCAGGAGCAGCGTGGTGAAGAGGTTGCGGTAGCCGCGCAGCAAGGTGCCGTCATGGGACAGTTCGATTTCCACCCAGCCCAGCAAGCGTTCGGCTTCGGCAGGCACGGCGTCGGTGGCTAGGTCGCGGTGGTGGCCGAACACCGGCATCAGGTAGCGAGTGGCATCGTTGCCACTGCGTTGTAGCAACTGGGTGCCGCTGCCGCCACTGGGTGGTTGGTTGAGCATGCTCGGGCCGGCATGGGCCAGCCGACTACGGTCCGGCGTCAGGAAGGCGACGGCGCGTACGTCGGCCTGTTCGAGGGTCTGCGCGGCAATGCGCTCCAGTTGTGCAGGCGCCTTGCGGGCCATGGCCGGGGCTGCCAGCGGCGCCAGCTGCTCGGCCAGCATCTTGCCCCGTTGCAGCAATTGCGTGCGCAGGTCGCTCTGTTGCAGCCAGGTGAAATAGCTGCCCAGTACCAAGGCCATCAATCCGGCTGGCAGCAGCGCCAGCAACAGCACACGGCTGCGAATTCCCAAACGGTCGAGCACACTCGCCTCCTGTCAATGTGCCTGGATGCCGCCTTGCAAGGCGGCCAAGCGGGGACGTTACTCCGCCTCGCCAGCCATTGCACGAGTTAACTCCGTGCGCATGGGCAGCCTGCGCATTGGCATGGGTCTACAGGGCCTGCGCAGTGCGTGGGCAAGGCATTGCACAGGCTTTATAGCTTGCAGCTATATGCACCTCAGATTGCGTGATATGGCGAAGCAGGGTTTGCCGGTATGATGGTCGCCCCTGCCGTCCGGATTGTGAAAGACACCATGACCTTGCAGTATCCAACCATCGCCGATTGCGTCGGCAATACGCCCCTGGTTCGCCTGCAGCGCCTGGCTGGCCAGACCAGCAATACCTTGCTGCTCAAGCTCGAGGGCAACAATCCTGCCGGCTCGGTCAAGGATCGCCCCGCGCTGTCGATGATCGCCCGTGCAGAATCGCGCGGTCAGATCAAACCCGGCGATACGCTGATCGAAGCCACTTCCGGCAACACCGGCATCGCCTTGGCCATGGCGGCGGCAATCCAGGGTTACAAGATGATCCTGATCATGCCCGACAACTCCACGGCCGAACGCAAGGCGGCGATGGCAGCCTACGGCGCCGAGCTGATCCTGGTGACCAAGGAAGAGGGCATGGAAGGGGCCCGCGACCTGGCCCAGCAGCTGGAAGCCGATGGCCGTGGCGTGGTGCTCGACCAGTTCGCCAACGGTGACAACCCGATTGCGCACTACACCAGTACCGGCCCGGAAATCTGGCAGCAGACCCAGGGGCGCGTTACCCACTTCATCAGTTCGATGGGCACTACCGGGACCATCATGGGGTGCTCGCAGTACCTCAAGGAGCAGAACCCTGCGGTGCAGATCGTCGGCTTGCAGCCGATGGAAGGCGCGGCCATTCCGGGTATTCGCCGCTGGCCCCAGGAATACCTGCCAAAAATCTTCGACGCAGCCCGGGTCGATCGCATCGTCGACATGTCCCAGGACGAGGCCGAGCAGACCATGCGCAGGCTTGCTCGTGAAGAGGGCATTTTCTGCGGCGTGTCTTCCGGTGGTGCAGTCGCCGCCATGCTGCGCCTGTCCCGGGAAGTGGAAAATGCCACGTTGGTGGCCATCATCTGCGACCGCGGCGACCGTTACCTGTCCACTGGCCTGTTCGATCCGAGCTAAATGTCCAAGAAGAAAACCAACAGCGGTCTGCGCTTTCAGCCAGCCGGTGGCAATCGTAGTCCCCAGGTTCCCGTGGGCAAGAAGCAACGCCTGGTCATCGAGCGCCTGTCAGGGGACGGTCGCGGTATTGCCTTCCATGAAGGGCGCACCTGGTTCGTCACCGGCGCCCTGGCAGGCGAGGAGGTCGAGTCGAGGGTGCTCAATGCCCGTGGCAAAGTGGTCGAGGCGCGGCTGGAGCGGGTGCTCCAGGCCAGTCCCGAGCGCCGCGAAGCCCCGTGCAAGTACTACGGCCAGTGCGGGGGGTGCAACCTTCAGCACCTGCCCCACGAGGCCCAGCTAGCGCTCAAACAGCGCACCCTGGCCGAGCAACTGCAACGGGTGGCCGGTGTGCAGCCCGAGCAGTGGGCCGCGCCCTTGACCGGGGCCGCTTTCGGCTACCGTCGTCGCGCCCGTGTGGCCGTGCGCTGGGACCCCAAGACCCGCCAGTTGGCCGTCGGCTTCAGGGCGCAGGCCAGTCAGGACATCGTTGCCATCGATGATTGCCTGGTGCTGGTACAGCCCTTGCAGTCGATCCTGCGTCACTTGCCTACGGTGCTGCGCTCGTTGGTCAAGCCCCAGGCCCTGGGCCATGTGGAACTGTTCAGCGGCACGGCCGAGGCGGTGCTGGTGCGTCATGTCGCGCCGTTGCCGCCCGACGATGTAGCGCGCTTGCAGGCGTTCTGCGCCGAGGCCAACGCGCAGCTGTGGTTGCAGGGTGAAGGCGAGCCGCAGCCGGTGGATGCCACTGGGCCGTTGGGTTTCGTCCTGGCGCCTTGGCAGCTGCAGCTGGACTGGCGCCCCGGCGACTTCGTGCAGGTCAATGCCCAGGTCAATACCGCCATGATCGAGCAGGCCCTGGCCTGGCTCGCTCCGCAGCCCGAAGAGCGGGTACTGGACTTGTTCTGCGGCCTGGGCAATTTTGCCTTGCCGCTGGCACGGCACGCTCGTGAGGTGGTGGCGGTAGAGGGCGTGCAGGCCATGGTCGATCGCGCGGCGGCCAACGCCCGCGGCAACGATGTGCATAACGCGCAGTTTTTTCAGGCCGATTTATCGCAGCCGTTGACGGGCATGGAATGGGCCGCCGAGGGCTTTTCTGCGGTACTCTTGGACCCACCGCGCGACGGTGCATGGGAGGTGGTGCAGGGCATCGCCCGTCTTGGGGCCAAGCGGCTGGTCTATGTATCGTGCAACCCGGCCACGCTGGCGCGAGACGCCCAAGTGCTGGTCGGGCAGGGGTACCGGTTAACAAGGGCCGGGATTCTCGACATGTTTCCTCAAACGGCGCATGTCGAAGCCATGGCGTTATTCGAAGTGGGCTAGCCAGCTGGCCCCTTGGTGCGGCTTCCAGGGAATGGCAGCCGTGCGGTGATTGCCAGTGCACCCGCAGGGTGCGCTGTATGGAAAGGTAAAACAAAGATGGTACAGGTGAGAGTGCACCAGCCGGTCAATACCGACGGCAGTATCAATCTCGAAGCGTGGTTGGACCATGTGGTCAGCGTCGATTCGGCGCTCGACCGCGCAGCGCTCAAAGAGGCCTGCGAGTTTGCCCAGGAAGTCGAGAAGAAGGGCAACCCGGCCAAGCATTCCTGGGCCGATGGTACGTCGAGCTATCAGGCAGGTCTTGAGATCGCCGAGATCCTCGCGGACCTCAAGCTTGACCAGGACTCCCTGGTAGCGGCGGTCATCTACCGCGCTGTGCGAGAAGGCAAGGTCACCCTGGCCGAAGTCAGCCAGCGCTTCGGGCCGGTCGTGTCCAAGCTGATCGATGGCGTGCTGCGCATGGCTGCGATCAGTGCCAGCCTCAGCCCCCGCCAGTCGCTGGTGCTCGGCTCCCAGGCGCAGGTCGAGAACCTGCGCAAGATGCTGGTGGCGATGGTCGACGACGTTCGCGTGGCGTTGATCAAGCTGGCCGAACGCACCTGTGCCATTCGGGCGGTCAAGTCCGCTGACGACGAGAAGCGCCTGCGGGTGGCGCGGGAAGTGTTCGACATCTACGCCCCCCTGGCCCACCGTCTGGGTATCGGGCATATCAAGTGGGAACTGGAAGACCTGTCGTTCCGCTACCTCGAGCCCGAGCAGTACAAGCAGATCGCCAAGCTGTTGCACGAGCGCCGCCTGGACCGTGAACGCTTCATCAGCGATGTCATGAACCAGTTGCAGAACGAACTGCTGGCCACCGGGGTGAAGGCGGACATCAGTGGCCGCGCCAAGCACATCTACTCGATCTGGCGCAAGATGCAGCGCAAGGGCCTGGAATTCAGCCAGATCTACGACGTGCGCGCCGTGCGGGTTCTGGTCCCCGAGATACGCGACTGCTACACCGCCCTGGGTATCGTGCACACCTTGTGGCGTCACATCCCCAAGGAATTCGACGACTACATCGCCAACCCCAAGGAAAACGGCTACCGCTCCCTGCACACGGCTGTGATCGGCCCGGAAGGCAAGGTGCTGGAAGTGCAGATCCGCACCCACGGCATGCACGAGGAAGCGGAGCTTGGCGTCTGTGCCCACTGGCGATACAAGGGCACCGACGTCAAGCCCAGCTCAAACCACTACGAAGAAAAGATTTCCTGGCTGCGCCAGGTACTGGAGTGGCATGAAGAACTGGGCGACATCGGGGGGCTGGCCGAGCAACTGCGGGTCGACATCGAGCCCGACCGGGTGTACGTATTCACCCCGGACGGTCACGCCATCGACCTGCCAAAAGGGGCGACGCCCCTGGACTTCGCCTACCGGGTACACACCGAGATCGGCCACAACTGCCGGGGTGCCAAGATCAACGGGCGCATCGTGCCGCTCAACTACAGCCTGCAGACTGGCGAGCAGGTCGAAATCATCACCAGCAAGCATGGCAACCCGAGCCGTGACTGGCTGAACTCGAACCTGGGCTATGTCACCACCTCGCGCGCGCGGGCCAAGATCGTGCACTGGTTCAAGCTGCAGGCGCGCGACCAGAACGTTGCCGCCGGCAAGACGCTGCTCGAACGCGAGCTCAGCCGGTTGGGCCTGCCGCAGGTCGACTTCGAGCGCCTGGCCGAGAAGACCAACGTCAAGACGGCCGAGGACATGTTTGCGTCCCTGGGGGCTGGGGACCTGCGCCTGGCGCACCTGGTCAACGCGGCGCAACAGCTGCTGGAGCCTGAGCGCATCGAGCAGATCGAACTGGTGCCGCGCAAGCCCAGTGGGCCGCGTGGGGGTAAGCGTGGCGACATCCAGATCCAGGGCGTGGGCAACCTGCTGACGCAGATGGCCGGTTGCTGCCAGCCCTTGCCTGGCGATGCCATCGTCGGCTACATCACTCAGGGGCGCGGGGTGAGCATCCACCGCCAGGATTGCGCCTCGGTGTTGCAGCTGGCCGGCAAAGAGCCAGAGCGCATGATCCAGGTCAGCTGGGGGCCGATACCGGTACAGACCTATCCGGTCGATATCGTCATCCGTGCCTATGACCGCCCCGGTTTGCTGCGCGATGTCTCCCAGGTGCTGCTCAACGAGAAGATCAACGTGCTGGCGGTCAACACCCGCTCGAACAAGGAAGACAACACGGCGCTGATGTCGCTGACCATCGAGATTCCCGGTTTGGACGCCCTTGGGCGCTTGCTGGGGCGTATCTCGCAGTTGCCGAACATCATCGAGACACGGCGTAATCGTACGCCCTGAACCACGTGTGCACGATTTGCGGGTAGACCGCCTCACCTGTGGGGCCGGTTTGCCCGCCAAGCCCGACCGTCAAGGACTTGCCTGAATGACCTACACCCTCCAGGACCTGCTTCACCTCATGGCTCGCTTGCGCGACCCGCACTACGGCTGCCCCTGGGACCTGAAGCAGGACTATGCCAGCATCGTCCCGCACACCCTCGAAGAAGCTTACGAGGTGGCGGACACCATCGAACGCGGCGATTTCGAGGACTTGCAAGGCGAGTTGGGTGATCTGCTGTTCCAGGTGGTCTACTACAGCCAGCTTGCTCGGGAGGAGGGCCGTTTCGCGTTCGACGGCGTGGTGGATGGCATCACCCGCAAGCTTATTCGTCGCCACCCGCATGTCTTTCCGACCGGGGACCTGTATGCGCCGCTGGAGACGCCCAGCCTGAGCGATGCGCAGGTCAAGTCACGCTGGGAAGAAATCAAGGCGCAGGAGCGGGCGCAAAAAAGCCGACCAGAGCAGCTGTCGTTGCTCGACGATGTGCCGACGGCATTGCCTGCCTTGTCCCGGGCGGCCAAACTGCAAAAACGTGCGGCCACCGTCGGTTTCGACTGGCCCGAGGCCTTGCCGGTTGTGGACAAGGTGCGTGAGGAACTCGGCGAAGTGTTGCAGGCCATGGCCGACGGGGACAACGATGCGCTGGAAGACGAAGTAGGCGATTTGCTGTTCGCGGTGGTCAACCTGGCGCGTCACTTGAAACATGACCCTGAAAACGCCTTGCGCCGAGCCAATCGCAAGTTCGAGCGACGTTTTCGCTTTATCGAGCAGGCGTTGCGTGACAGCGGCACTGCCATTGAAGATTGTAACCTTGATGCGCTGGACACCCTTTGGGGTGAAGCCAAGCGTCAGGAAAAGAACCTGCCCAGCTGCGGCTGAGCTGTTGCATAAGTGAGTGAACATTCATGAGCCTTTCCCTTCGCGACCAATTGCTCAAAGCCGGGCTGGTCAACCAGAAACAGGTTTCTCAGGCCAACAAGGCTGAAAAGAAACAGAAGCGCCTGGAGCACAAAGGCCAGGTCGACGTGGACGATACCCAGCAGCGGCTGGCCAAGGAAGCCATGGCTGAAAAGGCCAAGCGTGATCAGGCGCTCAACCGTGAACAGCAGGAAAAAGCCGAAAAGAAGGCACGCGCCGCGCAGATCAAGCAACTGATCGAAGCGACCCGCCTGCCCAAGCTCACGACCGAGGATTACTACAACTTCGTCGACGACAAAAAGGTCAAACGTATCGCGGTCAACGCCCTGATGCGCAGCAAGTTGAGCAATGGTGCGCTGGCGGTGGTGTCCTACGGGGGCGGCTATGAGGTCATTCCCCGCGAGGCTGCCGTCAAGATTCAGGAACGCGACCCGGGCCGGGTATTACTGCTCAATACCCATGTCGAGGAAGCCGATGACGACGATCCGTATGCGGCGTACAAGATCCCTGACGATCTGATGTGGTAACGCTGCAAGGCCCTGTCTGATCGTGAATCGGTTAGGCAGGGCCGCATTGTGTGCGCTGGGCCGCGAGGCGGCCCCTGGCACCACGACGACTATTCACGTCATGGTTTTTCTGAAGATCGCTGTCACTGCGTCGTGCGCTGCTTTTCCAGGTCTTCCAGTTCGACACGGTACTGTTGCGCCTCGTGCTCGTTGTGGAACATCCCGACCAACTGGCCCTGCTGGTGCACATCCCAGATCCGCACGCCTGCGGCCAGGCCTTCGTGGGACATTTTCGATTCGTCGCGTTCGGTCACTTGAACTGTCATCGTTAAACTCCACTTTTTCGGGTTGGGTGCGACAGTCTGTCGCACGCCTTATTTATAGAGTTTGTTAGCAGCCTAAGTAAATAAAACGGTCATGAAACAAGTTTCATGTAGCCATGGCATGCCCTGGCGCGACTGCCTTATGCCCGGCCAAAGAAAAGCCCCGCACAGGGCGGGGCTTTGCGTTGATTACGGCTAAACGCCGACAACCTCGAACGTTAGTTACCTTTGACCGACTTGCCATCGACCGTGCCGTCCTGCAGGACGATCACGTATTCCTTGCCATCGGTTTCCACTTGGCGCAATTGCACCAGCAGGTAGTCCCAGTTCTTGGCAAACCATAGCTCGGTGATGCGCTTGCTCTGGCTTGGATCACGCACACGTTCGACCTTGACGGCATCCACCTGGCCGGTCTTGGTGGTGACTTTTTCGGTGCCCAGCACGCGGAAGTCATAGGTATCGATCTCGTCACCATCGACCACCTGATAAGTCATGCTCTTCTTGCCTGCGGCGACATCGTGCTGCAGCGCCAGTTGATAGGACGACTTGTCGAGCACCCCACGGTTGAGCGGCAGGGTGATGGCATCGCCACGGTCGCTGCCGGTCACTTTCTTGGCAGCCCAATCGAAGTTCAAGTCGACCTTCTTGGCCTTGCCAAGACCGCCGCGCTCGAAGTGGTAACGCTGCGGCAGCAAGGTATCGTTTTCCAAGCGCAACGAGCTTTGCTCGGTCAGGCTGGCGATCATCATTGACGCCTTGAAGTTCAGGTCCCAAGTACCATCGGCATTCTTGACCAGGCTACGTTCGGCGGTGCCGCTCATGGGCAGTTGCTTCCAGTCGGCGGTGTAGCTGGCCGAGAACGGCTTCAGGTCTGCTGCCTGGAGGGGCAGGGCAAGCACGGCAAGAGCCAAGAGCAGGGCGCGACGCATAGTATCTCCTAGGATCGAATCAAATGACCGCTGGCCGACAGGGGCTGGCCATCCAGTAATGCACCTTGTTCGCCAAGACGCAAGCGGCCGTTGGCGAACCAGTGAACAGCCATTGGGTAGATGACGTGTTCCTGTGCGTGAACCCGCTGAGCCAGGCTTTGGACCGTGTCATCGGGTGCCACCGGCACGACAGCCTGTACGACCAACGGGCCCCCATCGAGTTCCTCGGTGACGAAATGGACACTGCACCCATGCTCGGCATCCCCTGCTTCCAGGGCGCGTCGATGGGTGTGCAACCCTTTGTAGCGAGGCAGCAGCGAAGGATGGATGTTGAGCAGGCGACCCTGGTAGTGGCGCACGAAGCCGCCACTGAGGATACGCATGAAACCCGCCAGCACCACCAGGTCCGGGGCGAACCCATCGATACACGCCACCAGGGCCGCATCGAAGGCTTCGCGGCCTTCGAATTCGGTATGGTCGAGTACTGCGGTTTCGATACCGGCAGCGGCTGCGCGCTGCAGGCCGTAGGCATCGGCGCGGTTGGAGATGACCGCGCCGATGCGCACGGCGCTGTCCGGGATGGCGCTGCTGTCGATCAGCGCTTGCAGGTTGCTGCCGGAACCCGACAGCAGTACCACGACATTGCAGGGCTTGCTCGGCATCAGTGTGCCTTGAGGTTCTGCAACTCGACCTGAGCAGCGCCCTCTGCGGCCTCGGTGATATGGCCGATGACCCAAGGCTGTTCGCCGGCGTTGCGCAGTTCGCTCAGGGCAGTTTCGACCTGGTCCTGGCCTACGCAGATCACCATGCCCACGCCGCAGTTGAGTACGCGGTGCATTTCATGCTCGTCGACGTTGCCCTTTTCCTGCAGGAAATCGAAGACGGCTGGGCGCTGCCAGCTGGCCACGTCGATGACCGCCTGGGCATTGGCCGGCAATACGCGCGGGATGTTGTCCAGCAGGCCGCCACCGGTGATGTGGGCCATGGCCTTGACTGCGCCAGTGTTCTTGATCAGTTGCAGCAGCGGCTTGACGTAGATGCGCGTTGGCGCCATCAGCAGGTCGGTCAGTGGCTGGCCGTCGAGCTGGGTGCTTTCGACGTCGGTGCCCGAGACTTCGAGGATCTTGCGGATCAACGAGTAACCGTTGGAGTGCGGGCCCGAGGATGGCAGAGCGATGAGCGCATCACCGGTGGCCACGCGCGAGCCGTCGATGATCTCGGCCTTTTCCACTACACCTACGCAGAAGCCCGCCAGGTCGTAGTCCTCACCTTCGTACATGCCCGGCATCTCGGCGGTTTCGCCGCCGACCAGCGAGCAGCCCGCCAGTTCGCAACCTGCGCCGATACCGGTGACCACGGTAGCCGCCACGTCCACGTTCAGCTTGCCAGTGGCGTAGTAATCCAGGAAGAACAGCGGTTCGGCGCCGCAAACTACCAGGTCGTTCACGCACATGGCGACCAGGTCCTGGCCGATGCTGTCGTGCTTGTTCAGGTTCAGCGCCAGGCGCAGCTTGGTGCCCACGCCGTCGGTGCCGGAGACCAGCACCGGCTGCTTGTAGCCGGCCGGGATCTCGCAAAGGGCGCCAAAGCCGCCCAGGCCACCCATGACTTCAGGGCGTGCGGTGCGTTTTGCCACGCCCTTGATGCGTTCGACCAGTGCTTCGCCGGCGTCGATGTCTACACCGGCGTCCTTGTAGCTCAGGGAGGGTTGCTTGCTCATTGATCCAGGCCTTTAGGAGGGAGGGATTCGTAAAAACGACCCTGACGGCAAGGGCCGGCAGCCATGCAGCGGCTAACCGTGACATCAGTGGTCTGTGAAGGCGCGCGATTTTATCAGGGTTGCCGGGCAGCGGCCATCCTCCGGCCGACGGGCAGGTGAATTTAGGGCCCTTGCCCCTGCAAGATCGCCAGAAGCCTGGCCTTGCCGGTGCTACCTTTAACCGTGCCGCTTGAGGTGTGAGCGCTGAAGCTTGAAACTCGCCGTTCCAGATCACAAGGACACAACGATGCGCTTCTTCACTACTTGGGTCATGGGATGTCTGGCGTTGATCGCAGGCGCGGCCCAGGCCGAAAACGTCTCCGGCCTCTATCAGGTACGCGAGCCAGTGGCCGGGCAGGGCGCCGAGGCGCGTGCGGCGGCGACCAGCCAGGCCTTCGACACCTTGGTGCTGCGCCTGACCGGCGACTCCAAGGCCGTGCAGAGCCCGGCGCTGGCCGCACTGCGCAAGGACCCGCAACCGATCGTCAACCAGGTGGGCAGCGACGCTGGCCCGCCCGAAACCGTGCGGGTCGAGTTCGACCCCGGTAGCACCGAACGTGCCCTGCGCAAGGCGGGCCTTAGTCTGTGGGGCAGCAATCGCCCGTCGATTCTGGGTTGGTGGCTCGTCGAGAGCGTTGACGGCACCAGCTTGGTAGGGGACGGCCAGCCCAGCGCCCAGCCGTTGCGGCGCGCGGCCCGTCACCGNNCACCGGGGCTTGCCGCTGCGCCTGCCTCTGGCCGATCTGCAAGAGCAATTGGTGGCCGATGCCAAGCATATCGACGCCAAGGACCCGGGGCCGCTGCGTGAAGTCTCCCAGCGCTACGGCGCCGATGCTCTGCTGGCTGTGCACGCCCAGCAGGTCGACGGCAAATGGCAAGGTAAATGGCAATTGTGGCTGGGCGGTGAGCGCGAGCAGGGCAGCGCCGAAGGAGCGGACCCGGCAGCGCTTGCCGACGCCGTGATGCTTGCGGTGAGTACGCGGCTGGCACCGCGTTACGTGACGCGACCCGGGGCCGGTGGCCAAGTGCAGATGCAGGTCCAGGGCATGAACCTGCCGCGCTACGCTGAGCTGGCCCGGGTTCTGGAGTCCTACGGCGCGCAGTTGAAGCGGGTCGACGGCGACGTGCTGACCTATTCGGTCACCGCCAGCCGCGAACAACTACGGGCTCAGCTGGCATTGGCCAAGCTCAGGGAAGTCCCGGCCGAGCAGATACCTGCGCCGCAGGTGACCCCTGGGCCAGTGGGTACGTCCCCAGACGAGCCACCAGTGTCGCCTGCGGCTGGTGCCGAAACGTTCGATGGCTTGCGCTTTGGTTGGTAAGAGGGTCGTTCATGACTGACATGCGTCGTTGGATCTGGCTGGGCGTGGCATTGATCGTCATCGCCCTGCTTTATAGCCTGCACAACATTCTCACACCTTTTCTGGTCGGCATTCTGCTGGCGTATCTGGCCGACCCGCTGGTCGATCGCCTGGAGCGCCTGGGGTTGTCACGGACCTGGGGCGTAGTGATGGTGTTCGGGCTGTTCACGTTGCTGATGCTTGCACTGTTGCTCGTGCTCATCCCCATGCTGGCCAAGCAGTTGGTGCGCCTGTATGCGCTGGCGCCGCAAGTGCTTGACTGGCTCGAGCACGTCGCCTTGCCTTGGGTGCAGGGGCGCCTGGGCCTTGCCGACGGGTTCTGGAAATTCGACAAGATCAAGGCGGCCATCGGCGCTCACATGGGGCAGACCACCGATATCGTCAGCATGCTCTTGTCCCAGGCAACGGCCTCCAGCCTGGCGTTGATGGCCTGGGTGGCCAACATGGTGCTGATTCCCGTGGTGGGGTTCTACCTGTTGCGTGACTGGGACTTGATGATGGCCAAGTTGCGCAGCTTGTTGCCGCGGCAGAGCGAGCCGAAAGTCGTCGAGCTGGCCAGCGAGTGCCACGAGGTGCTGGGTGCGTTCGTGCGTGGGCAACTGCTGGTGATGGTCGCGTTGGGCATCATCTACTCGGCAGGCTTGATGCTGGTCGGGCTTGAACTGGGGTTGTTGATCGGCATGCTGGCCGGTCTGGCGGCCATCGTCCCCTACATGGGCTTCATCATTGGCATCGGCGCGGCGCTGGTGGCAGGACTGTTTCAGTTCGGTGGCGATCTGTATCCCATGCTCGGCATCGTTGCGGTCTTCATGGTCGGTCAGGCACTCGAGGGCATGGTGCTGACACCGCTACTGGTAGGCGACCGGATCGGTTTGCACCCTGTGGCGGTGATCTTCGCCATCCTGGCCGGCGGTGAGCTGTTCGGTTTCACGGGCGTGCTGCTCGCGTTGCCGGTGGCGGCGGTCATCATGGTGCTGCTGCGCCACGTGCACGGCTTGTACAAGGAGTCGGACATGTATGCAGGGGATGCTCAAGTCCCAGTCCCCCTCGATCCCCCCGCACCCGATCAGCCGTGACAGGGCGGCAGGTGAGTCTCGGGTTAGCGCTGGGAGAGTGCAACCCATTGATTTTGCTTGGACTCTGCAGCGGCGTCATTGTGCACCCCGCTTGGCAGGTATAGACTTTGCAGATTGTCCACAAAAGGCCCCCTGCGGTCCTGTCGACCGCCCGCGAGCATGAAACCACCGATCCAGTTGCCCCTGGGTGTGCGCCTGCGCGACGACGCCACCTTCATCAACTACTATCCGGGCGCCAATGCCGCTGCGTTGGGGTATGTCGAGCGGCTTTGCGAAGCCGACGCCGGCTGGACCGAGAGCCTCATCTACCTGTGGGGCAAACAAGGCGTGGGCCGCACGCATCTGCTGCAAGCAGCCACCCATCGTTTCCAGCAACGGGGCGAGCCTGCCGTCTACCTGCCCTTGGCGCAGCTGCTCGAACGCGGTACCGGTCTTCTGGACTACCTGGCCCAGTACGAACTGGTGTGCATCGATGACCTGCACGTCATCGCCGGCAAGCCGGACTGGGAGGAGGCCATGTTCCACCTGTTCAATCGCTTGCGCGACAGTGGCCGTCGGCTGCTGCTGGCAGCATCCGCTTCCCCGCGGGAATTGCCGGTGAAGCTGCCTGACCTGAAATCCCGCCTCACCCTTGCCCTGGTGTTCCAGATGCGCGGGCTGTCCGACGAAGACAAGCTACGTGCCTTGCAATTGCGGGCATCCAGGCGCGGCCTGCACCTGACCGACGAAGTGGGTCACTTCATCCTTACCCGCGGCGCGCGCAGCATGAGTGCGCTGTTCGATCTGCTGGAACGGCTCGATCAGGCATCTCTGCAAGCCCAGCGCAAACTCACCATTCCTTTCCTCAAGGAAACCCTGGGCTGGTGACCCCCTGAAAACACGGGGCCAGAGCCATCCCACGGAAAAGTCACATCTTTTTCGATAAAATTTGCAAATGGAACTTATAGTGGGCATAGTTCCACCCCACTAAAGGATTACAGACACGGTTGTGCCCATGCTCAAGCGCTTCGCACCCCTCGTGCCACTCGCACTCGTGACCCTGCTTTTTGGCTGCGCGGCCCAAGGCCCGGTATCCCAGCCCCAGGATCACACCCCGGTCGCCGTACAGCCGGCGATCAAGGCCAAGGCCTCGTCTTCGCCAGTGTTTGGCGAACCCCAGGAAGTGGCTACTGACGATGAACTGGAGGTCTTCTCCAGCAGCAAGCCCTATCAGCTGCCAGTGCTGGCCGACAGCATTCTGGAGCGCGGCATGTCGTTGATCGGCACCCGCTATCGCTTCGGTGGTACCTCGGAGCAGTCCGGCTTCGATTGCAGCGGCTTCATCGGCTACCTGTTCCGCGAAGAGGCAGGCATGACCTTGCCGCGCTCTACCCGCGAGATGATCAACGTCGATGCGCCGAAGGTGGCACGCAACAAACTCAAGCCTGGCGATCTGCTGTTCTTCAGCACCAACGGCCGTGGTCGTGTCAGTCATGCTGGCATCTACCTGGGCGACAACCAGTTCATTCACTCCAGCAGCCGCCGTAGCGGGGGCGTACGCATCGATAGCCTCGGTGACCGTTACTGGAGCAAGACCTTCCTCGAGGCCAAACGTGCCTTGGCCATGGCGCCGACGCATATCGCGCGCAACTAATGGCAATCTGATGTGTCCTAACCACGGCGTCGCTGCTTTGCAAAAAAGCTCGACGCCGTGCGTATTTACAGAAAGCGTCTAATCTAATTTCTCAACTCTATCCCGCTGCGGCCCAGCGTTCCCATACAGGATGTTTTGGCCATGACAACGATGGCGCGCTTCGCTTTCATTTCCCTGGCAGCCTTATTGGCGGCCTGCTCCAGCCAACCTCAGGCGCCTGCCCCTGTGCGGGTTGTGCAGCCCCAGGTTACCTACAGCCAACCCAGCTTCTCGCCCACTGCCGATGACGTACTGATTCGTGCCATTGGTCTGGTTGGCACGCCCTACCGCTGGGGCGGCAATACGCCCGATTCAGGTTTCGACTGCAGTGGTCTGATCAAGTACGTCTACCGCGATGCCGCCGGCATCAGCCTGCCGCGCTCCACGCGCGAGATGATCGGCATGCGTGCGCCTACCGTGGATGTGAAATCCTTGCAGTCGGGTGATCTGGTGTTTTTCGCGACCAGTGGCGGCTCGCAGGTGAGCCATGCCGGCATTTATGTAGGGGACGGGCGCTTCGTGCATGCGCCTCGCACTGGCGGTACGGTGCGTTTGGACTATTTGTCCAACAGCTACTGGGCCAAGGCCTACCTGCAGGCCAAGCGGGTCATCCCTCAGGGGCACCTGGCACAGAACCCCTGAGACGGGTTACCGAGCTTTGCTGACGCGCCAGATGGCATTGCCCACATCGTCCGCGACCAGTACGGCCCCGCGACCCTCCAGGGCAACCCCCACCGGGCGGCCCATGGCTTGGCCGCCTTCATCCAGAAAACCGTCGAGCACGTCCATGGGCCGGCCCGACGGTTTGCCTGAGGCGTCGAAGGGTACGAATATCACCTTGTAGCCGCTGTGGGGCTTGCGGTTCCAGGACCCATGCTGGCCAATCAATGCGCCTGCTCCAAAACGAGCAGGTAGCACATCCGGCCCGGCGAAGGCCAATCCCAGTGAAGCAGTATGCGGTCCAACGGCATAGTCGGGTACCCGTGCTCGGGCGACCTTGGCGGGGTCCTGGGGCTGCACGCGCTCATCCACGTGCTGGCCATAGTAGCTGTAGGGCCACCCATAGAATCCACCCGCGTGTACCGAGGTGATGTAGTCCGGTACCAGATCGCTGCCGATTTCGTCACGCTCGTTGACCGCCGTCCACAGTGCGCCACTGTTAGGCTCCCAGGCGAGCCCGTTAGGGTTGCGCAGGCCGGTGGCGAACAGGCGGTGCTTGCCGGTGCTGGGGTCGATCTCCCAGATTGCGGCGCGACCCTGCTCCTGGTCGAGTCCGTTTTCACCCACGTTGCTGTTTGAGCCCACGGTGACGTAGAGGCGCTGCCCATCAGGGCTTGCGATGACATTCTTGGTCCAGTGGTGATTCAACGGGCCGGCTGGCAGCAGGGTAACTACTTCTGCCGGGCCGGTTACCTGGCGTGCCCCGGGCTGGTAGTGAAAACGCAGCAGCTTGTCCGTATCGGCTATGTAAAAATCATTGCCCACCAGCGCCATCCCAAAGGGCGAGTTCAGCCCGTCGGCAAAGGTATGGCGGATTTCCGCAACGCCATCCTGGTCGGCGTCGCGCAACAGGGTAATGCGATCAGGGCTGGGCACGGCAGCCCCCGCGCGTGCCATGACCCGCTTCATGGCCCATCCGCGGATACCCTTGGCGTCTTCGGGCTTGGCAGGTGCGTTGGTTTCTGCCACCAGCACGTCGCCATTGGGTAGCACGTACAGCCAGCGCGGATGGTCGAGGTCACCGGCAAAGCGCGACACCTGTAACCCGGGTGCAGCCTGAGGCATGCGCCCGGCGGGCCAGCCGACGGCTGGCGCGATGTTCACGGTGGGGAGCAGGGTCTTGGCGGGGGAGGGCAACTGCGGCGCAGGGCCGGTGCCGTCGGCCACTGTCAGGCGCGCCGTTTCGCCGCAGCCACCCAAGCCCAGGCTTACAAGAAGTGCAACAGGCAGTGCCACGCGGTTCATGGTCGACGTCCTCGGCAGGTTCTATTGATTCAGAGGCTGTGGAACGCGGCGGGTTCAGTCGCACAGGCGGCGGAGCTGACGCGGGTGGCTCGGCCATCCCTCCTGCGCCGCCAGGCGCGCCGCGTCGATTGACGCTCCGGGTGCAACCCTCTAACCTTCGCGCGTGTTTCAGGTGCCCCGCCAGCAACGTCTGGCCAGGGTGAAACTGGGAAGTCGGTGAGTGCCCACAGGGTGCGATTCCGGCGCTGCCCCCGCAACGGTAAGTGAGTGACGGCCGCGCAGGGCCACTGGGTGACCATACCCGGGAAGGCGCGCAGGTCAGGGCCAGCGGCCCGCTCACGAGCCCGGAGACCGGCCTGATACTGCCAACGGCATCACGGAGGGTGATGCGCGGTGACCACTGGCCTTGGCCAATGCCCCTGCGCGCGCTCCGTTTGCCTGCCCATTCCCTGACACGGCGCTCGATCGTGGTGTCAGCTAGCGGAGAACCTCCCATGAGCGACGCCACCGAGCGCGACGAACGCCATCTGGCACGGATGCAGCGCAAGAAAGCGGTCATCGACGAACGCATTGCCAATTCCCCCAACGAATGCGGCCTGCTGCTGGTGCTCACCGGCAATGGCAAAGGCAAGAGCAGCTCGGCCTTCGGCATGCTTGCCCGGGCCCTGGGCCACGGCATGCAGTGCGGGGTGGTGCAGTTCATCAAGGGCCGCAACAGTACCGGCGAAGAGCTGTTCTTCAGGCGCTTTCCCGAACAGGTGCGCTATCACGTGATGGGCGAGGGTTTCACCTGGGAAACTCAGGACCGCCAGCGTGACATTGCGGCGGCAGAAGCGGCATGGGCCGTCTCCAGGCAACTGCTGCAGGATCCTGCGGTGCAGTTCGTGGTGCTCGACGAGCTCAACATTGCGCTCAAGCACGGCTACCTTGATCTGGACCAGGTGCTATCGGACATCCAGGCTCGCCCCCCCATGCAGCACGTCATCGTCACCGGTCGCGCGGCCAAGCCGGAAATGGTCGAGCTGGCCGACACCGTGACCGAAATGGGCATGCTCAAGCACGCCTTCCAGGCCGGTATCCGTGCCCAGAAGGGCGTCGAGCTGTGAGCCAGGCCCGCCATTGCCCCGCCGTCCTGATTGCCGCGCCGGCTTCTGGCCAAGGCAAGACCACGGTCACTGCCGCGCTGGCGCGCCTGCACCGCAATCTGGGCCGCAAGGTGCGGGTGTTCAAATGCGGGCCTGACTTTCTCGACCCCATGATTCTCGAACGCGCCAGCGGTGCCCCCGTCTGCCAGTTGGACCTGTGGATGATCGGTGCCGAGGAAAGCCGCCGGCTGCTCTGGGAGGCGGCAGGTGAAGCCGACCTGATCCTCATCGAAGGGGTGATGGGGCTGTTCGACGGCACCCCTTCGAGCGCCGACCTGGCACGTCACTTCGGCGTGCCGGTGCTGGCGGTTATCGACGGTACGGCCATGGCCCAGACCTTTGGCGCGCTGGCCCTGGGCCTGGCGCGTTATCAGCCGGATCTGCCGTTCGCCGGGGTGCTGGCCAACCGGGTGGGCAGCCTGCGTCATGCGCAACTGCTCGAAGGCAGCCTCACCGAGGGCCTGCGTTGGTATGGCGGCTTGTCCCGCGAGCGCGGCATCGAACTGCCCAGCCGTCACCTGGGGTTGGTGCAGGCCAGCGAGTTGAACGACCTGGACGCACGCCTGGACGCTGCCGCCCAGGCATTGGGCGCCAGTTGCGATGCCGCCTTGCCACCGGCGGTCACCTTCGAACCGGCCGATCCGTTACCCGCCCAGGCCACCTTGGCGGGCGTACGTATCGGTGTGGCCCGCGACGAAGCCTTTGCCTTCCTCTATGGCGCTAACCTGGACCTGTTGCGCCGTCTAGGCGCACAGGTGCAGTTCTTCTCCCCCCTGCATGACGTCGAATTGCCCCCAGTGGACAGCCTGTACCTGCCCGGCGGTTACCCCGAGCTGCACCATCATGCCTTGGCGCGCAACACCTCGATGTGCCAGGCCATCCGCGCCCATCATGCCCAGGGCAAGCCGTTGCTCGCCGAATGCGGCGGCATGCTGTATCTGCTCGACGCACTGACCGACGTGGCCGGGGACAGGGTCGAGTTGCTTGGGTTGCTGCCGGGGGAGGCGACCATGCAAAAGCGCCTGGCGGCCCTGGCTCTGCAGGCGGTCGAACTGCCCGAGGGCATACTGCGCGGCCATACCTACCACCACTCCTTGACCAGCACCGCGCTCGAGCCGCTGGCACGTGGGTTGAGCCCCAACGGTGGGCGCGGCAACGAAGCGGTCTATCGCCTGGGCCGCCTGACCGCGTCCTACGTGCACTTCTACTTCCCCTCCAACCCGGAGGCAGCCGCAGCGCTGCTCTGCCCATGAACGAGCATGCGTTCAGCGACCAGGAGCGTGCCGCGGTCTACCGCGCCATCGGCGAGCGGCGCGACATGCGCCATTTCGCTCAAGGGGAGGTGGCGCCGCAGGTCATGACACGGTTACTCAGCGCAGCCCACCAGGCACCGAGCGTGGGCTTGATGCAGCCATGGCGGTTCATCCGCATCACCGAGCGGGCCCTGCGTGGGCGCATCCAGGCCCTGGTGGAGGCCGAACGGGCGTTGACTGCACAAGCGCTGGGCGAGCGCTCGGACGAATTCATGAAGCTCAAGGTAGAGGGCATCAACGATTGCGCCGAACTATGGGTCGCCGCCTTGATGGACAACCGTGAGCCTCACATTTTCGGGCGCCGCACCCTGCCTGAAATGGACCTGGCCTCGCTCGCCTGCGCGATCCAGAACCTGTGGCTGGCCGCCCGTGCCGAAGGGCTGGGCATGGGCTGGGTATCGCTGTTCGATCCCCAGGCGCTGGCAGCGTTGCTTGGCATGCCCAGCGGCGCCAAACCCGTGGCCGTGCTGTGCCTGGGGCCGGTGGCGGCATTCTATCCTGCGCCCATGCTGGTCATGCAGAGCTGGACCGAAGAACGACCGTTGCACGAGATGCTGTTTGAAAACCGGTGGGGAGAAGGCGCATGAGCGTGGCGTTGCTGAGCGTGGCCGGTGTGGCCCTGGATGCGTTGCTCGGTGAGCCGCGGCGGCGCCACCCGCTGGTCGCTTTCGGCAACATGGCCAGCAGCCTGGAGCGGCGCTTCAATGCCGGCGGGCGCGGTTGGCGCAGTCATGGCGTGAGCGCCTGGTTCCTGGCCGTGGTGCCGCTGACCTTGCTGGCCCTCATGCTCTCTTGGCTGCCGGTGATCGGCTGGCTGGTCGATGTGCTGGCGCTGTACTGCGCCCTGGGGCTGCGTAGCCTGGGCGAACATGTGCTGCCGGTGGCCACGGCCTTGCGCCAGGGCGATCTGGAAGAAGCACGGCGGCGAGTGGGGTATCTGGTCAGCCGTGAAACCCGTGAGCTGGACGAGACGGCGGTGGCGCGGGCGGCCACCGAGTCGGTGCTGGAAAACGGCAGCGATGCCGTGTTCGCCGCCTTGTTCTGGTTTGCCGTGGCCGGGGCGCCAGGGGTGGTGCTTTATCGACTGAGCAACACCCTCGATGCCATGTGGGGCTATCGAAACGAACGCTTCGAGCGCTTCGGCTGGTGCGCGGCGCGCATCGATGACGTACTTAACTATGTGCCGGCGCGCCTGGTCGCACTCACCTACGCAGTGCTGGGCAAAACCCGCC
The DNA here is from genome assembly GCF_002425525.1 of Pseudomonas sp. UBA5568. Taxonomy (NCBI): domain Bacteria; kingdom Pseudomonadati; phylum Pseudomonadota; class Gammaproteobacteria; order Pseudomonadales; family Pseudomonadaceae; genus Pseudomonas; species Pseudomonas sp. UBA5568. The sequence continues at coordinate 8,408 of NZ_DIMK01000045.1, read as the reverse complement.
TGGCGCTGGCCTGCTGGCGCCGCCAGGGGCCGCTATGGGACAGCCCCAATGCTGGCCCGGTCATGGCGGCCGGGGCAGGGGCGCTGGGTGTCGAGTTGGGCGGGCCGGCGGTGTACCACGGCCAACTGCACGACCGCCCGCGCCTGGGCGACGGCCCTGCGGCCAGCCCCGATGCCATCGAGGGCGGCTGGACACTGGTGCAGCGTGGGGTATGGCTGTGGCTGTTGGTGTTGTGTCTGGGAGCTTACCTGAATGCTTGAACATGGAGGCCGGCTGCTGCGTGCGGTTCGGCAATATGGCATCGCCCGCGAGCAGTGGCTGGACCTGTCCAGTGGCATTGCGCCCTGGTCCTTCCCGATACCGCCGATCCCTATCGAAGCCTGGGCACGCCTGCCGGAAACAGACGATGGCCTTGAGCAGGCGGCGTGCAGCTACTACGGCGCCACGCGACTGCTGCCCGTGGCGGGCTCACAGGCTGCCATCCAGGCCCTGCCCCTGTTACGCAGCCCGAGCCGAGTCGGAGTGCTGACACCCTGTTATGCCGAGCACCCCTATGCCTGGCAGCGGACTGGGCACACGTTGCTTGAGCTGGATGAGCACCAGGTCGACGACGCGATCGACAACCTCGACGTGCTGGTCTTGGTCAATCCGAACAACCCCACCGGCCGCGTCGTGCCTGCGCCCACACTGCTGGGGTGGCATCAGCGCCTGGCAGCACGCGGCGGCTGGCTGGTGGTCGATGAAGCCTTCATGGACAACAGCCCCGCAAACACTGTGATCAAACGTGCCGAATGCCCGGGTTTGATAGTGCTGCGCTCGTTCGGCAAGTTCTTCGGCCTGGCCGGTGTGCGCCTGGGCTTCGTGGCCGCAGAGCACAGCGTGCTGCAGCGCCTGGCCGAATTGCTCGGCCCGTGGACCATCAACGGCCCCAGCCGGGTGCTGGCCCAGGCCAGCCTGACCGACCTGGCCACGCAGCAGCTGCAGCGCCAGCGCTGTGCAGGCGCCAGCGAACGCCTGGCGGCTTTGCTGTCCCATGCAGGGCTGGCGCCCGCCGGCGGCTGTGACCTTTTCCAGTACGTGCGGTGCGAGCATGCCGCCCGGTTGCACGATCACCTCGCACGACACGGGGTGCTGGTGCGCCTGTTCGAGCAGCCGGCGGCCCTGCGTTTCGGGTTACCGCCCAGCCAGGCGGACGAACGACGATTGGCCCAAGCCCTCAGTGCCTACCGCAAGGACCTTACATGACGACCCTGATGGTGCAAGGCACCACCTCCGACGCCGGCAAGAGCACCCTGGTGACTGCCCTGTGCCGCTGGCTGCTGCGCCAGGGCATCGGCGTGGTGCCGTTCAAGCCGCAGAACATGGCCCTCAACAGCGCCGTGACCGCCGACGGCGGCGAGATCGGCCGGGCCCAGGCGGTGCAGGCCCAAGCCTGTCGCCTGGCGCCGCACACCGACATGAACCCGGTGCTGCTCAAACCCAACAGCGACACCGGCGCCCAGGTGATCATCCATGGCCGTGCGGTGACCAGCATGAACGCGGTTGCCTACCATGATTACAAGGCCATCGCCATGCAGGCCGTGCTGGCCTCGCACCAGCGCCTGAGCCAGGGCTGGCCGGTGGTCATGGTGGAGGGCGCAGGGTCGCCGGCCGAGATCAACCTGCGGGCTGGCGACATTGCCAACATGGGGTTTGCCGAGGCTGTGGACTGCCCGGTGATTCTGGTCGCCGACATCAACCGCGGGGGTGTGTTCGCCCACCTGGTCGGTACCCTCGAACTGCTGTCGCCCAGCGAGCAGGCGCGCGTCAAAGGGTTCGTCATCAACCGCTTCAGGGGCGACATCGCCCTGTTGCAACCCGGGCTCGACTGGCTGGAGCAGCGCACCGGCAAACCCGTGCTCGGCGTGCTGCCGTACGTCACCGACCTGCACCTTGAAGCCGAGGACGGCATCGACCGGCGCCAGGGCGAAAAGCAGCAGCGTGTGCTCAAGGTGATCGTGCCTGTGCTGCCACGTATCAGCAACCACACCGACTTCGACCCGCTGCGCCTGCACCCGCAGGTCGACCTGCAGTTCATCGGCCCCGGTCAACCGGTGCCGCCAGCGGACCTGATCATCCTGCCAGGCTCCAAGAGTGTCCGTGGCGACCTGGCGCAACTGCGTGCGCGCGGCTGGGACAAGGCCATCGAACGCCATCTGCGTTATGGCGGCAAGGTGATCGGTATCTGCGGCGGCCTGCAGATGCTTGGGCGCGAGGTGCACGATCCGCTGGGCCTGGAAGGCGCTGCAGGCTCCAGCCCCGGGCTCGGCCTGCTGGACTACGCCACGGTGCTGGAAGCCGACAAGCAGTTGCGCAACGTCGCCGGGACCTTGCACCTGGATGCATCGCCTGTGACCGGTTACGAGATCCATGCCGGTGTCACCACTGGCCCTGCGCTGGCGCAACCAGCGATACGCCTGGCCGACGGTCGCTGCGAGGGTGCCATCAGCACGGACGGCCAGGTGTTGGCCACTTACCTGCACGGGTTGTTCGAGGGCAGCGCCTCCTGCGCGGCCCTGCTGCGCTGGGCTGGGCTTGAAGACGTGCAACTGATCGACTACGAGGCGTTGCGCGAGCGCGACATCGAACGCCTGGCTGACCTGGTGGACAAGCACCTGGACACCCAGCGCCTGCGCCAATTGTGTGGAGTACCTTGACGTGCGTACGTTCGTGATCGGCGGAGCCCGGTCTGGCAAGAGCCGCCTGGCCGAGCAGCGGGCAGCCGCCTGCGGCCTGCCCGTGACCTATATCGCCACCAGTCAACCGCTGGATGGCGAACTCGATGAGCGGGTGCAGCTGCACCGCCAGCGCCGGCCAGTGGAGTGGGGGTTGATCGAAGAACCCTTGGCCCTGGCCGCCGTACTGAAGGCCGAAGCGGCCGTTGACCGCTGCCTGCTGGTGGACTGCCTGACGCTATGGCTGACCAACCTGCTCATGCTGGACGACCCGCGCCGGCTGGCCGAGGAGCGTGATGCCTTGTTGGACTGCCTTGAGCACCTGCCCGGCCACATCATCCTGGTCAGTAACGAGACCGGCCTGGGCGTGGTGCCCATGGGCGAGCTGACGCGACGTTACGTCGACTTGGCCGGTGTCGTGCATCAGGCGGTGGCCGAACGCTGCCAGCAGGTGATCCTCACGGTCGCCGGCCTCCCACTCACGCTCAAAGGACCTGCATCATGAACCCTGTCTGGTGGCAGATGCCCTGCCAGCCCCTTGACGAGGCGGCCATGGCCGCAGCACGCGAGCGGCAGCAACAATTGACCAAGCCTGCCGGTTCGCTCGGCCAGCTCGAAGCGCTCGCCATTCAGTTGGCAGGCCTGCAGGGCTGCGAACGGCCGTCGCTGGAGCACGTCGCCATCAGCCTGTTCGCGGGCGACCATGGCGTGGTCGAGGAGGGCGTTTCGGCGTACCCTCAGGCCGTGACGGGCCAGATGTTGCGCAATTTCGTCGGCGGGGGTGCAGCCATCAGCGTACTGGCGCGCCAACTGCACGCCACCCTGGAGGTGGTCGACCTCGGCACTGTCGACCCGACGCTCGCATTGCCGGGCGTTCGCCACCTGCACCTTGGCCCCGGTACGGCCAATTTTGCCCAACAGCCCGCCCTGAGCGAGGCACAACTGCACGCCGCCCTGCAGGCAGGCCGTGACAGCGCGCTGCGGGCGGCGGCCCACGGTGCACAGCTGTTCATAGGCGGCGAAATGGGCATCGGTAACACCACCGCAGCGGCGGCGCTGGCCAGCGTACTGCTCGCCTGTCCGCCAGCCACATTGAGCGGGCCAGGCACCGGGTTGGACAGCGCCGGCGTGCAGCACAAGGCGTACGTCATCGAGCGAGCCCTGGCCTTGCACCGCCTGGCGGCCGATGAGCCGCTGCGTGCGCTGGGCTGTGTGGGGGGCTTCGAGCTGGCGGCGCTGGTCGGCGCTTATCTCGCATGCGCCCAGGCGGGTGTGGCGGTGCTGGTGGACGGGTTCATCTGCACCGTGGCGGCCTTGGTGGCCGTGCGCCTCAACCCGCAGTGCCGCGCTTGGCTGTTGTTCGCCCACCAAGGTGCGGAGCCTGGTCACCAGGCGGTGCTGAGCGCCTTGCAGGCCGAGCCTCTGTTGGCCCTGGGGCTGCGCCTGGGTGAGGGCAGCGGTGCCGCGCTGGCCGTGCCCTTGCTGCGGCTGGCCTGCGCGCTACACGCGCAGATGGCGACCTTTGCCGAGGCTGCCGTGGAGGACCGCCCGGCATGAGGCTCGACCTGCTGCGCC
>NZ_DIMK01000045.1:0-4087 GCF_002425525.1 Pseudomonas sp. UBA5568 | reverse complement strand
TGGCCTGCGTGGCAGCCTCGATGACGCCCTGACCGAAAAGGGCTGGGCCCAAATGCGCGCTGCCGTGGCCGACGCAGGGCCTTGGCAGGCATTGGTCAGTTCGCCGTTGCAGCGCTGTGGCCGATTCGCCGATGAATTGGGCGCCAGGCTGGGCCTGCCCGTGCAGCGCGAGCCTGCATTGCAAGAGCTGCATTTCGGCGATTGGGAAGGGCGTACGGCGTTGCAGATCATGGAACACGACGCACAGGCGCTTGGGCAGTTCTGGGCTGACCCCTATGGCTATACGCCGCCCAATGGCGAGCCGGTCCAGGCGTTTGCGCAGCGCGTCCTGACAGCCATCGAGGGGTTGTACCGCCAGCATGCCGGCAAGCGCGTACTGCTGGTCACCCATGGGGGTGTCATGCGCCTGCTGCTGGCCCGCGCCCGGGGCCTGCCCAGGGCGCAGCTGTTGCAGGTGGAAGTCGGCCATGGCGCACGGGTGCGCTTGCAAGTCGGCGAGGATGGCCAGCTGGCTGAGGAGGGTTAGCATGCAGCCATTCTGGATTGCCCTGCAGTTTCTAAGCAGCCTCCCTGTCACCTTGCCTGGCATGCCAACGCCACGCCAAGTGGGCCGCTCGTTGTTGTACTACCCCTTGGTCGGGCTGCTGTTCGGTCTGGTGCTGTGGCTGGCCAGCCACTGGCTCGAAGGCGTTCCGGCGGCGCTGCATGCTGCCTTGCTATTGACCCTCTGGGTGCTGCTCAGTGGCGCGCTGCACCTGGACGGCCTGGCAGACAGCGCAGATGCCTGGCTAGGCGGGTTTGGTGATCGTGAACGCACGCTGCAGATCATGAAGGACCCGCGCAGCGGGCCGGCAGCGGTGGTGACGCTGGTTTTGGTGCTGCTGCTCAAGTTCTGCGCCTTGTGGGCACTGATCGAGCAGGGGGCTGGCCTGCAACTGATGCTTGCACCGGTCATTGGTCGAGCAGCGATGCTGGGGTTGTTCCTGTGTACTCCCTATGTGCGCCCTGGCGGGTTAGGCCAGGCACTGGCCGATCACATGCCCCGCCGCGCAGCGGGATGGGTACTGTTGACCTGTGCTGGCCTGGGCCTGGCTTTGACCGGCTGGGCAATGGTGCTGACGGCGGTCGTGTTCGTGGCATTGCGCAGGGTGATGTGCAATCGTCTGGGCGGCACCACGGGCGACACCGCAGGTGCACTGCTGGAACTGCTTGAGCTCACCGTCCTGCTGGGCCTTGTCGTGATCCGCTGAGCAAATCGCGGCAGCGCGGTCTTCCGGCCAGCCTCAGCAAGGGGACGGCCAGCGCGTGGCGCAGTACCTGCAGGCCCCGCTGAACAGGGCCGATGCCACGAACGTGCCCCATTCGCGCCTGGTGGTGGGCGAGTTCGGCTGCACGCGCCGCCTGTCAGGCTGCCGGCAGTACCCGGAGGACGTACTGGGCGTGCTCGATCAGCACCGCGTGCACTGGGCGTTCTACAGTTTCCGCGAAGACAGCTGGGACGGGATGGATTACGAATTGGGTACCGCCAAAGTGCCCTGGCGTTACTGGCAGGCGATCGACCAGGGGGTGCCCGACCCGCTGCCACGGCAGGCGACGCCGGCGTTCGAACCGATACGCAAACGACTGGCCATAGACCAATGGCGACGTCTGCTGATGTCCTGCTTGCTGTCAGTCGGCTCCAGCGTTCATGCTGTAACCAAATGCTTCCTTGATGACTCGACGTACAGGGCGGTCACCGTCCCTGGAATATCAGGTTTTATCAGCGGCAGCACCTGACGACCTTGCGATGGGCTGGAGACAATAACAATGACGTCTGTATGGCGAACCAGTGGATGGGTGTTGGCTGGGGCGGCGCTGATCCTCGCGCTGTCACTGGGCGTCAGGCACGGCTTTGGCCTGTTCCTGGCGCCGATGAGCGCCGATTTCGGCTGGGGTCGAGGGGTCTTTGCCTTCGCCATCGCCTTGCAGAACCTGATCTGGGGCCTGGCCCAGCCGTTCGCCGGGGCGTTGGCCGATCGTCTTGGCGCCTCGCGGGTGGTCATGGTGGGCGGCGTGCTGTATGCGGTGGGCCTGGCGATGATGGGGATGGCCGATTCTGCCTGGTCGTTGTCACTGAGCGCTGGTCTGTTGATCGGCATCGGCCTGTCGGGTACGTCCTTTTCGGTCATCCTGGGCGTCGTCGGCCGGGCCGTGCCGCCTGAAAAGCGCAGCATGGCCATGGGCATTGCCAGTGCCGCCGGTTCGTTCGGTCAGTTCGCCATGCTGCCCGGCACCCTCGGCCTGATCCAATGGCTGGGCTGGTCGGCCGCCTTGCTGGTACTGGGCCTGCTGGTCGCCTTCATCGTGCCGTTGGTAGGCCTGTTGCGCGACCGGCCTTTGCCCGCGTACGGCAACGAGCAGACCCTGGGCGAGGCGCTGCGTGAGGCCTGTGGGCATGCCGGCTTCTGGTTGCTGGCGCTAGGTTTTTTCGTGTGTGGCTTCCAGGTGGTGTTCATCGGGGTGCACCTGCCGGCGTACCTGGTAGACCAGCATCTGCCAGCCACCACGGGCACGACCGTGCTGGCCCTGGTGGGCCTGTTCAATATCGTGGGCACGTTCACGGCCGGTTGGCTGGGCGGGCGCCTGTCCAAGCCACGGTTGCTGACCGGGCTCTACCTGCTGCGTGCAGTCGTCATCGTGCTGTTTCTCTGGGCGCCGGTGAGTGCCTTCAGCGCGTACCTGTTCGGTATTGCGATGGGCCTGTTGTGGCTGTCCACCGTACCGCTCACCAACGGTACCGTCGCGACGGTCTTTGGCGTGCGCAACTTGTCGATGCTTGGCGGTATCGTCTTCCTGTTCCACCAGCTTGGGGCGTTTCTGGGCGGTTGGCTGGGAGGCGTGGTGTATGACCGTACTGGCAGTTATGACCTGGTCTGGCAGATCGCGATCCTGCTGAGTGTCTTGGCTGCGGCGCTCAACTGGCCGGTTCGTGAACGGCCTGTGGCACGCTTGCAGGCAACAGCGGCATGAGCCCTGGACTGATCCGTATCGCCCTCGCGGTGGCGGCGCTTTTGGTGCTGACGCTGGTCTGGTGGGGGTGGCACGAGGGCGGCATGGCGCTCATGCAATTGGGCATGGGCGCCTGTTAGGCACTACGCTGCCAGTTCAAGGTTGATCGAGCAGGAGCGAGATGTCATGAGCGTGAAGTGGATGGTGGTGCCGGTATTGGCGTTGATGGCCAGCGCGTCCAGCTGGGCGACCGAATGCCCGGCCGTGTTGCAGGGTTCGTTGCCGGAGTTGCGGGGCAAGGGTGAGGTCGCTTTGTGCGAGCGGTTTGCTGGCAAGCCCTTGGTGGTGATCAACACGGCGAGCTATTGCGGGTTTGCGCCGCAGTTCGAGGGGCTTGAGGCGGTGTACAAGCAGTACCATGGCCGTGGGTTGGAGATGCTGGGTGTGCCTTCGAACGACTTCAAGCAGGAGGATGCGGACAGCGAGAAGACGGCGAAGGTGTGTTACGCGAATTATGGTGTGACGTTCACCATGACCAAGGAGCAGGCGGTGCGGGGCAAGGATGCGATTCCGATGTTCGCTGAATTGGCCAGGCAGAGCAGTGCGCCCAAGTGGAACTTCTACAAGTATGTAATTGATCGCCAGGGCAAGGTGATTGGTAGTTTTTCGAGTTTGACGAAACCGGATGACGTCGAGTTTAGAACAGCGATTGAGAAGGCTATCGCCTCGCAGCCCTGATCTTTTTGGTTTGATCAAGTAGCGATCCCTGTTAGAGCATGGGGGCTTCCAGTGATGGAACTGTATAGGTGATCTGTGGCAAGTATATATAAGGTGCTTAAGTGTACTTAGCCAATTACCCACAGTAGCTTGCAGGGGCGGCCTTCCTGGGGTACCGGGTCGACCGCTCCTACAGGGGTGATGTGTAATCCAGAAAGTTGGGCAGCTGCTCAACTCTCAAGTTCAGAGAAATGCGCTGTTTTGGCTCTTGCTCTTGCTCTTGCTCTTGCTAATGCTTTTGCTCTTGCTTCTAAGCGCGCGGTAGTCCAGGCAACACAGATCGCGACTTAAGGAGGCCGAGCGCAGGGCTTGCGGAGGGAGG
>NZ_DIMK01000023.1:61657-66524 GCF_002425525.1 Pseudomonas sp. UBA5568 | reverse complement strand
AGGGGTTTTGTCTTTGGGCTGAAAAAACCTTTCTAGCCTGCCTGTCGCTCAAGGCACCCCTTCCTGTTCGTCAAGAGCCCGCATTTCGAGCGCCGGGCCATTCGAACCGCAATCTCCAGCCTATGCCGGCCTCCATAAGATCACTAGAATAACCCCACGCACTTACTCAGAAGCGTCCTATGTCCAACCCCGTCGAGCCAGAAACGCTGGCTGATCTGCCACTCGAAGACCTGGTCGCATGCCATGAATGCGATCTGCTCTTGCGCAAACCTGTGATCCACCCCGGTGAAAAAGCGCTTTGCCCGCGCTGCGGCTACGAGCTCTATGCGCACCGGCATAATGTGGTCAACCGCAGCCTGGCGTTGGTGCTGACGGCGCTCGCGCTGTTCATCCCAGCCAATTTCCTGCCGATCATGCAGTTGCATCTGCTAGGCCAGACAGCGGACGACACGGTCTGGAGCGGCGTACTGGGGCTATATGATTCGGGCATGCAGGGGGTGGCCATCGTGGTTTTCCTGTGCAGCATGGCCATACCGCTGGCAAAACTGATGTGTCAGCTGGCCGTTCTACTGGCGATTCGGCTCAACACAGGGCGCAGGTTAGGTTTGTTGCTGTACAGAACCTATCACCACTTGCGTGACTGGGGCATGCTCGAGGTCTACTTCATGGGCGTGCTCGTGGCCATCGTCAAATTGGTGGACTTGGCAGAACTTACCGTAGGGGTTGGTCTGTTCTGCTTCATCAGCTTGCTGTTGATTCAGGTTCGGCTGGAGGTTGTCATGTCACCGCACCAGGTCTGGAGTGCGTTATCGGGGGAGGACCCGCATGCGGGCGATTGATGCAGGTATCGTTGTCTGCAACGAGTGTCATGAACTGAACAGGCAAACCACAGGTGACGCATCCCAAACGTGTATGCGGTGCGGTGCCAGGGTGCATCCGCGTCGACCGAACAGCATCATGCGCACCTGGGCGCTGCTCATCGCTGCATCCATTCTCTATATTCCGGCCAACGTGCTGCCGATCATGACCGTCAGCTCATTTGGTCAAGGCACGCCCGACACCATCATGTCGGGCGTCATCGCCCTGCTCAAGCACGGCATGGTTCCGATTGCGGCCGTGGTATTTACGGCCAGTATCCTCGTACCTACGTTCAAACTGGTAGGAATCGGTTTGCTCCTGTATTCCGTGCAGCGCAGACAGCCCCTGTCGGCGCGGCAACGGATCTGGATGTACCGTTTCATCGAATTCATAGGACGTTGGTCCATGCTCGACATATTCGTCATCGCCATTCTGGTGGCAGTGGTGAATTTCGGCAGGATAGCCAATGTCGAAGCCAATCTGGGCGCTGTCGCCTTCGCAACTGTGGTGATCCTGACGATGCTTGCTGCTTTGACCTTCGATCCCCGATTGATTTGGGATAACACGGAGTCGGATGACGACCATGAGTGACCTGCCAACGGCTAAAACCCGGCCTGCCTCCAATTGGTCGGCCATCTGGATCCTGCCCTTGATCGCGCTGATGATCGGAGGCTGGCTCGCATGGCAGGCTTACCGTGAGGCCGGGGTGCAGATCGAGGTGCGTTTCGAATCGGGCGAAGGCATCGTCGCCAACAAGACCGAAGTCATCTACAAAGGCATGCCGGTCGGTAAGGTCAAGAGTTTGGTACTCGATGCCGAGGGCGAGAATCAGGGTGTCATCGCCACCATCGAGATGAACCAGGCGGCTGAAGGGCACCTGAACAAAGGCACGCGTTTCTGGCTGGTCAAGCCGAGCGTCAGCCTGGCGGGCATTTCCGGCCTCGAGACGTTGGTATCGGGTAACTACATTGCCGTCAGCCCCGGAGAGGGTGAGCCAACCAAGCGGTTCACCGCGCTCAAGGTGGCACCGCCCCTGTCGGATTCCGAACCTGGTTTGCACCTCACCCTCAAGGCCGAGCGCCTGGGGTCGCTCAATAAAGACAGCCCGATCTTCTACAAGCAAATCCAGGTCGGCCGCGTGAAAAGCTACCGGCTTTCCGACGACCAGAGCACGGTCGAGGTAAAAATCTTCATCGAGCCTGCCTACGCGAGCCTGGTGCGCAAGCATACGCGCTTCTGGAACGCCAGCGGCGTCAGCATCGATGCCTCGCTATCGGGGGTCAAGGTGCGCAGTGAATCGCTGTCGAGTATCGTCGCCGGCGGCATCGCCTTTGCCACGCCAGAGCACCGCAAGGACAGCCCGCCTACCGACCCAAGCCTGCCATTTCGCTTGTACGAGGACTTCGATGCAGCCCAGGCCGGTATCCGGGTGAAAGTGAAGCTGAGCGACTACGAGGGCCTGCAGGCCGGGCGTACGCCTGTCATGTACAAAGGCATCCAGGTGGGCTCTCTGAAGACCCTGAAAATGGAGGACAACCTTGCCAGCGCCACTGCCGAGCTGACATTGGACCCGTTGACCGAAGACTATCTGGTGGAGGGCACTCAGTTCTGGGTGGTCAAACCTTCCATTTCCCTGGCGGGTATCACGGGCCTGGAAGCACTGGTCAAGGGTAACTACATTGCCATCCGCCCTGGGGAGAAAGGTGCTCGACCTGAACGGGAGTTCGAAGCGCGCGCCAAGGCGCCGCCGCTGGACCTGAAGGCGCCGGGCCTGCACATGGTGCTGTTCGCAGATACCCTGGGTTCACTGGAGGTGGGTAGCCCCGTAACCTTCAAGCAGGTGAAGGTAGGTAGCGTTCAAAGCTATCAGTTCGCCCGTGACAGCAACCGTATTCTGATCGGTGTTCACATCGAGAAAGAATACGAAAAACTGGTAAACGGCTCGACACGGTTCTGGAACGCCAGTGGTATTACCCTCACCGGTGGCCTGTCCGGCATCAAGATCAAGAGTGAGTCCCTGCAAACCCTGATGGCAGGAGGCATCGCCTTCGACACGCCAAGGCCCAATGTGCCGCTAAAGCGCCATATCCCGCGTTTCCGCCTGCATGAAAGCCAGGAGGCAGCCAACCGTGCCGGGACCCTTATCACGATCCGTGTGGAGCGCGCCGATGGGCTCAAGCCAGGCACCGCCATCCGCTTCCGGGGGCTGGATGTGGGCAGTGTGGAAAGTGTCGACCTTACCAAGGACATGCAGGCCGTGCTGTTGAAGGCACGTATTACCGAAGCTGCAGAGCGCATTGCCCGTGCCGGCACTCAGTTTTGGGTAGTCAAGCCATCCTTCGGCCTAGTGCGCACCGAAAACCTCGACACGCTGGTGGGCGGGCAGTACCTGGAAGTACAGCCTGCGGTCAAGGACAGGGGCCCGCAGCGTGACTTCATCGCACTGGCCGAAGCGCCCGAAGTTGCCGGGCCGGAGGTGGGGCTGCCAGTGACCCTCAGCGCACCTCGGTTAGGCTCCATCAAGCCCGGTGTGCCCGTGACATTCCGCGAGGTGGCGGTTGGCAAGGTGACCGACGTCGAGCTGGGCCAGAGTGCCGACAGGGTGCTGATCCACATTCTGATCGAGCCGCGTTATGCCAGCCTTGTACGAAGCGGCAGCCGCTTCTGGAACAGCAGCGGTTTCGGCTTCGACTGGGGCTTGTTCAAGGGCGCTACCGTGCGCACGGAGTCGCTGGAAACACTGATCGATGGTGGTATTGCCTTCGCGACGCCCGAGGGGGAACGCATGGGCACTCCGGCTCGGCCAAGGCAAACGTTCCCGCTGTTCGAGAAAGCTGAAGACGAATGGCTGCAGTGGGCACCCAAGATTCAGATCGCCAAGTAATGCAGGGTAGGGCCGCCATGCGGCCCTGCCACTTTACAGCGCGTGCGTTGAGCCGCGAGCCTGGCACTTCACAAAACCCAGGCATAAAAAAACCGACCCTGAGGTCGGTTTTTTGACTAGCGCGTCGCTTAGGCAGCTGCAGCTTCTTTCAGCGCCTTGATGTGGCCATTCAGACGGCCTTTGTGACGAGCAGCCTTGTTCTTGTGGATGATACCTTTGTCGGCCATACGGTCGATTACAGGTACAGCCAGAACGTAAGCGGCTTGCGCTTTTTCGGCGTCTTTTGCGTCAATGGCTTTGACTACATTCTTGATGTAGGTGCGGACCATGGAACGCAGGCTGGCGTTGTGGCTGCGACGCTTCTCAGCCTGTTTTGCACGTTTCTTGGCGGAAGGTGAGTTGGCCACCGTCGAGCTCCTCGAAAGACTTTAGGTAAATAGCAAACAAAATAGGCCGCGAATCATGCCGATCAGTCGGGCGGATGTCAAGGCCACTTGCAAGGTTCCGCCGAGCGGTGCGCCAACAAGCGGGAAAGATTCCTTTCTGCTGCGCGACCTGTACACTCGGGAATTTTTGGCTCCCCTGCGAAGGCGCGGGAGTATCGCACATTCGGACGCGCTCTGGCAGCGTCCTCTGTCATTGGCGTGAATCTTTTCGATGAACCTGCTCAAATCCCTGGCTGCGGTAAGCTCGATCACCATGATTTCGCGGGTGCTGGGTTTTGTCCGCGACACCATCCTGGCGCGTATTTTCGGCGCCGGCGTTGCCACCGATGCTTTCTTCATTGCGTTCAAGCTACCCAACCTGCTGCGCCGCATCTTCGCCGAGGGTGCGTTCTCCCAGGCATTCGTGCCTATTCTTGCCGAATACAAAAGCCAGCAGGGCGAAGAGGCCACGCGTACCTTCGTGGCCTACGTCAGCGGCCTGCTGACGCTGGTGCTGGCCGTGGTGACCGGCATCGGTATCCTGGCCGCGCCCTGGGTGGTGTGGGCCACGGCGCCTGGCTTCGTCGACAACGCCGAGAAATACCAGCTCACCACCGATCTGCTGCGGGTCACCTTTCCTTATATATTGCTGATCTCGCTGTCATCCCTGGTGGGCGCCATCCTCAACACCTGGAACCGC
>NZ_DIMK01000023.1:0-61508 GCF_002425525.1 Pseudomonas sp. UBA5568 | reverse complement strand
CATCAATACCATCTTCGCCTCGTTCCTGGTGGCAGGCTCCGTCTCCTGGATGTATTACGCAGACCGGCTCATGGAGCTGCCGTCGGGTGTTCTGGGCGTGGCTCTGGGTACCATCCTGCTGCCGACCCTGGCCAAGACCTACGCCAACAAGGACCGGGAAGAGTACTCGCGCATTCTCGACTGGGGCCTGCGCTTGTGCTTTTTGCTGGTGCTGCCGTGTACGCTGGGGCTGGCGATCCTAGCCGAGCCGCTGACCGTGGCCCTGTTCCAGTACGGCAAGTTCAGTGCAACCGATGCCGCCATGACCCAGCAGGCGCTGATCGCCTATTCCGTCGGCCTGCTGGCAATCATTATGGTCAAGGTGCTGGCGCCGGGCTTCTATGCGCAGCAGAATATCCGCACGCCGGTGAAGATCGCCGTCTTCACCCTGGTCTGCACGCAGCTGTTCAACCTGGTGCTCATCGGCCCGCTGGCGCATGCCGGACTGGCCCTGGCCATCAGCCTTGGCGCCTGCCTCAATGCCGGCTTGCTGTTCTGGAAGCTGCGCACCCAGCAGCTATTCCAACCGCAACCAGGTTGGGCCATGTTTCTGCTCAAGCTGGTGTTGGCGGCAGGCCTGATGTCCGGTGTCCTGCTGGCTGGCATGCACTACCTGCCGGCCTGGGTCGAGGGAAACATGCTTGAACGACTGATGCGGCTGATGGCGCTGATCATGGCAGCCGTCGTCACCTACTTTGGTTGCCTGTACCTGTGCGGTTTCCGACCTCGGCAGTTCGCCCGCAAAGCCTTGCACTAAGGCTGCGGGCGCGTCAGGCGTCGGTTTTTCGCAATCCACGCCGCCCTTGGGCGCTGCTGCCTGTCACCGGCGCCCGGGTGTGGTTATAATCGGCCACTTTATGAGCAAGAAGCGCGTTATGCAGCTGGTTCGAGGTCTTCACAACCTGCGCCCCGAGCACCGGGGGTGTGTCGCCACCATTGGCAACTTCGACGGGGTTCACCGCGGCCACCAGGCAATCCTGGCGCGCCTGCGCGAGCGAGGCCAGGCCCTGGGCCTGCCGACCTGCGTGGTAATCTTCGAACCGCAACCGCGCGAGTACTTCACGCCCGATACCGCGCCGGCCCGCCTGGCGCGGCTGCGGGACAAGATCGCGTTGCTGGCCGGCGAAGGCATCGACCGCGTATTGTGCCTGGCCTTCAACCAGCGCCTGGGTGAGCTCGACGCCGATGACTTCGTCAGGACCATCCTGGTCGATGGCCTGGGCGTGCAGCATCTCGAAGTGGGTGACGACTTCCGCTTTGGCTGTGATCGCAAAGGCGATTTCGCCTTCCTGGTCCAGGCCGGCGCGCAGTATGGTTTTACCGTAGAAGCCGCCAACACCGTGATCCAGGACGGCCTACGGGTCAGCAGCACCGAAGTACGCAAGGCGCTGGCGCAAGGCAATTTCGAGCTGGCCGAGCATCTGCTGGGCCGCCCGTACAGCATCACCGGCCGCGTATTGCATGGCCAGAAGCTGGCCCGCCAGCTCGGCACACCCACTGCCAACATCCAGCTCAAGCGTCGCCGCGTACCGTTGGCCGGTGTCTACCTGGCCAGCATCGAGATCGACGGCAAGGCCTGGGCGGGTGTCGGCAACATTGGCGTGCGTCCTACCGTTGCCGGTGACGGGCGCCCGCACCTGGAGATCCATCTGCTGGACTATGCCGGTGACCTTTATGGTCGCCGTCTGACGGTGGTGTTCCACCACAAGCTGCGTGAAGAGCAGCGATTCGCCTCCCTGGAGGCGCTGAAGTCGGCGATCGATGCGGATATCGCCGCCGCACGTGCACATTGGCACGCTCAACCGCTAACCAAGAGCCTGAAATGACCGACTACAAAGCCACGCTAAACCTTCCGGACACCGCCTTCCCCATGAAGGCCGGCCTGCCTCAGCGCGAACCGCAGATTCTGCAGCGCTGGGACAGCATTGGCCTGTACCAGAAGCTGCGCGAGATTGGCAAGGATCGTCCCAAGTTCGTCCTGCACGACGGCCCGCCCTACGCCAATGGCAAGATCCACATCGGTCATGCGCTGAACAAGATCCTCAAGGACATGATCGTCCGCTCCAAGACCCTGGCCGGCTTCGATGCGCCGTACGTGCCGGGCTGGGACTGCCATGGGCTGCCGATCGAACACAAGGTCGAAGTCACCCACGGCAAGCACCTGACCGCCGACCGTACCCGCGAGCTGTGCCGCGAGTACGCTGCCGAGCAGATCGAAGGGCAGAAGACCGAGTTCATTCGCCTGGGCGTGCTGGGCGACTGGGACAACCCCTACAAGACCATGAGCTTCGCCAACGAGGCTGGTGAAATCCGCGCCCTGGCCGAGATGGTCAAGCAGGGGTACGTGTTCAAGGGCCTCAAGCCGGTGAACTGGTGCTTCGATTGCGGCTCGGCACTGGCCGAGGCGGAAGTCGAATACGCCGACAAGAAGTCGCAGACCATCGACGTGGCGTTCCCTGTCGCCGATGACGCCAAACTGGCCGCAGCCTTCGGCCTGGCGGCACTCGAAAAACCGGCCGCCATCGTGATCTGGACCACCACCCCGTGGACCATCCCTGCCAACCAGGCGCTGAACGTTCACCCCGAGTTCCAGTACGCCCTGGTCGACATCGGCGAGCGTCTGCTGGTCCTGGCCGAAGAGCTGGTCGAGTCCTGCCTCAAGCGCTACGAACTGGAAGGTTCGGTGATCGCCACCGCCCCAGGCTCGGCCCTTGAGCTGGTCAACTTCCGTCACCCGTTCTACGACCGCCTTTCGCCGGTTTACCTGGCCGAGTACGTGGAACTGGGCGCAGGCACTGGCGTGGTGCATTCTGCGCCGGCCTACGGTGAAGACGACTTCGTGACCTGCAAGCGCTACGGCATGATCAACGATGAAATCCTCACGCCCGTGCAGAGCAACGGCGTGTACGTCGAATCGCTGCCGTTCTTCGGCGGGCAGTTCATCTGGAAGGCCAACCCGGCCATCGTCGAGAAGCTGGCCGAAGTCGGTGCGCTGATGCACACCGAAACCATCAGCCACAGCTACATGCACTGCTGGCGTCACAAGTCGCCGCTGATCTACCGTGCCACCGCACAGTGGTTCGTCGGCATGGACAAGCAGCCACGCGACGGCGAACCGCTGCGCGAGCGTGCCCTGAAGGCCATCGAGGACACCAAGTTCGTCCCGGCGTGGGGCCAGGCACGCTTGCACTCGATGATCGCAAACCGGCCTGACTGGTGCATCTCGCGCCAGCGTAACTGGGGCGTGCCTATCCCATTCTTCCTGAACAAGCAGACGGGCGAGCTGCACCCTCGGACCGTCGAGCTGATGGAAGAGGTCGCCAAGCGCGTCGAGCAACAGGGCATCGAGGCCTGGTTCAAGCTGGACGCCGCCGAGCTGCTCGGCGCCGAAGCCGAGCAGTACGACAAGATCGCTGACACCCTGGACGTATGGTTCGACTCCGGCACCACGCACTGGCATGTACTGCGCGGCTCCCACGACATCGGCCATGCCACCGGCCCCCGCGCCGACCTGTACCTGGAAGGTTCCGACCAACACCGCGGCTGGTTCCACTCGTCGCTGTTGACCGGCTGCGCCATCGAC
Organism: Pseudomonas sp. UBA5568; assembly: GCF_002425525.1. Classification (NCBI taxonomy): domain Bacteria; kingdom Pseudomonadati; phylum Pseudomonadota; class Gammaproteobacteria; order Pseudomonadales; family Pseudomonadaceae; genus Pseudomonas; species Pseudomonas sp. UBA5568. The sequence continues at coordinate 57,886 of NZ_DIMK01000023.1, read as the reverse complement.
GGCCACGCGCCATACCGCGAGCTGCTGACCCACGGCTTCACCGTGGACGAGAACGGCCGCAAGATGTCCAAGTCGCTGGGCAACACCATCGAGCCCGAGAAGGTCAACAACACCCTGGGTGCCGACATCCTGCGCCTGTGGGTCGCTGCTACCGACTACTCCGGTGAAATGGCAGTGTCCGAGCAGATCCTGCAGCGCAGCGCCGATGCCTACCGGCGTATTCGCAACACCGCACGCTTCCTGCTCTCCAACCTGACCGGCTTCGACCCGGCACGCGACCTGCTCGCGCCGCAGGACATGCTGGCCCTGGACCGTTGGGCGGTGGATCGCACCCTGTTGCTGCAACGCGAGCTGGAAGAGCACTACGGCGAGTACCGCTTCTGGAACGTCTACTCGAAGGTGCACAACTTCTGTGTGCAGGAGCTGGGTGGTTTCTACCTCGACATCATCAAGGATCGCCAGTACACCACGGGTGCCAACAGCGTCGCCCGCCGTTCCTGCCAGACCGCGCTGTACCACATCAGCGAGGCGCTGGTGCGCTGGATCGCGCCGATCCTGGCCTTTACCGCCGACGAAATCTGGCAGTACCTGCCGGGTGAGCGTAACGAGTCGGTCATGCTCAATGGCTGGTATGAAGGCCTGAGTGAGCTGCCGGAAGGCACCGAACTCGATCGCGCCTATTGGGACCGCGTCATGGCGGTCAAGGCTTCGGTCAACAAGGAACTGGAAAACCAGCGTACCGCCAAGGTCATCGGCGGCAACCTGCAGGCCGAAGTCACCTTGTACGCGGACGAGGGCCTGAGCGCCGATCTAAACAAGCTGGGCGATGAGTTGCGTTTCGTGCTCATCACCTCGGCTGCCAGCGTGGTGCCGTTCGCGCAGGCGCCTGCCGAAGCGGTGGCGACCGAGGTCGAAGGCCTCAAGTTGAAAGTGGTCAAGTCCGGCTACACCAAGTGCGGCCGTTGCTGGCACTTCCGTGCAGACGTCGGCAGCCATCCGGAGCATCCGGAAATCTGCGGTCGCTGTGTGGAAAACCTGACCGGCTCCGGCGAGGTGCGCCACTATGCCTAACCTTGCAGCGGGGCGCTTCGGGCGCCTCGTATGGCTGTGGCTGAGCTTGCTGGTCCTGGTCGTCGACCAGGCCACCAAGCTGTACTTCAACAACGCCCTGACCATGTACCAGCAAATTGTCGTCATCCCCGACTACTTCAGCTGGACCCTGGCCTACAACACCGGCGCTGCGTTCAGTTTTCTGGCCGATGGCGCAGGCTGGCAGCGCTGGTTGTTCGCCCTGATCGCCGTGGTGGTCAGTGCAGTGCTGGTGGTGTGGCTCAAGCGCCTCGGCCGTCATGAAACCTGGCTGGCCGTAGCGCTGGCCCTGGTGCTGGGCGGGGCCATCGGCAACCTCTACGACCGTATCGTGCTGGGCCATGTGGTCGATTTCATCCTGGTGCACTGGCAGAACCGCCACTACTTCCCGGCCTTCAACGTGGCCGACAGCGCCATTACCGTCGGCGCAATCATGTTGGCGCTGGACATGTTCAAGAGCAAGAAATCCGAGGAGCCGGTCCATGACTGACATTCGTATCGGCCAGAACACCGAAGTTACCCTGCATTTCGCCCTGCGCCTGGAAAACGGTGACACGGTCGACAGCACCTTCGACAAGGCGCCTGCCACCTTCAAGGTGGGCGACGGCAACCTGCTGCCGGGCTTCGAGGCCGCGCTGTTCGGTTTCAAGGCTGGCGACAAACGCACCGTGGAGGTGGCCCCGGAGAACGCCTTCGGCCAGCCTAACCCACAGAATGTGCAGGTTATGCCAAGGTCTCAGTTCGAAGGCATGGAGCTGTCCGATGGCTTGCTGATCATCTTCAAGGACGCCGCCAACGCCGAGCTACCGGGCGTGGTGAAGGCCTTCGACGACGATCAGGTGACCATCGACTTCAATCACCCACTGGCTGGCAAGACCCTGACCTTCGAGGTGGAGATCCTCGAGGTGAAGGCCCTGTAGGCCTGGAGCCGATCATGCAAATCAAACTCGCCAACCCGCGCGGCTTCTGCGCGGGGGTCGACCGGGCGATCGAAATCGTCAACCGCGCGCTGGAAGTGTTCGGCCCGCCCATCTATGTGCGCCACGAAGTGGTACACAACAAGTTCGTCGTCGAGGACCTGCGCAGCCGTGGCGCCATTTTCGTCGAGGAGCTGGACCAGGTGCCTGACGATGTCATCGTCATCTTCAGCGCCCATGGGGTTTCCCAGGCCGTGCGTCAGGAAGCCGGTGGGCGTGGCCTGAAGGTATTCGATGCCACCTGCCCATTGGTCACCAAGGTGCACATCGAGGTGGCCAAGTACAGCCGCGATGGCCGTGAGTGCATCCTGATTGGCCATGCCGGCCACCCGGAAGTCGAAGGCACCATGGGGCAGTATGACGCTAGCAACGGCGGGGCCATCTACCTGGTAGAAGACGAGGACGACGTAGCCAATCTGCAGGTGAGAGACCCTGACCACTTGGCATTCGTGACCCAGACCACCTTGTCGATGGACGACACCAGCCGCGTGATCGACGCGCTGCGTGCGCGCTTTCCGAACATCGGCGGGCCGCGCAAGGACGACATCTGCTACGCCACGCAAAACCGCCAGGATGCCGTTAAGCAACTGGCCGACGAGTGTGATGTGGTCCTGGTGGTCGGCAGCCCTAACAGCTCCAACTCCAACCGCCTGCGTGAGCTTGCCGAGCGAATGGGTACCCCAGCCCATCTGATCGACGGCGCTGAAGACCTGCAGCGGGCCTGGTTCGACCAGGTTGGCCGCATCGGCATCACCGCAGGCGCGTCCGCGCCGGAAGTGCTGGTGCGCGGCGTCATCGAACAGCTCAAGGCCTGGGGCGCTAGGGGCGCCGAGGAGCTGGACGGGCGTGAAGAGAACGTCACCTTCTCGATGCCCAAAGAGCTGCGTGTGCGCTCGTTGATCTGATCGCCTGCGCGGGCCTGAGCGGTTAGCCGCGAACGCTCAGGCCCCTGCACCTTCGCACCCTCGGGTGTCGCGAGTTTCATTCGATACCCTGACTCTGCCGCTGGACGCCATCACCACTTGATGCTGGCTGGTGCCAGCCGACCGCGCGCATACTTCGAAAGTCGCCGCCAGCCAGTTGCCGGCGGGGTTCACTGGCAGGCCCATGGCCGTGAACGTCATCGTCGTACCTAGGTTCGCGGCGATCTGCAGAGGCCGACGCAGGCGGTGTTCATGCAGCACCCGCGAATCCTGCTCCAGCGTCACTCGCCATCCATTGCCCCATGCTTCGTCCAGCGCTTGCACCCGCACGGCCTCACCCAGCAGCATGGCGCGCCCACGCGCGCTCCGCAGCGTTTGCGCCAAGTCTCGCGTGACGGCAGCGCGGTGCACGTCATCGCTGAGCTTGACGTAGGCAGGCGCCCCCAGCTGCGTCAGGACAGCGAGCACCGCCAATGCCGACACCGTTTGTATCAGTGTTACTCCCTGTTGCTTCACCGTGCATTTCTCCTTGGACGTGCTTGGCTTTAGCTTCACGCACGCTGGGTCACCCTTCCAGTGGCAGGCGTACATCGACAATGCATGAAAAGTCGCAGGAGCTGCAGGGATGCAGGTAACGCAACGGGGCATGACGCTCCTGGAAACGCTGTTGGCCATTGTGGTGATTGCGGTGGGCATGTTTGCCGCAGCAGCGCTGCACATGCAGGCTTTGCAGGCCTCGCAAGACGCTCGGCAGCAGGTGCAGGCGGTGCTGGCATCTGCCAGTGCACATGAGCAGGCGCTGCCATGAGGCCCTGGCAAAAAGGGGTCGGATTGCTCGAGCTGCTACTGGCGCTGGCACTCGGGTTGATGCTGTTGGCCGGCGCCAGCCAGTTGTTCACCTCTGCCCACCGAGCGTGGCAGCTGCAAGGGGCAGCGCTGCGCATGCAGGAAGATGCACGGCTGGCCTTGTTGCGCATGGCCCAGGACATCCGCATGGCTGGCATGTTCGGCTGCCTGCGATTGGAGCCCGCGGATCTGCCAGACGGCGACACCTTTACCGCATTTAGCCGACCTCTGGAAGTCGAGGGCTCAAACCTTGAGGTGGTGATGGCCGACCTTCCTGGCCATCCGCTGAAGCCTCAATGGACCCTGCTCACTGACTGCGTGGGGTACGCCAAGGTACATCGAGGGCATGTCCAAGCCGCCGCGCCGCTGATGGCCATCCCCATCACCCGACATCGTTACGCCGTCAGGGGCGCTACCCTGTACTTCACCCGTGGCAGCAGCACCCAGCCCCTGCTTGAGCATGTGCGCCGTCTGCACGTGGTGGCTGCGGCCGATGGCCAGCGCATCGACCTGCACTTGAATCTGTTCGATCCCGTGTTGGCGCTGGAGCAGCAGTACGTTGTCAGTGTGGCCCGTCGCAACGGGGGCGAGCCATGACACGCGAACGTGGGGTGGTGCTGCTGTTGGCATTGGTGCTGAGCCTCTTGCTGGGTGTGCTGACCACCTCGGCGCTACGTGCGGCCGCCGTTGAGACGCAAATGGTGGGCCTGTTCAAAGAAGGGCAGCTGGCCTTCGAGCAGGCCGAAGCCACATTGGACGTTGGCAAGCAGTCGATCATGCAGGTACGGCCACCGCCATGTGAAGTGTGCCCGCCGCCTGAGCAGCCGCATCGCCTGGCCGGGGTCTGGGAAGCCGGGCCAGAAGGCTTTTTTCAGGTGCAGAACCTGGGCACCACGCAACGCGCCGTGGGTGTCCCGGCCGGGCGATCAGTGACAGTGTTCCGGGTAACCGCGGTCAGCCAGCTAAGTCATCCTCGTCAGGTGGTGGAAGCGGTGTATGCCAGCGATGGTAGTGCGCTTGTACGCATGACGTGGCGACAAAGATTCAGAGGAGACTGACATGCAGCAAGGCATCAGCCTGATCGAGCTGTTGATTGTGCTGGCCGTCACCGGCATTCTGGCAGCCATTGCCTACCCCCGTTACAACGACCACCTGCGGCAGGCAGCGCGCCACGAAGTGGTCGCCCTGTTGCAGGATGCTGCATTGCGCCTGGAACGCCATCGCTTGGTTACTGGCCAGTATGCCGAAGGCGACCCGAGCCTGCCTTCGGGCAACCGCTACTACAGCCTGCAAGCGCTGCGCGAAGACCAGACCTTCACCCTGCGCGCCCGACGTTTGCCAAAAGGGCTGATGGCCGAAGACCGCTGTGGCGATTTCGAGCTTGATCAAGCTGGGGTAGGGCGCAACCACGGCGCCATCGACAGCGCGCGCTGCTGGGGAGGCTGAACGGTCACAGGTGCCCGGTGCATCGCGGTTTTTTACTTCAGGTGTTGAATCGACAGATGAGCAAGCAAGTAGTGGTGGTCGGTGGCGGGGTCATTGGCCTGCTGACGGCATTCAACCTGGCGGCGAGCGTCGACCAGGTAGTGATATGCGACCAAGGCGAGGTAGGTCGCGAGTCCTCCTGGGCCGGGGGCGGTATCGTCTCGCCCCTGTATCCCTGGCGCTACAGCCCGGCAGTGACCGCCCTGGCGCATTGGTCGCAGGACTTTTATCCACAGCTGGGTGAGCGCTTGTTCGCCAGCACGGGCCTGGACCCTGAAGTGCATACCACCGGGCTGTACTGGCTTGACCTGGATGATCAAGCCCAGGCCTTGGCATGGGCGGACCGTCAGCAGCGGCCGTTGAGCGCCGTGGACATTTCGGCGGTGTACGACGCAGTCCCTGTGCTCGGGCCAGGCTTTGAGCGAGCCCTCTACATGGAGGGCGTGGCCAATGTGCGCAACCCGCGCCTGGTCAAATCGCTGAAGGCGGCGTTGCTGGCATTGCCCAATGTGAGTGTGCGGGAGCACTGCCAGATCACGGGGTTCGTGCAGCAGGGCGGTCGTATCATTGGGGTGAGCACCGCTGAAGGCGAGCTGGCGGCCGACGAAGTCGTACTCAGCGCCGGTGCCTGGAGCGGCGAACTGCTGCGCTACTTGGGCCTTGAGCTTCCGGTCGAGCCGGTGAAAGGGCAGATGATCCTGTTCAAATGCGCTGAAGACTTTCTGCCAAGCATGGTGCTTGCCAAAGGTCGTTATGCAATTCCGCGCCGGGATGGTCACATTCTGGTGGGCAGTACGCTGGAGCATGCCGGCTACGACAAAACACCCACCGATGAGGCGCTGGCAAGCCTCAAGGCATCGGCAGTGGATCTGCTACCCGGCCTGGAAGGCGCGCATGTGGTTGCCCATTGGGCCGGGCTACGGCCAGGTTCGCCTGAAGGCGTTCCGTTTATCGGGCCGGTGCCCGGTTTCGAGGGCCTATGGCTGAATTGCGGCCATTATCGAAACGGGCTGGTGCTGGCGCCAGCCTCGTGCCAACTGCTGGCCGATTTGCTCAATGGCGCCGAGCCTATCATCGATCCGGCACCCTACGCCCCGCAGGGGCGCCTTGGCTAACCGCCCGATCAGCCCTGTCGGCCAGGCCCCTGCTGCAAGTGTGCCTGGCTGCAATACCAGGTGTTACCCTGCGCCAATGCCTGGTCGGTGGGCAGGTGCACGCCACAATGCGCGCAGCGAACCATTTTCAGCGGCGCGTCGAGCTTGGCCTCTTGGCGCGGTTGCTGGCTGAGTTTGAATTTGCGCCACAGCCAGAACGCGGCGGCGATCAGGACGATCCAGAAAAGTAGGCGAACCATGGTGTTCAGCTTGTCGAATGAAAGAGGATGACAGTCTAGGGCGCAGGCATAAAAAAAGGGAGGTCCCAGACCTCCCTTTCATGCAACGGCTGAATCAGTCGAACAGACCGAAGGTCATGTAGCTGAACCAGGAGCGGTTGCTGTCGGCTTCCTTCGGCCCTGGTGGCTCGATCGGGTCGCCGTTTTCATCCTTGGGCAGCAGCTCCTTGGGCATTTCATCACGCGCATCCTGGAACTGCTTGATCACGTCCTGGTTGGCGCGGGTCTGACCCGGTGGCAGCGGGGTGTCGGTTTCGATCAGGCCCAGCGTGGCTTTGGACAGCCAGCCGCGACCGTCAGACTCGGTCTGCTTGGGCTGGAACTCACCATCGGCCAGGCTTGGGTGGTCCGGGTAGTTGAGCTTCAGGGTTTCCAGGCTGGTGGCAGCCAGGTCGTCCAGGTGCATCTTCTGATACGCCTCGACCATCACCGCCAGGCCGTCGCCAACCGAGGGCGTTTCCTGGAAGTTCTCGACCACGTAGCGGCCACGGTTGGCGGCAGCCACGTATGCCTGACGGCTGAGGTAGTAGTCGGCCACGTGGATTTCATAGGAGGCCAGCAGGTTGCGCAGGTAGATCATGCGCTGCTTGGCGTCTGGGGCGTAACGGCTGTTGGGGAAGCGGCTGGTGAGCTGCGCGAACTCGTTGTACGAGTCGCGGGCCGCGCCCGGGTCGCGCTTGGTCATGTCCAGCGGCAGGAAGCGCGCCAGCAGGCCACGGTCCTGGTCGAAGGAGGTCAGACCCTTGAGGTAGTACGCGTAGTCGACGTTCGGGTGCTGCGGGTGCAGGCGGATGAAGCGCTCGGCGGCAGACTTGGCAGCCTCCGGCTCCGCGTTCTTGTAGTTGGCGTAGATCAGCTCCAGCTGCGCCTGGTCGGCATAGCGGCCGAACGGGTAACGCGACTCCAGGGCCTTGAGCTTGTTCACGGCGCTGGTGTAGCTGGAATTGTCCAGGTCAGCCTGGGCCTGTTGATACAGCTCGGCCTCGCTGAGGTTCTCGTCGATGACTTCCTTATTAGAGGAACAGGCCGCGGTGAGCCCGAGGATGGCGATCAGCAGCAGGTGTTTCACTTGCATGGCGGCTTGCGTCCCTTTGACGGCCGCTGTCTTGGGCGGGGCCGTCCTGTTATGATGAGCGCCCCGGCCAACCCCGGGACAAAAGAAGCCGTATTTAACCACAAGCTCGCAGCTGAAACCAAAGGCTGTGCGCCCACTGAATCGAGCATGTCCGAGATCATTCAACTTAGCGCAGAGGTCCCGTCCGAACTGGGCGGTCAACGCCTCGACCAGGTCGCCGCCCAATTGTTCGACGAGTATTCGCGCTCGCGGCTGACGGCATGGATCAAAGATGGCCGTCTGACGGTCGACGGGGCTGTCCTGCGCCCGCGTGACACCGTGCATGGCGGTGCCGTGCTGGCCCTGGAAGCCGAGCAGGAGGCCCAGGGCGAATGGGAGGCCGAGGACATCGCGCTGGACATCGTCTATGAAGACGACCAGATCCTGGTCATCAACAAGCCTGCGGGCCTGGTGGTGCACCCGGCTGCCGGCCATGCCAGCGGTACCTTGCTCAACGCCTTGCTGCACCACGTGCCCGACATCATCAACGTGCCACGTGCCGGCATCGTCCACCGCCTGGACAAGGACACCACCGGTCTGATGGTCGTGGCCAAGACCTTGCAGGCGCAAACCCACTTGGTCGACCAGCTGCAGAAGCGGTCGGTCAGCCGTATCTACGAATGCATCGTCGTGGGCGTGGTCACCGCCGGTGGCAAGATCGACGCCCCCATCGGTCGTCACGGCGGCATGCGCCAGCGCATGGCCGTCACCGACGGCGGCAAGCCAGCGGTCAGCCACTACCGTGTGCTCAAGCGCTTCCGCTCGCACACCCACGTGCGGGTCAAGCTCGAAACCGGGCGTACCCACCAGATTCGCGTGCACATGGCCCACGTCGGCTTCCCCCTGGTTGGTGACCAGACCTACGGCGGGCGTTTCCGCATCCCGCCTGCGGCCAGCCCGACCATGGTCGAGGCGGTCAAGACCTTCCCGCGGCAGGCCCTGCACGCACGCTTCCTGGCACTGGTGCACCCGGCGACGGGCGAGCGCATGGAGTGGGAATCGCCACTGCCCGACGATTTCGTCTGGCTGCTGTCGCTGCTCAATCAGGATCGCGAGAGCTTCATCGGATGAGTGGCTTGACGCAGTCGCTGCTGACGCCGGACTGGCCTGCGCCAGCCTCGGTTCGCGCCTGCGTCACCACCCGCCAGGGCGGCGTCAGCCTGCCGCCTTTCGATACTTTCAATCTGGGTGACCATGTGGGGGACGACCCTGCGGCCGTTGCCCAGAACCGCCTGCGCCTAAGCGGCGAGTTCGACATCCAGCCCGCCTGGCTCAAGCAGGTGCACGGTCTGGCCGTCGCCGATGCAGACCCTTCCCGCGTGGTCGAAGCCGATGCCAGCTGGACCAACCGGCCAGGCATCGCCTGTACGGTGATGACCGCCGATTGCCTGCCTGTATTGTTTTGTGACCAGGCAGGTACGCAAGTGGCGGCCGCCCATGCAGGCTGGCGCGGGCTTGCCGGCGGTGTGCTCGAAGCCACCCTGGATCGTCTGAACGTACCACCGGCTCAGGTGCTGGTGTGGTTGGGCCCGGCCATTGGGCCGCAGGCATTCGAAGTGGGCCTGGAGGTGCGCGATGCTTTTACTGCGGTGCACCCTGAGGCCGCACGGGCATTCGTCGACGGCGAACGACCCGGCAAGCTGATGGCCGATATCTACGCCCTGGCCCGTATTCGCCTGGCAGCCCGTGGGGTCACGGCTGTTTACGGTGGCGGCTTGTGCACGGTGAGCGACGAGCGGTTCTTCTCCTATCGGCGTACCCCGCAAGGCGGGCGTTTCGCTTCTTTGGTGTGGCTGGCGCCGCGCTAGCGCGCAATAGGCTGTACCTGCCATTACACCTGTGCAAATCCAGCAGCTTGACCTCCGTCAACCGCGCTACGCTTGAATCTTCCAGAATCAGCCTTATCTATAAGACATCTCAGGCAGGTTTCTTCATAAACAGGCGCTGTCCATCGCTCCGACCTGCCCTTTACAGGAAGGTACATCATGCGAATAGACCGTTTGACCAGCAAGCTCCAGCTTGCAATATCCGATGCGCAATCCCTGGCCGTTGGCATGGACCACCCTGCCATCGAGCCTGTCCACTTGCTGCAGGCCCTGCTCGAACAGCAGGGTGGCTCCATCAAGCCACTGCTGATGCAGGTCGGCTTCGACATCAATAGCCTGCGTCAGGCCATGGTCAAGGAGCTCGACCAACTGCCTAAAATCCAGAACCCAACGGGCGACGTGAACATGTCGCAGGATCTGGCGCGCCTGCTCAACCAGGCAGACCGCCTGGCCCAGCAAAAGGGTGACCAGTTCATTTCCAGCGAGTTGGTAGTGCTGGCGGCCATGGATGAGAACAGCAAGCTGGGCAAGTTGCTGCTCAGCCAGGGCGTGAGCAAGAAAGCCCTTGAAAACGCCATCAATAACCTGCGCGGTGGCGCGGCCGTAAACGATGCCAACGCCGAGGAATCACGCCAGGCGCTGGACAAGTACACCGTCGAACTGACCAAGCGTGCCGAAGAAGGCAAGCTTGACCCTGTGATCGGCCGTGACGACGAAATCCGCCGCACCGTCCAGGTGCTGCAACGCCGTACCAAGAACAACCCCGTGCTGATCGGTGAGCCCGGCGTGGGCAAGACCGCCATTGCCGAGGGCCTCGCCCAGCGCATCATCAACGGCGAAGTGCCAGATGGCTTGAAAGGCAAGCGCCTGCTCGCCCTGGACATGGGGGCCCTTATTGCCGGCGCCAAGTACCGGGGTGAATTCGAGGAGCGCCTCAAAGGCCTGCTCAACGAACTGTCGAAGCAAGAAGGGCAGGTGATCCTGTTCATCGACGAATTGCACACCATGGTCGGCGCCGGTAAAGGCGAGGGTGCCATGGACGCAGGCAACATGCTCAAGCCTGCCCTGGCCCGTGGTGAACTGCACTGCGTAGGCGCCACCACCTTGAACGAATACCGCCAGTTCATCGAGAAGGATGCGGCCCTGGAACGTCGCTTCCAGAAGGTACTGGTGGAGGAGCCTAGCGAAGAGGACACCATCGCTATTCTGCGTGGCTTGAAAGAACGTTATGAAGTCCACCACAAGGTGGCCATCACCGACGGCGCTATCATCGCGGCGGCCAAGCTCAGCCACCGCTACATCACCGATCGTCAGTTGCCCGACAAGGCCATCGACCTGATCGACGAGGCAGCCAGCCGTATTCGGATGGAAATCGACTCCAAGCCGGAGGTGCTCGACCGTCTTGACCGCCGTCTGATTCAGCTGAAGGTAGAGTCCCAGGCACTCAAGAAAGAAGAGGATGAGGCTGCCAAGAAGCGCCTGGAGAAACTGACCGAGGAAATCGAGCGCCTGGAGCGCGAATATTCCGACCTCGAAGAGATTTGGGCGTCGGAAAAAGCTGAAGTCCAGGGTTCGGCCCAGATTCAGCAGAAGATCGAACAAGCGCGCCAGGAGCTCGAGGCCGCCCGCCGCAAAGGCGACCTGAGCCGCATGGCTGAGCTGCAGTACGGGGTAATCCCGGACCTGGAACGCAGCCTGCAGATGGTCGACCAGCACGGCAAGACCGATAACCAGTTGCTGCGCAACAAGGTCACCGAGGAAGAAATTGCCGAAGTGGTTTCCAAGTGGACGGGCATCCCAGTGTCCAAGATGCTGGAGGGCGAGCGCGAGAAGCTGCTGAAAATGGAAGCGCTGCTGCACCAGCGCGTCATTGGCCAGAGCGAGGCCGTCACTGCCGTGGCCAATGCGGTGCGCCGGTCCCGGGCAGGTCTGTCCGACCCCAACCGGCCCAGCGGCTCGTTCATGTTCCTCGGCCCGACCGGCGTGGGCAAGACGGAGCTGTGCAAGGCGCTGGCCGAATTCCTGTTCGACACCGAGGAAGCCATGGTGCGTATCGACATGTCCGAGTTCATGGAGAAACACTCCGTGGCGCGGCTGATCGGTGCACCGCCAGGCTATGTGGGGTACGAGGAGGGCGGTTACCTGACCGAGGCCGTGCGCCGCAAGCCGTATTCGGTGGTGCTGCTCGATGAGGTGGAGAAGGCTCACCCCGACGTCTTCAATGTGCTGTTGCAGGTGCTGGAAGACGGACGCCTGACCGACAGCCATGGCCGCACCGTGGACTTCCGCAATACGGTCATCGTGATGACGTCCAACCTGGGCTCGGCGCAGATTCAGGAGTTGGTGGGCGACCGCGAGGCGCAACGTGCCGCTGTAATGGATGCGGTAGGTGCGCACTTCCGTCCCGAGTTCATCAACCGGATCGACGAAGTGGTGGTGTTCGAACCGCTGGGCCGCGAGCAGATCGCCGGCATTACCGAGATCCAGCTGGGACGGCTGCGCAGCCGCCTGATGGAGCGTGAGCTTTCGCTGAGCTTGAGCCCGCAGGCCCTGGACAAGCTGATCGCAGTCGGTTACGACCCGGTGTATGGCGCGCGGCCGCTCAAACGTGCGATTCAGCGCTGGATCGAAAACCCGCTGGCGCAGTTGATCCTGTCGGGCAAGTTCGTGCCAGGTACGGCCATCACTGCCACCGTGGAAGGCGACGAAATCGTGTTTGCGTGATGTTGGTCGCATAGGGTTGTTGGGGCCGTCTCGCGGCCAATGGGCCAGGCAGGCCCCGCGCGGTCAATGTAGGCGCGCCCTTGCCGGGGCGCCGGACCGGCCGTGATGGGACGCAACGCGGCCCCAACAACCTCTATGCTGTCTTCAAGGAGACCAGCTAACCCCTGTAAATCCGGGCCTTTGTACCCATCCAAGATAACTCGCTGAAATTTTTGAAATTTATGCTTGCATGATCAATCGAGTGGCCCTAATATACGCCGCGTTGTCAGGCACTAAGCGAATCACCAGCAACAACGGTGACCGCAAAACAACTTAGAAATCAGTAAGTTGAATGAAAAAAGTGGTTGACAAGCAAAACGAAGAATGTAGAATAGCCGGCCTCAGCAGCGATAACGCGAAAGCGGATAGCCAAAGAGACCGAAGTTAACACAAGCTTCGAAGATGTAAGGTTGTACCGAAGTTCAGTTCCGCGATAGCTCAGTCGGTAGAGCAAATGACTGTTAATCATTGGGTCCCTGGTTCGAGTCCAGGTCGCGGAGCCAATCTCGGGGTGTAGCGCAGTCCGGTAGCGCGCCTGCTTTGGGAGCAGGATGTCAGGAGTTCGAATCCCCTCACCCCGACCATTTTCCGGGTCGTTAGCTCAGTTGGTAGAGCAGTTGGCTTTTAACCAATTGGTCGTAGGTTCGAATCCTACACGACCCACCATGTAAGAAGGGCATCTCGAATGAGATGCCCTTTTTCTTTTGTCTCGGTTTTTCCAAAGCCCTGTATTTTCCCGCAAATCCGCTATTCTGCCCTGTGTCTTTGGCAGTCTGGGGACCTATTGGCATGGGAGCCAACACATCAAGTGTCGTGGTCGTGGGTGGAGGCATCATGGGTGCTTCCATTGCGTGGCACCTTGCAAGGCTCGGTGCCCGGGTCACTGTTCTGGAGCAAGGGTCCCGCGCCGCCAGTGGCGTTACCCGTTGGTCCTATGGCTGGGTAGGCACCGCCAGCGCCAGTGCATCGGACAACCCGGCGGCATTTTCCTCCACGTTGCAGGCTATTGCCGATTTCAAACGGCTGGCGCTTGACCTCGGGCCTTTGCCGATTGCCGCACGTGGCGCCATGGTGTGGTTGGAAAACGATGCACAAACGTCCGCCCTCATCAATCAGCAACGTTCTGCCGGCGTAAACCTTCAACCCCTGAATGCCCAGCAGATAAGCGCCCTTGAGCCTTGCATGATCACGCCACCGGCCCTGGCGGCGTGGGCGCCGGACGATTTTGCCGTGGAGCCTGTTGCCTTGGCGAAGATGCTGTTGAGCGGCGCTGAGCAAGCCGGGGCAGAGATTCTCTACGGCCGGCGGGTCGATGGCATAGACACGCATAACGGACGCGTGACGGCCGCCAGGTGCGCAGCGCAAACCTACGCCGCCGATACCGTGGTGCTGGCCAATGCCGGTGCCGCTATCGGCCTTGCAGCGGGTGTCGGTCTGCCCTTGCCCTTGCTTACCCGGCCTGCCGTACTGATGCGCTTCGCGGCGCCTGCCGGTGTAGTGCGGCACCTGGTCTACGGTAATGGTTTGGAGTTACGCCCGGCATTGGAAGGGGGCGTGGCCTGCGCCGAAGAAGCGCCTGCCGAGGGTGAGGCAGGGTTGCCAGCCTTGGTCGAGCTTACGACCAAGGCCATCCGGCAGATGTTCATCGGCGCCACGGCGCTTTCGCTGCGCGCGGTCAGTATCGGGCACCGACCGATGACCCCGGAAGGCAAGCCTGTGATGGGTTACCTTCCTGGTGTCGAGGGGTTGTATACCTTGGTGGCACACCCTGGGATCGTGCTTGCGCCCCACCTCGGCCGTCTGGCAGCCGAGGAAATCGTACGAACGCGAAGCTAGCCGGGCGCCTGCGAACGCACCCGGTCAGCAGCCAGGTCAGTGCAACTTCAGCCTTGGTTCGGTGCCGCGGCCAATCTTGCTGCCCAGCATCATCAGGGCCGTGCGGAAGAATCCGTACAACGCCATCTGGTGCATGCGATACAGCGACACGTAGAACATCCTTGCCAGCCAGCCTTCGAGCTTCACACTGCCCATCAAGTTACCCATCAGGTTACCCACTGCCGAGAATCGCGAGAGCGACACCAGCGAGCCATAATCCTTGTACTGGTAGGTCGGCAGCGGCTTGTTCTCCAGGCGTGCCTTGATGCTCTGTGCCAGCATTGAAGCCTGCTGGTGAGCTGCCTGCGCCCGGGGCGGCACGTTGCGATCGCTGTCTGGCTGCGGGCAGGCGGCGCAGTCACCGAAGGCGAAAATATCGTCATCACGGGTGGTTTGCAGGGTAGGACGTACGACCAGTTGGTTGATGCGGTTGGTCTCCAGGCCATCGATCTCCTTCAAGAAGCCCGGCGCCCGGATGCCCGCTGCCCAGACCTTCAGGCTGGCCTGGATCACTTCGCCGTCCTTGGTCTTGAGACCTTCAGCCGTCACTTCGCTGACAGCCGCGTTGGTCATTACTTTCACCCCAAGCTTCTCAAGGGTCTGATGCACGGGCACGCTGATGCGCTCCGGCAGTGCCGGCAGCACGCGTGGGCCCGCCTCGATCAGGGTGATGTGCATGTCCTTGGGTTGGATGCGATCCAGGCCGTAGGCCGCCAGCTCATGCGCCGCGTGGTGCAGCTCGGCAGCCAGCTCCACGCCCGTGGCACCCGCACCGACGATGGCCACGCTGATCTTTTCGCTGGCCACATCGCCTGCATGGGCGCGCAGGTAATGGTTAAGCAGTTGCTGATGAAAGCGCTCTGCCTGTTTGCGCGTGTCCAGGAACAGGCAATGCTGCGCCGCACCCAAGGTGCCAAAGTCGTTGGTGTTGGAACCGACGGCGATGACCAGGGTGTCGTAGGCAAGGGTGCGCGCGGGCAGCAACTCGCGACCATCTTCATCCAGCGTGGCAGCCAGCTGGATCCGCTTGCTCTCACGCTCCAGGCCACTCATGCGCCCCAGTTGGAAGTTGAAGTGGTTCCACTTGGCTTGCGCTACGTAGTTCAGTTCGTCTTCGGAGGAGTTCAACGAGCCGGCGGCCACTTCGTGCAGCAGCGGTTTCCAGATATGGGTGAGGTTGGTGTCCACCAGGGTGATGTCAGCCTGCTTGCGCTTGCCCAGGGTCTTGCCCAGGCGGGTCGCCAGTTCCAGGCCGCCGGCGCCGCCGCCGACAATCACGATGCGATGAGTCATGGGAATATCTCATAAGGTTTACGGAATTCTTGGCCCAACGGGCCGGTCGCACGGGGCATGAGGGGAGGGCGAGCGCAAGGCAGCTCATAGCTCCGGTCCACTCAACAGGTGCCTGACCCAAGACGACGGGGGTAGCGAGGTACTCGACACAGCGTCCCAAGGGCTTGCAGGTCATCATCGACACTGGCTGACACGCAGGGTTCAGGCGATGGGTCATGCTCGGCCTCTAGGCATAGACGTTCGCGCATCGACAAACGCTACAGCGCTCGCGCACGCGGCTGTGACAAATGATAATCCTTTCTATCGGCGCCGCCGAGTGTACGTCATCGCAAGCGATCACTGCATAGGATCAAAGACTGATCCCCACATCGAAGACGAGGCTGCGCCCCAGGTTACTGCGTAGGAAATCCGGCGCATCTGGGTGGGCGAACAACACCCGGGCAAAGGTTGGCCCGACCAGCGACAGTGAGCGCCAGCCCTGGCGCAAGTACTCGGTGGGCGGCGGGAAGTGGGTGTTGAGGTCCAGCACCTCGCGTTTGAGACTGGCGAAGGCAATGATGTCCAGCTCGTTCAGGTCTAACCCGCGTTCACGGTAGTTGTGCGCTTTCTTGCGCAGGGTGGGCGCCAGCCTGCCCAGCAACTCGGTCGCACTGATGCGGCGAGGGCGTGCTTCGCGTCGCACCAGTTGCGCCAGTGAAAAGGCGCTGCGCCTGCGTTGCAGCTCTTCTCGCCATTCATCGTTAAGTCGGCGACCCTCGTCCAGCACGAAGAACACCTCGAAGGCCGCATCGCGGAACAGTACGTCAGGCGGCTCCTGGCCGGCGGGCGTGAAGTCGTCGTTGCGATAGGCGATATTCAAGCCTTGGAGCAGGCGCTGGCAGACCCAACGCTCGCGCTCCCATTTGCGGGCATTGGACAAGAAGGCGTTGGCTTGTTCGGCCTGGATGGTAAGCAGGCGCAGGTAATCGGAGTCATCCATGAAGCAAGCTTAGCTGTAATTTGATGACGATCAGGAGTTGATCGCGCCTTGAATCAATGAATTACCTGCCCTTTGGGCCAAAAGCACGCTGATGGCAATCCGTGTAGACTCGCATTTATCCATGCATTCATTGAGGTTATTCCTACATGATCAGCGCGCAGGTGCTGTCGGCAACAACGCTGACCGTTGGCTGGCTAGGCTACGTGCCACTGCTCGCGTGGGCCGCCAGTCAAGCCCGCTGGGTCGAGCTGGTCACGGACCGGCGGCGCCAGCACTTGCTGTTCGGCACTGTGGTTGGGTTGTTCGCGCTGTGGTTGGTTCGGCGCGATTTCGACACGGGCGTGTCCTACCACTTCATTGGCATGACCGCCGTCACCCTGCTGCTGGACTGGCCGCTGGCGGTACTGGGTGGCTTCATGGCGCAACTGGGCCTGCTACTGCTCGGGCGTCAGGAGTTGGCTGGGTTAGGGGTCAACGGTCTGCTGCTGGTCGGCCTGCCGGTCCTGGTCACCGAAGCCTGTGCCATCGCGGTGGAACGAGCGCAGCCGCGAAATCTTTTCGTGTACATCTTTTGCTCAGGGTTTTTCCCGGCGGCACTGACGGTGGTCGTGTGCCTCACCGCCGCGCTGGGGCTGCTCTGGCTCGATGGCCTGTTCGCCATGCCAGAGTGGCTAAGTGATTTTGTGGGCTACCTGTGGCTGATGATGTTTCCCGAAGCGTTCATCAACGGAACCGTGATCAGCGCACTGGTGGTCTTTTGCCCTGAATGGCTGGAGACGTTCAACCACACTCGATACCTGCAGGCTCCCTGGAAAGAAGGGGGTGACTGAAAGCCATGCCCCCCCTGCACAGCGTCTACGGGGTGTATTTCTCCAAAGAATCAGTGACGAGGCTCTAGATCCCCCGAATACAATTCGTCTTCCGAGTCCTCGGCCCCGGGAATCTTGTGCTCCTCGGACGCCCAGGCGCCCAGGTCGATCAGTTTGCAACGGTCGGAGCAGAACGGCCGGAAGGTATTCTTATCGTTCCATTCCACAGGTGCGCCGCAGGTCGGGCAATCGACGGTCAATGGCTGGCTCATGGCTGGCCTCCTCGTAAAGTCAGGTAAAAGTTGTGCAATCGGTCGATCTGCGCATGCAAATGGCCCAGGTCGCCGTCATTGACCACCACGTCATCGGCATGGTGCAGGCGTTCTTCACGCGGCAGCTGGGCCTGAAGAATGGCCTGCACCTGTTCGGCGCTGGTGTGGTCACGGGCAAGGGTGCGTGCTACCTGCAGTGTTTGCGGTACGTCGATGACCAGTACGCGCTGAGTTTTTCGATACTGCCCCGATTCGATCAGCAGGGGCGAGACATACACCGCATAGGGCGATTGCCCTTTGGCCAGGTAACTGAAAATCTCCTGGCCGATCAGCGGGTGCAGCAATTGCTCCAGCCATTTGCGCTGCGCCGGGTCGGTGAAGATCAACTGGCGCAGCGCGGCACGGTCAAGCTGCCCATCGGCCTGCAGCACGGCGGGGCCGAAGTGCTCGACGATGCTCGCCAGAGCCGGGCGTCCGGGCTCGACCACCCAGCGCGCCGCCTGGTCAGCATCGACCAGGTGCACGCCAAGCTCGACAAAGCGCTCGGCTGCGGCGCTCTTGCCGCTGCCGATGCCGCCGGTAAGGCCCAGAATCCAGGGTGTTGTGGCCGCTGTGGTCATTGGGATCCAAGCAGTTGCATGTAGGAGGGGGATATTTCATCATCCCAGAGCACGGCAATCCACCCTGCAATGGCCAGATAAGGCCCAAAGGGCATTGCCGCCCCCATGGCATGCCGACGCAACGCGATCAGGCACAGCCCTATGAATGCGCCTGCTACCGAAGACAGCAAAAGGGTTAGCGGCAATGCCTGCCAGCCACCCCAGGCACCGATGAGCGCCATCAACTTGAAGTCACCGTACCCAAGGCCTTCCTTGCCGGTCAGCAGCTTGAATGTCCAGTAGACGGCCCACAGGCTCAGATACCCCAGCACGGCACCCCACAGCGCATCGCCAAGTGGCGCGAACCCATCGCCAGCATTGACGATCAGCCCCAGCCACACTGCCGGCAGCACCAGTACGTCGGGCAACAGCTGGTGATCCGCATCGATCAGGCTCAGCGTCAGCAGGCACCAGGTCAGCAGCAGCGCGTAGAGCGCTTGCTCCGACGGGCCGAAGCGCCAGGCAATCGCCACCGACAACACAGTACAGGCCACCTCGACCAACGGATAGCGCACGCTGATTTGGCCCTTGCACCCCCGGCAACGGCCATTGAGTGCCAGGTAACTGAGCACAGGGATGTTCTGCCACGCACGGATGACGTGCTTGCACAGAGGGCAATGCGAGCCGGGCAACCATAGATCGAACCGCGCAGACGTACTCAAAGGTAACTTCAGCACCTCTTGCGCAGTGCGTCGCCATTGCCGCTTGAGCATGATCGGCAAACGATACGCCACGACATTGATGAAGCTGCCTGCCAGCAGACCGAGCAGCGCGGCCCAGGCGATGAAGTGCGCAGGTTCCATGCCCTGCAGTGTCCATACCGTCATATCAGATCAGGCTACCCAGTTGGAAAATCGGCAGATACATCGCCACCACCAGTCCACCGACCAGTACCCCCAGCACCAGCACGATGGCCGGCTCCAGCATACTGGCCAGCTGGTCCAAAGCCTGGCTGACCTGGTCCTCATAGTGGCTCGCAGCCTTGTCCAACATCTGGTCCAAGGTCCCGCTGGCCTCGCCGATCGCCGTCATTTGCACCAGCAAGGGAGGAAACACGCGTTCCTCGGCCATCGCCTGATTGAGCACCCGACCGTTTTCCATTGCCTGCCGCAACCGCATCACCGCCTGCTCGTGAAGCTCACTACCGCACGCGCTGGCCACTGTGCCCAGCGCGTCCAGCAACGGTACCCCAGCCGCATAACTGGTCGCCAGGCTGCGGGCGAACCGTGCCAGCGCGGCCTGCCCCAATAGCGCCCCGAACACCGGCATTCTCAGCAGTTGCTGTGCGCACCATAGGCGTGTCGGTGCATGCTGGCGATACCGCTGGCGCCCACCGACGCCCAGCAGCACCCCCACAAGCGCCATCCAGGGCGCCACCTGCCCGAACCCCGCAGACAGGTCTATCACCCACTGGGTGAGGGCGGGCAATGCCGTACCCATGCCAGCGAACATCGACTCGAACTGCGGAATCACTTCCAGCAACAGGATGGTCGAAACCCCCAACCCGGTCAGTAACAGCAGGATGGGATAGGCCATCGCCTTTCGGACTTTCTTCTCAAGGGTGCGCCGCTGCTCCAGCATGCACGCCAACTGCTCGAGTTGCCGATCCAGCGTCCCCGACTGCTCACCTACCCGCACCAGGTTGCAGTACAACCTATCGAACCAGTGAGGATGGCGCTGCAAGGCATCCGCCAGCCCCAACCCTGCGCCCAAGTCTTTTTTCAGCGCCAGCAGCACCGCCGCCTGCCCTTCGGGGCAGCCGCTACGGCTCATCACCTCGAACGCCTGCAACAAAGGCACCCCCGCTCGCAGCAAGGTCGCCAGCTGCCGACTGAAGCCCGCAGTGTCCGGCCTGGCCTGCCAACGCGGCCAGCTCAGTGCCAGCCCACCCGCTGGCCGTACCCGCGCCACCGTGATGCCCTGGCGAATCAGCGCAGCCCGTACATAGGCCGGGCTGCGCCCCGTGGTCTTGCCGCTGACGTGGGCGCCGCTGGCGTCCGTCCCCTGCCAGGTGTAGAGATGCGTAGATGACGTCATTCACATGTCCTTTTCGTCCCTGCGACAAGCCTGGAAACAGCTTGCCCCGTCCTTGGAAAGGCACGCCTTTCCGATGGTCACTAGAGTAGTGCAGCGAGGGCAAAGCCCAAGCGGGCAGGGGTGACAAAAGGTGTCTGTTCAGGCCTACTGCGCCGCTGCCGGTCGAGGCAAGCCTGACCTCACTGAGTCTGCGTATCGAAAAGGAAATTGTTCATGAAAGGGCAACGCGGCATCACCCTGATCGAACTGATGATCGTCGTCGCGATCATCGGCATTCTGGCGACCATCGCCTTACCGATGTACACCAACCACCAAGCCCGCTCCAAGGCCGCCGCCGGCCTGCTGGAAATCAGCGCCCTGAAAACCGCGATGGACCTGCGCCTGAACGAAGGCCGCGACGTCACCGACGTCGCCAGCCTCGGCGGCCAGCCCAGCACCGCCCACTGCGCGATCACCGCCACCGGCAAGGCCACAGATGCCAGTGGCCGTATCGTCTGCACCCTGGTCGACGCCCCCGCGACCGTGTTGGGCAAGGCCCTGACCCTGACCCGCTCAGCGACTGGTTGGGCCTGCACCACCGACATCGAAACCGACCTCGCACCCAAAGGCTGCGCCGCGCCGTGAGGGTGGCGGAATAAACGAGCGGAAACAGGGGTTTGCGTAACGGGTGCAGCAGTGGTACGTTGCGCTACACGCCGGTGTAGCTCAGTCGGTAGAGCAGCGCACTCGTAACGCGAAGGTCGCAGGTTCGATTCCTGTCTCCGGCACCACATCCAGCTCCACTGCATTCCGCTGAATGCTTCGGAAGCCCTCTAAACCGGCCTTCTGGCCGGTTTTTCTTTTCCACGACCCTCCGTCGGAAACCAACAAAATCCCCCAATAAACGGGGGTATTTTTGGGGTACAGCGTCTTTCCTGAATGGAGAACGTATCCCTATGCCACGCCTAGCCATTCCGCTCAGCGACCTAAAATGCCGTACGGCCAAACCGCGTGATCGTGCATACAAACTGTTCGACGACGGGCGTATCTACCTGTAAGTCGCGCCCAGTGGCTTGAAGACTTGGCGGCTGGGGTATTTCAAACCCAGCGGC
Source organism: Pseudomonas sp. UBA5568 (assembly GCF_002425525.1). Lineage (NCBI taxonomy): Bacteria > Pseudomonadati > Pseudomonadota > Gammaproteobacteria > Pseudomonadales > Pseudomonadaceae > Pseudomonas > Pseudomonas sp. UBA5568. The sequence goes on along the minus strand of NZ_DIMK01000023.1, from coordinate 36,455 downwards.
AAGGAGGGCACGCTGATCGCTGCAAGATGCCAGCCCCGCGAAAACTGGGCGCTCACGTCCAACAACCGTTCTTCTGTTTCCGCCCCAGTATCACTTGACCTATAGCGATGTCTCGCTAGCTGGTATCAATAGGAGCCCGCCTCATGCGGGTTTTTTTGTTGTGCGTAGCTCCCAAACCGCCAAGTCGTGCCCTAGTCCTAAATCCGCGTTACTCGTAGGAATCGTCTCGTTAGCTGCTTGAGGCCTCATTTGCCCCTTCTTAGCTGTTAGGTTCTCTCGATCCTACAATTCGCAAGGGACTCTAAATGCGCGTCAGTCTGGATGGGCTTGGCCAAGCAGTAGATGGTGATATGACCACCACGGGTGCGATTTGCATCGCCACCGGGGAAGATTACCTCGACAAGGGGCGAATGGTCCTGAGGCTGGGGGATCCCACCACACCTTGTCCACTGTGCGGGCTGGAAGGAAAGGTCGTCGAAGGGGTATGGCACTTCATCTCGGATGGCCAGCCAGTCGCGATGGATGGCGCGTTAGTCGATTGCGGTTGCCCAGAGGGTAGCAACCGGGTGGTGGCGCCTTTAGGGGAGATGCCCTCGCCGCGGCTACCGGTTGCCGTCCGCACTAGCGTCAAGCCCGCTGGCCTTGGCAGCTCTAGCGCTTTAGCAGGGGCCTCGCCCGCCATGGTTGGCGGGTTGCCTGGGCAAATGCAGCCGGGATTCTATGTGGTGCCCCGGAGCATGTCGTTCCCGCAGATTCTGTTGGAGCTGGCTAGACATGATTCGACCTTGCCCATTTCGTACCTTCAACGCCTGAACCCGACTTTCGAGCAGGGGTTCAAGGCAGGGGAAATCTTCGTCATCGGCGATCCGGATAACGGTTATGCCTGCACCCAGGAGGAGGGCCAACTCATGGCAGCCGCTGAGCACGCGCGACGTTCCTTGGCTGTACTCGATTTTGCCGAGTCAGATTTCATGATGGAGTATCAGGCTGAAATTGCCGGACTGCTTAGTGACGCTAGTCTCGCCATGGGTGTGGGTAAGGACATGATGGATCACGGCCTTCGGCAGCTTCGCAGCACACTTGGCAATATCGAGCGTTTGCATCAGCAAGAATTTCTGCGCCATGGCCATCTGAATAGCCCATCGTTTTTCGCCGAGCGACGACTGTTATTGGAGCAGCTAAATGGTCAGCTGAAGGCGACTTTTCTTAATAAACATCTGAATCTTGGGGCTTACGAGAAGCTGAAGAAAAGCTTGAATATTTCCACCAGGAGCCTTGTGCATCATTGGTCGAAAGCCGGTGGGCCAGGGCATATTCCTGGATACGCCACATACTTGGACAAAGTGGCAAAACTTAGTAAGTACCTCAGGTATGGTGGGTATGTCGGAATTGGCTTAGGTGGGACATCGTCCTATCTGAAAGTCCAGGAGGCCTGCCGTGCAGGGGAAACAAAGGCCTGTAAAAAAATTCGTTTGTCTGAGGCAGGAGCTTTCACTGGGGGGCTAGTGGGAGGCACCGCGGGTGGCAAGATTGCTGGGATCACTGCGCTCGCTGTATGTGGGGTGTTCTCTGCGGGTACCGCGGGTCTCGGAGCTCCAGTGTGTGGCATTGCGCTGGTCGGGGGAGGGTCTTTAGCTGGGAGCATCGCCGGTGCGCAGGGCGGTGAGCAAGTGGGCGAGCTGATCTACGAATCACATTATGACTGAGTTCGAGAATTGGCCCGTGTGGCTGAAGTGGATAATGCTGGCATGTCCGTTCGTGATCTCGTCGGCCGGTTGTGCAATCAGTGCATTCATCGCGGGTACAAGACATTTCACTGTTGCAACCTCGGCTATCCAAAGTAATCCCGGCCTGGAACAGATGAAACTGTTTTTGGGCACGCGGCGCTTTCGCGCTCGGTGGCTGCTGATAACATTTCTTTGTGGAATACTCATTTGGCCTGGCATACACATGCGCAGGGGGCATCTGGACATTGAAGAATTCGAAAACTTTCCTGCAAAAATTAAGTTGGCTCTACAAATATCCTCGTGGCTGACGGCCTTCGGCTTCGCTTGGATGTGGGTGACCTACGCATTCATCAAGGCATGAACGTTGATGCCACGGCGGTCGTCGCTCTCGCGCAATGCGATTTTTAACCTCCGCCTAAGCAGGCATCACCGTACCAATCACTTAAAAGCCCAATCTCGCCCTAACACCACCTCACAAAACGCCCCCTCAAGCGTCGCATTGTGATGCGCAACAATCTGCTCAGCCCGCATCTGCGCTGTATCCGTACAACTGTGCCCATCCGCAACCAGCACCGCCTCGAACCCGAGATCCCGAGCAGCCCTGCAGGTACTGTCCACACAGTACTGAGTCTTCATACCGCCAATCACCACCCCAGTCACCCCGAGTGCCCGCAAATCCTCAGCGAGCGCCGTCCGTGTAAACGCATTGGGCCGGTGCTTCTCGAACACCACCTCGCCACCCGCAAGCCTCAGTTCCGGCGCAAGTTGCGTCAACACACTGTCAGGCGCAATCGGCGAGCCAGCGGGGCCTACATGACGGGCGAGAAAGATCGGCGCGCCAGCATTGCGCGCCTTGTCCATCAGTTCGTTGACGGTTGCCAACAATGCTTCGCAACGCCAGGGCTTTTCCTGGCCATGCACCAACCCAACTTGAACATCCAGAATCAATAGCGCGTACATTCGTGCGTTTCCTTGCATGAGGCCATTGAGGCAAGGGCACAAAAAAGGCCCTGTCCATCGCTGGCGGGCCTTTGAAGTCTGTTCGCTATCTGCTCACGACACCTCGCACGCTCCGCCATGGGCGGTCGTGGTGGTGGTTGCGGTGGTCGAATGGTAGATGATCATTGCCCGACACTAGCAACACGGCGCTGCGCTGACAAGCGTGGTCGGATTCAGCATCACTGCCCCATGAGATCCTTGCCACGGTCATCGATCATTATCGGATAACCCAGTCTTCGCTCCGCAGTCCAGGTACTCGCTCATACTCACGACGGTTATTAGTGACAATAATCAGACCTTGTGAGCGAGCGTGACCAGCGATCATTTGATCGAAAGGGCCAATAGGCGTGCCCAAACGTGCCAATTCAGCACGGAGCTGTTCAGTGTGGGCGGCAGCGTTTCTATCATATGTAAGAACTTCCAAGCGCGCTGCCAGGTCTTCAACCGCTGCTAGATTACGCTCGGGATTCGAGGATTTCTCAGCACCATAAATCAACTCCAAAGTGACGGTGCTTATGCACATCTAGTCATGATGCCGCTTGAAGGCATCGCGTACTTAGATAGGACGGTTTTTGATAGTGAAAATACATATAGTTGTGTCGAGCATGAATTTGAGCATCAAAAACGCTCGCGCTCTTGATCAGCCGGCTGATCACGCTCTGTCATGAAATCTTCTGTAGGGGCTAAGTCGTCGAACCAGCTATCCCACGCTTCCCCGGCAGGTGTGATGATGCGTGTGCGCCCAATCGCGACGACGTCAACGCGCTTGACGTCTTCCGAAAATGCTGCAGCTTTGGGCAGTCTTATAGCTTGGCTACGATTACTCAAAAAAACGGCACCATGTTCCATACCTACCTCCAGAACATGGGGGAAGAAGTCATATGGGATGATAACGTGAGTAAGGGACATGGCAATGGGATATGGCAGATACTTACCCATCATTCCCAAGCGTCGAAGGATCAACCACCGCTCACGGCCTATCCTCGCTCGCGTTTTCCACAGCACAAGTTCTGATCATACTGCGCCCCGTCGCAGCGCACCGGTTCAGTTCCGTGGGAGGTACGCACCGTACCCTGGCACAGCGCTGAGCCTAGTGCTCGGCGGGGTAGCATGCCGCGCCGTGGGCGCTTCAAGCCATCCGAGCTCCATCAGGAGCCGGATGGCTTACCCGTATTCAGCATGTGCTGGCGTTGGCCTGCATGCACTCGACGGTGCGTCCCGGCTCTGAACCGTTCCATCCATTGCCTGCCAGCGCAACGCGGCTTTACAACACTGACCTGACGTTCAAAATGGCGGGCTGAAAAGGAGCCCCCAATGAAACGCGTCATGATCGTTGGTCAGCCAGGCGCCGGCAAAAGTACGCTTGCTCGCCAGCTGGGCGAGCGAACCGGCTTGCCGGTCGTGCATATCGACACCATTCACTGGCTACCCGGCTGGGTCGAGCGCAGTCGGGACGAAAAGACCCGCCTGTGCCATGAAGTGGAGGCGCGCGAGCGGTGGATATTCGAGGGCGGGCATTCGGCAACCTGGGAGAACCGCCTTGCCAGGGCCGACCTGTTGATCTGGATTGACCGTTCCCTGACGGTCCGACTGTGGCGTGTCCTGGTCAGGACCTTGACCCAGTTGGGCCGCACACGTCCGGACTTGCCAGATGAATGCCCCGAGTCGCTACGCAACTTGCCTGGCTTCATCCGGTTCATCTGGTCCACGCGGCATTCTTCACAGGACAAGATCAAGCACCTGATGGCGACGGCACCTCCCGGGTGTCAGGTAGTGCACCTGCGCTCCAACCGGCAGACGCGTCAGTTTCTGGCATCGCTCGATTCGCCGTCCCCTGGCATGTAGCGCGCGTCGACCATGGCGCTAGCGTCGTGTGGCCTGGTCCCGCAATGGAGGCGCATCCTGCGGGTCAGCGAGCATCCCTTCGACACACGCCTTGAACTGGCCGAGCGTGAAGGGCTTGGGCAGCAAGCGCGTATGCGGCTGCTGCTCGGCAAGGCTGGCCGGCGCCTCGATCAACCCAGAAATGAACAGCACCCGCACCGCTGGCACGAGCGCCTGCACCCCTTGGGCGATGTTGTCTCCCGTCAAGCCGCCGGGCAGGACCAGGTCGGTTACCACAAGCTGCAGGTTCTGGCACTGTTCGATCAGGTGCAGCGCATCGGCAGGATGAGTGACTTCGATTACGTCGAAACCCAGCTCCTGCAAGGCTTCGCTGACCAGCTCCCGGATCGCGCCCTCGTCTTCGATCACCAGTGCACTGCCGCGGTGGTCGGTGCGGGCCGCCAGGGTGGCGTGCGTGATCGCTGTGACACTGGACGAAACGGACTCAAGGTGGACGGGCAGCAACAGGCTGACTGTGGTGCCGCTGCCCATCACCGACTCGATCACTGCGGTGCCGCCCGCCTGGCGAGCGAAGTCCCTGACCATCGACAGCCCCAGACCCGTGCCCGACCCCAGCGGCTTGGTGGTGAAGAACGGTTCGAAGGCCCGCTCGGCAATGCTGGCCGGCATCCCCAGACCCGTATCGGTGACGCTCACCTGAATGTATTCGCCAGCGCGTAGCCCAAGCTGCTCCAACTCAGCCGTGCCGCTCGTCACCTTGCTGACCCGCACCTGCAAACGGCCCCCTTGGGGCATGGCGTCACGTGCGTTGATGCACAGGTTCAGCAGCGCATTTTCCAGTTGATGGGGATCGCAGTAGCACAAGGCTGGCGACGGATGCGGGCTGAGCTGAAACTCGATCTTGGGTGTAAGGGTTCTGGCCAGCAGCTCTTTCATGTCGTCCACCAGCAGCACCACATCGACCGTGGCGCTGGCCAGCGGTTGTCGTCTGGCGAAGGTCAGCAGGCGGTGGGTGAGGGTGCTGGCTTTGCGAGTGGCAGTTCTGGCCAACGACAGGTAACGACCCAGCTCGTCGTGCCGGCCTTGCGCCAGGCGTTGTTCGATCATGTCCTGCGTGCCGGTGATCACGGTCAGCAGGTTGTTGAAGTCATGGGCCAGGCCGCCGGTGAGCTGGCCGAGCGCTTCCATCTTCTGGCTTTGCTGCAGTTGCTGGCTGACCTGCTCGAACGCCTGCTGCCGCTCGCGGTACTGGGTGACGTCCCGCGCCACGGCGAAGTAACGGCCCTCGAACCTGGCTATGCGCCAGTTGAGCAGCAAGGGTTGGCCATCGCTGCGCACGCTCTGGGTGTCGAGCTCGACGATGGGCTTGTGGTTGAGCTCACGTAACGCGTTCGCCAATTGCGCGGGGGAGATGAAACTGTAGAACGTCCCAGCCTTGAGTTGCTCTTCAGTGAAGCCCGTTTCTACCTGCCATGCCGGGTTCACCGACAGCACCTGACCGTTTTCGGACAACGTGCAGATCAGGTCGGGGGACACGTTCCACAGGCTGTCGCGCTCACCCGTTCGGTGTTGCACTTGCTGCTCGAGCGTTTCATTGAGCCGTTCTACGGCGCTCAGGTTACGCCTGAGCGAAGCACACACCACTGCCATGGCGAAGGTGACCACGCCAAAACTCAGGCTGTTGGCCCACGTGGTCCAGTCAGCATCGAAACCCAGCAGCCCGATGAAGAAATACTGGGCGATCAGCACCGCCATGATGCAGCCCAGCAGGGACGGGCCTGCGCCGAACCAGAACCCGATCAGCATCAGGCCAGGAATGAAAAACAGGTACGGGAGCGCGGCAGGCGACATCTGCGCGCGCGCCAGGGAGCACGCAGCGATGATCAACGCGGCGCCCACGTAGCGGCTGGCCGTGCTCGGCTCGGCACGTCGCAGGCGTTGCAGGATGGCGGTAATCCTTTCTTTGAACCAGGCCAAGGCTGACTCCGTAACAGGCTGAGCATCATCTATGCAATCTGCCGTGCCAAGCGCGGCTGACAGCCTTTTAGGCTAGCTGACCGCAGGCGTCCAATAGATTTTTTGGCCGACCACCGGTGGGGGCGCTCAATTGTCGAGAGAAACCGATCACAGCTAAGCTGGCAATGTGCCTTATGGGCTAGAATTTGCTGTTACCGCGACCGGAGTTTTCATGGACAACTTGACGACCCTTCGAGACGAGCGCTTGCGCCTGGTTGAAGTGGACCGCCTTACATCGGACCTGGCAAATGGAGAGGATCCGGTGCTCAACGGCGTCGTCAACATGCTCTGTGCGCACTTCGACGTCCCGACCGCGCTGGTCAGCATCGTCGACCGCGATTACCAGGTATTCAAGGCCAAGATCGGCATGGCCGACGACCGCACGCCGCGCGAAATGTCCATCTGCGCCCACGGCCTGCGCCAGGAAACGCTGCTGGAGATCTGCGACACGCTGCAGGATCCCCGCACGGTGGATAACCCCCTTGTGCAATCGGCCCCCCACATTCGCTATTACGCCGGCGCGCCGCTGATCGTTCGGCCAGGCGTCAGCCTGGGTGGGCTGTGCATCATCGACCATGCCACGCGCGAAGCCTTGTCGGAGCGCGACCGTAACCTGCTGACCAACGCCGCCAACGTGGTGGTGGCCCGGCTGCAATCGATCCACCGGCAGAACTTCTACGATCCGATGACCGGGCTGCCCAATCGGCGGCGCTTCGAGACGGACTTCAAGGAAGGTGCCGTGACGGCCGGGCAGGTGGCTGTTTTCATCGAGCCGGTGTCGGCTGCGGGTATGGACCGGCTGTTCAAGGCGCTGGGCATCGAGTTCTTTACCGATTTCATGCTGGCAGTCAAAGAAGTGCTGCTCACGGCACTTGTGCCCGGTTGCCGCCTTTATCGGGCCAGCACCCTGGGCTTCATGACGGTCATCGATGCGTGCGATACCCGCTTTCTCGCCGGTTGGCTTCAGACGCTGGTGGCTTCGCTCAGTGGGCCGCTGCGCAGCGGTCACATACCGGTTACGCCGGATGTTGGCATCAGCGTCCTGACGCTGGGTGTGGACGCCAGCGCCTCGTCGGACATCCTGCGGCTGATGGCCAGCATGACCGACACCGCTCGCAAGAGCGAGCAGCGCTGGTTGGCGTACGACCCGGTGGTGGACGCGAACCTGCGTCGCAACACCGCCATACTCAACGCCCTGGAAGCCGCACTGCTGGCACCGGACCAGTTGAGCCTGGCCTACCAGCCCAGGATCGACCTTGGCAGCAACCGCTGCGTGGCGGTCGAGGCGCTCTTGCGCTGGACGCACCCGCAACTGGGTGTGATCAGCCCGGCCGAGTTCATTCCGCTGGCAGAAACCACCGCTTCCATCCGCGGCATCACGCGCTGGGTCGTGGAGCAGGTGTGTCGTCAGATCGCCCAGTGGCAGGCCAGCAACGTGGTGTTGCAGGTCTCGCTGAACATCTCGGCCCTCGACCTGGGTGATGGCCAGTTGTACGAAGATGTGACCCGAGCGCTGGCCCGACACCAGGTCCACCCGAGCCTGGTGGAACTTGAGTTCACCGAAAGCGCCCTGGTGGCCGATTTCGATGCCGTGCAGGAACAGCTCCAGCGCTTCCGCGCCCTGGGTATCTCGATTGGCATCGACGATTTTGGCAGCGGCTACAGTAACTGGATCTACCTGCGCAAAATCCCCGCCACCAGCGTGAAGCTCGACCGCTCCCTGCTGGCCGAACTGCAGCCTGGCGGTAACGACTGGCACATCGTGCGCGGGTTGGTCAGCCTGCTGCGTGACCTGCGCCTGACGGTAGTGGCCGAGGGCGTGGAGACGGACCTGCACCATCATGTGCTACGGGGATGGGGCTGTGATCAAGGGCAAGGCTATTATTACGCAAGGCCCCTCTCGGCAGATGACCTGGCGACATGGTTGTGTCAGCCGCGGCAAGCCTGACGTTGTGTGAAGCAGCACTCGGTGGGCGCTGCCTGACAGCGCCTGTTCATTCCCAACAGTTGTCATCCGCAATGACGAGGATCGCCATGTTCAACAAAGCGCTTAGGGATGAGGTCGAGGCACTCAAACGGGAGCTTCATGGGCTCAGGGCCGCGCAGCAGAGCAGGTCCGACGAGATGCTTGAAATCACCGTGGACCGTGACCTGCTGATCACGGCCGTCAATCCGCGGTTTTCCAGCTTCGTAGGTATCGACGCTTCGAAGCTTGTCGGTACATCGATGGGCACGCTCACGCCTGACTATGTGAGGGACTTGCCATGCTACAAGGATTTTCAGACCGCGATGAGCCAGGGCACTGGGGTGAGCGACGACTACCGCTACATCGCGGCCGATGGGCGCCTGGTCTGGATGCGCGCGGCGTGGTGCCCGGTCAAGACCCCCAGCGGCGAGGTGACCCACATGACGGCTTACGGCACCGAGGTCACCGCTGCCATCGACAAGGCCCGGGAAAACGACGAGTTGATCAAGGCGCTTTCCCGCTCCACGGCGGTGATCGAGTTCGGGCTGGACGGCACCATACTCACCGCCAACCAGAACTTCCTGAATACGGTGAACTACACGCTCCCGGAAATCGTCGGCAAGCACCACAGTATTTTCTGCGATCCGGCCTACACGAAGTCGCCGGACTATCAGCGACTCTGGGCCAGCCTCAACGATGGTCGCTTCGTCGCCGAACGTTTTCAGCGGTTCGACAAGGGCGGCCGCGAGCTGTGGCTCGAAGCTTCCTACAACCCCGTGCGCGATACCCGGGGGCGGCTGTACAAGGTCGTGAAATTTGCGGTGGATATCACCGCTCAGGTCGAAAGCGAGAAACAGGTCAGCTCAGCGGCGGACGTTGCCTACGAGATCTCCATGAAGACCGACAGCTCCGCCCAGCGCGGCGCTGAGGCGGTCAGGGACACGGTAGAAACCATGAACCGCATCGTCGAGCAGGTCTCGAACGTATCCAGCGGCGTCGAGGCGCTGGGGCATCAGTCGCACCTGATCACTTCCATCGTGTCGACCATCGGCGGCATCGCCCAACAGACCAACTTGTTGGCCCTGAACGCGGCCATCGAAGCTGCGCGTGCAGGTGACCAAGGGCGGGGCTTTGCCGTGGTGGCGGACGAGGTGCGCAAGTTGGCCGGCCGAACCAGTGCCGCGACCCAGGAAATCGTCGAGGTGGTGCAGAAGAATAACGCCTTGGTGGAGGAGGCAGTACACAGCATGGGCGAGAGCAGGAAGCAGGCTGAGCTGGGCCTGAGCCTGGCCCAGCAGGCAGGTACCGTGATCACTGAAATACAATCAGGTGCGCAGGAGGTGGTCACTGCCGTGGGCCAGTTTTCCTCGAAACTGGTGGCAGAGGCGGGACGTTAGCCCCATCGGCGCCTGACTGGCGATTGATTGCTACGCCCGCCCCTGCGCAGTGGCCGGGGCAGGCGCTACGCACCTTCAGCGCTGATAGGCTTTGCCGTAGTGCCGCTCAAGGCGCGCCTGCACCAACTCCAGCGCGATCGACAGCACCCAGTAGATCACGGCAGCGGTGGTCAGCATTTCCAGGTAGCGGTAGCTCGACCGTCCGTAGGACTGGGCCAGGAACATGATTTCCCACACCCCCATCACCGAGATCAACGACGAATCCTTGAGCATGGAGATGAACTGGTTGGCGGTTGGCGGGATGATCACCCGCATGGCCTGCGGCAGTACGATGTGGCAAAAAATCTGCGGCGGGCGCATGCCCAGCGCCAGCGCCGCTTCGCGTTGGCCTTGGGCAACACCCAGGATGCCTGCGCGAAAGATCTCACTGAGATAGGCGCCGTAGTTCAGCGACAGGGCGATGATACCGGCACTGATCGCGCCGGGCACCAGGCCTATCTGGGGCAACCCCAGGTAAATGAGCAGAATCTGGATCAGCAGCGGTGTACCACGGAAAAAAGACGTGTAGAAACTGGCAACACCCACCAGCACCGCGCTGCCGGACAAGCGTGCCAGCGCGGCGGCAAAGCCCAGCGCCACCGACACCACCATCGAGCACATGCACAGGAACAGCGTCAGCGCTGCGCCCTGCAGAAAACCATTGGGTCCCAGTTTGAAACCGGCCAGGTTAGGAAACTTCTCCAGGATGATCGAGAACTTGAGGTCGAAGCTCAGGAAGAACCCGACGAACAGGGCGAACATCACCAGCCAGGTGAGCATCAACCGTGTGCGAAAACCCAGCAGGCGTGTGCCCGTGGTATTGGCCACGGGCTTGGGGGAGGGCGTAAAGGTGCTCATTTGCTGATATCGGCGCCGATCCACTTCTGCGACAGCTTGCTCAGGGTGCCGTCCGCCTTGAGTTCGGCGAACACCTGGCGAACTTTGGCATCCCACTCCGGGTCGCCCTTCTCGATGGCGACCGAGTTGGGTTCTTCATACAGCGGCGCACCGGCGAGCTTGAAGCGTTTGTCCTGGTCCAGGCGCGGCTTGGCCGTGACCAGGTTGGTCAGGATCGCATCCAGGCGCACGCCCGCGCCCAGCCCAAGGTCCTGGAACGCCACATTGTCGGTGTCATACGGGGCGATCTGCACGAAATCGAAGGGGTAGTCGAGGGCGCGTTCTTCGTCACCCTCGATGACCAGGTTCTTGTTCAGGTAGCTTTCATAGCTCGACGCGCTGGTCAGGCCGACCTTGCGCCCGTCCAGGTCCTTTGCACCGTGGATGCGCTCATCCTTGGCATTGACCACGATGACGGCCGGGGAGGCGTAGTACTCCACCGGGAAGTCGAACACCTGGGCGCGGGCCTTGCTGGGGGTCATCGAGCAGATGCAGATGTCGTAGCGCCCACTCCAGCGACCGGCGGCGATTACATCCCAGGAAGGGGTCTCCAGGCGCAGCTTCACGCCCAGTTTATCCGCCACCGCCTTGGCAACATCCACGTCAAAGCCGTCGAGCTGGTTCTGGTCATTGAGGAACGAGAACGGGGGATAGCTCTCCATCAGCACATTGACCAGTTCCTTGCGTGATTCGACCCGCTCCAGCGTGGCGCCGGCAAGAGCCTGAGTGGCGGTCGCAAGCAGCGCAAGGCCTGCACCGAGCAATGTGGAAAAACGCATGTTCATACCTGAAGTGTTGGCCAAATGAGTATTAGGGTATTAAATAGTTATATATCCAACCCACATAATGAATTTTATTCATAAGCACCTTCAGAGTAGTTATATGACAGAGCGAGCGATGGTGATTCTCGACGGTGGCATGGGCCGCGAACTGCAGCGCAGCGGTGCGCCGTTCCGCCAGCCAGAGTGGTCCGCACTGGCGTTGACCGAGGCCCCGGAAGCGGTGGTGGGGGTGCATGCGGCGTTCATTGCCGCAGGTGCCCAGGTCATCACCAGTAACAGCTATGCGGTCGTCCCCTTCCACATTGGTGAAGCGCGCTTTGCCGAAGAGGGCCGGCAGTTGGCCAATGTCGCCGGTCAACTGGCCCGCCACGCGGCCGACACCGGCCCGCACCCAGTGAGGGTGGCCGGTTCGCTGCCGCCGTTGTTCGGGTCCTATCGTCCCGACCTGTTCCAGCCTGAGCGCGTCGAGGAAGTCCTGCGGCCGCTGCTAGAGGGCCTGGCGCCACACGTTGACCTGTGGCTTGCCGAAACCCAGAGCGCGATCGCTGAAGTGCGCGCCATACGTGCCCACCTGCCCGAAGACGGCCGCCCGTTCTGGGTGTCCTTCACCTTGCAGGACGAAGACGTCGATACGGTGCCGCGCCTGCGCTCCGGTGAGCCGGTGGCCGAGGCGGTGCAAGCGGTGATCGAGCTCGGCGCGGCAGCGGTGCTGTTCAACTGCAGCCAGCCAGAAGTGATCGGCGCGGCCATCGATGTCGCCCGTTCGGTCATCGATCAGCAGGGTGGAGAAGTCGCCATCGGTGCCTATGCCAATGCCTTCCCGCCCCAGCCCAAGGAAGCCACCGCCAACGACGGGCTGGACGAACTGCGCGAAGACCTGGACCCACCGGGCTACCTGGCCTGGGCCAAGGACTGGCGCGCACGCGGCGCCAGCCTGGTAGGTGGCTGCTGCGGCATTGGCCCCGAGCACATTGCCGAGCTCAAATTAAGCCTCGGCTGACGGGTTCCAGAGCATCTGCAAGGCAAACGAAGCGTTTAAGTTTGGGAAACGCTGGAACTGACGGTAAGGTTTCAGCATCTTCCATTCATCATGCGCCACGGGCAGTCGTGTTCTGACTGCCCAACCATGGAGCGCAGCGCTGAACGTCAGAAGGAGCAATGCCTATGCCTGAAGAACAACAACGCACGAGCACCATCAACCCGCCTGTCTTTTTCACCAGTGCCGTACTGGTGCTGTTGCTGGTTTTATACGCCACGCTTTTCCAGGAGCATGCCCAAAGCGTCTTCGAGCATGTTCAGCAATGGATCGTCACCAATGCGGCCTGGTTCTACATTCTTACCGTCGCGTTGGTGCTGATCAGCGTCGTCTTCCTGGCCGTCAGCCGCTACGGCGATATCAAGCTGGGCCCGGACCACAGCGAGCCCGATTACCCCAACAAGAGCTGGTTCGCCATGCTGTTCTCGGCGGGCATGGGCATCGGCCTGATGTTCTTCGGCGTGGCCGAACCTGTGATGCACTTCATCAACCCGCCTGTGGGTGACCCCAATACGGTGGCTGCGGCCCGCGAAGCGATGAACATCACGTTCTTCCACTGGGGCCTGCATGCCTGGGCGATCTACGCCATCGTGGCGCTGATCCTGGCCTACTTCAGTTTTCGCAACGGGTTACCGCTTACGCTGCGCTCGGCGCTGTACCCCCTGATCGGGGAACGTATCTACGGGCCCATTGGTCATGCGGTAGATATCTTCGCCATCCTGGGCACCGTCTTTGGCGTGGCGACCTCACTCGGTTACGGTGTGCTGCAGATCAACAGCGGCCTGCACCAGCTGTTCGGCCTCCCCATCAGCACCACGATCCAGGTCATCCTGATCGCCGTCACCTGTGCGCTGGCCACGCTGTCGGTGGCCAGCGGCCTGGACAAGGGCATCCGGATCCTTTCGGAGCTCAACCTGGGCCTTGCTGTAGTGCTGATGCTCTTCGTCCTGGCAGTCGGGCCTACGGTCTTCCTGCTTCAGGCCTATGTGCAAAACACAGGTGCGTACCTGTCCGATATCGTCAACAAAACGTTCAACCTGTTCGCTTATGAACCCACTGACTGGATTGGTGGCTGGACCTTGCTCTACTGGGGCTGGTGGCTCTCCTGGTCGCCCTTCGTCGGGTTGTTCATTGCACGTATCTCCCGTGGCCGCACCATTCGCGAGTTCGTCTGTGGCGTGTTGTTCGTACCGGCAGGCTTTACCTTGCTGTGGATGACCGTATTTGGCGATTCGGCCATTCACATGATTCTGCACGGCGGTATCAGAGACTTGGCCACGGTGGTCGACCAGGACAGCTCGTTAGCCTTGTTCGCATTTCTCGAGCACTTCCCCTGGTCTACGGCCATTTCGATGCTGGCCGTGCTGATGGTCGTCGTGTTCTTCGTCACGTCAGCCGACTCAGGCGCCTTGGTGGTGGACATGCTGGCTTCGTCCGGCAGGGGACATTCGCCGCTCTGGCAACGTGTGTTCTGGTCGGTCAGCATGGGTGCAGTGGCCATTGCCCTGCTGTTGGCCAACGGTTTGAAGGCCTTGCAGGCTGCCACCATCGCCAGCGCCTTGCCGTTCGCGATCATCCTGCTGTTTTCCATCTGGGGGCTGTTCAAGGCACTGGGGCTGGACGCCACACGGCGTGGTCTGCGAACTCAGGCGTTGCCGGGCCAGCGGCAGGGCCGTCAAAACCACGGCGGCTGGCAGCGTCGGTTGCGCAACATCGCGATGATGCCGCGCAGGGCCCATGTCACCCGCTTTATCGGGGAAGTGGTCAAGCCCGCGTGCGAGGAAGTGGCACAGGAGCTGCGCAAACAAGGCTACGAGGTGACGGTAGATGAGCGCGAAGACGGCCGCATCGCGCTTGAGCTTTCCCATGCTGGTGAGGGCCGCTTCAAGTACGAGGTTCGCCCTCGCGCCTTCAATACACCAAGCTTCGTCATGCGCGATGCCGATGACAACAGCGATGCCCGCAAGTACTTCCGTGCAGAGGTGTACCTGCGCGAAGGCGGGCAGGACTACGACGTCATGGGCTGGAGCCGTGAGGATGTGATCGGCGACATCCTCGACCAGTACGAGCGCCACCTGCACTACCTGCACGTGGTCAGCTGAAGCCGCCTACGTGCGGGCGATCACTGGAATCGCCCGCACGTACACCAACTCGCAGATCAGCTCGACCAATGTCTGCGTGATCACCGCCGCTGCTGCCAGCGTTCGTATCTGCTCTGGCAAGGCGAGCGCCAACGGCAACACTACCAACGAATTGCGCGTCGAAGCACTGAACATCACGGCGCGCTTTTGTTGTACAGGCAAGCCCATCAACCTTGCCGTCGCCCAGCCAATGACCGGTGCCAAAAGCGCAAAGCCCAGGTACACCGGCACCACCGGCAGCAATTGGTCCAGCCTGTGCAATACCATGCCGATCTGCGAAGCGATCACCACGAACAGCACGAGTGCCATCCCCGGCACGGGCATCCACGCCCAGGCGTCGTTCCAGCGACTGACCCGCTCTGATTTGGCCACCTGTGCACTGGTCAGCACCGCCAAGGCCAATGGCACGGCGATCATCAGCAAGAACGCCTGCACGAAAGGCCCGACCGTCAGGCTTATCGCATGGTCGTCTTCGATCATGAGCGTCAGGTAAAGCGGCAGAAGCACCAGTTGCAGCAGCAACAGCACGGGTGTTGCGGCCAGCATGAGCCGTGCATCGCCCTTGCCCATGTGCGTGAACACCACCACGTAGTCGATGCAGGGTGCCAGCAGGACCAGCAGGGCGCCGATGAGCAAGGCCGGGTGGCCTGTCAGCCCACGGGTCAACGCCCAAGCCAGGACGGGCACCAGCACAAAATTGGCCAGGAGCAAGGCCGTCATGAACCGCCGATTGGCCAGGCTTGCGCGCAGGTGCAGAAAGGGGATTTGCAGGAACATGGCGTACATCAGCACGGCGATGGCTGGTGTGATCAGTGCTTCCAGAACAGCGCTAGTGGTATCGGCTACAAGGCCGAAGGCGATGGCTGCCAGCACGGTGGCGAAATACACCGGTGTCTGCCGGGTTTCGAGTTGGTCTTTGGTCAAGAGCGTACCTGCTTGGAAAAAGGCGCAGCGCTGCAGGGGGATGCGGCAATCGAGCGCGTGTGGCCGTTTTAAGACTCGTCTGAGTTATCCAACAGCGCCAGGGCTGCATTCTATGCGCAGCCCACATGACAACCACAGGACGCTGTAATGAATATTCGCGCTATCGCTTTTGCTGCAGCTGCAACCATGGCCGTGCCTGGCCTGGCGAACGCGGCCAACACCATCACGTTCAGCGGCGAGGTCACCGACCAGACCTGCTCGGCTGTCGTCGATGGCAACACCGAGCCAACCGTTGTCATGCAAAGCGTGCCAGCCAGTGCGCTGAACGGCAGCATCGGCAAAAACACCGGGGAAACCCAATTCACCCTGCGCCTGACCGGCTGCGCCGCGCCGACCGACGCCAACGAGCAATTCACCACGCTGTTCCAGGCTACCAACCCGACATCGCTGGGCAACCTGACCAACACCGCCACCAATGGCGCGACCGGCGTTGCATTGCAGTTGCTCGACGCACCCGGCGGCAGCCCGGTGGACCTGGCAGGTGGTGCAGCCGTCACCGCCGGAAAAATCATCTTGAGTTCCGGCCAGACCTCCACAAGCCACGACTATGCCGTGCGTTACGTGTCCGAGGCCGCCACCGTTACGGCAGGCCCTGTCCTTGGCGCCGTTACTTACACCCTGCGTTACGAGTGATTGGCGCACGCCACTTTTTCCGACTGCCGCCATGGGGCTCGTATCCAGAGCGGCAGGCCTTCGAGGTATCTGCATGAGAACTTTGCCAGTGGGCCGGCTCAGGCTGGTCGCCATTGCGCTTGCCTTCGTGCTCGGCATGACGGGCGCCACCCTCGTCCAGGCCAGCGTGGTAGTGACGGGGACGCGGGTCATTTATCCCGGAAATGCGAAGGAAAAAACCCTGCAGCTCACCAACCAGGACCCCTTCGCCAATGTTGTGCAGGCCTGGGTGGACGTCGATGACCCCGCCTCCACACCTGAAACCGCCAAGGCTCCGTTCATGGTCAATCCGGCCGTGTCACGCGTGGCTCCGGGCAGCGGACAATCCCTGAGGCTCATATATACCGGCGCCGCGCTCCCCCAGGACCGGGAGTCGGTGTTCTATCTGAACGTGCTCCAGATCCCCCCGCGCAACGCTGCACAGGCCGACAGAAGCCAGATGCTGCTGATCCTGCGCAATCGCCTGAAGCTGTTCTACCGGCCTGCTGGCATCGCAGGCGCGGTCGAGCAGTTGCCTGAAAAACTACGCTTCAGGCTGGTCGAAAACGGCGCCAGCTGGCAAGTGCTCGTCGATAATCCGACGGGCTTCTATGCCTCGTTCGGGGCTGCGACGATCACTGTCGGCAACAGACAGGTGAAACTCCATGCTGCCATGGTGCCGCCCTACGGCTCGGTGCACTGGACGCCAGAGGCTACCGGAGCGCTCACAGGTACAGCGCCGCAGCTCACGGCGCAGTTGATCAACGACTATGGTGCACGTGTGGGCATCACTCATGCCTTGCAGCGCTAATGTGCGGCGCACCTCGGTCCTGCTGGGCAGCATTGCCTGGATGATGGCCCGGCTGGCCCACGGCGAAGGCGACTACCGTTTCGACGACAGCCTGTTGCTGGGCTCGGGGCTGGCCGGTGGCAGCCTGGAGCGCTTCAATCGGGTGCAGCAGATCGACCCGGGTACTTACCTGGTCGATGTGTACGTGAACACGCACTACGTGAACCGAAGCGAAGTGAGTTTTCGACTGCAAGACGATGCTGTCGAACCTTGTTTTTCCGAACGGTTTTTGCATCGACACATGAACGCCCGCAAGCTTGAAACCCCTACCGCCGACGCGGGCCAGTGCCTGGCGCTGAGCACGCGGCTACCAGGGTCAACGTTCCAATATGACTCAGCCCGCTTGCGCCTGGACCTCTCCGTGCCCCAGGCATTGCTCGACATCAAGCCGCGCGGCTACGTCGATCCGCAGGACTGGGACGCAGGCGGTATGATGGGCTTCGTCAACTACGACGCAAGCCTGTACAACTCGCGCTACGAAGCCTCAGCAAGCGAGGCGGCCAATTACGGTTACCTGGGCCTGAACACGGGGGTGAACGTTGGGCTCTGGCGTTTGCGGCATCAGTCCAACTACAGCTACTCAAGCTTCGGCGGCGCCGCGGTCAGCCGCTGGAACAGCATTCGCACCTATGCTCAGCGTGCCATTGCCCCTTGGCAGAGCGAACTGACGGTGGGTGACAGTTTTACCGAGGGCAACCTGTTCGGTAGCATCGGCTTTCGAGGCGTGCGGCTGGCCAGCGACGATCGCATGCTGCCCGACTCTCAGCGTCAATATGCCCCACAAGTGCGCGGCACGGCGGTGAGCAATGCGCGCGTGGTAATCAGCCAGAACGGCCGCAAGGTGCATGAAACCACAGTGGCGGCGGGTCCCTTTGTCATCGACGATCTGTACGGTACGGCCTACAACGGTGACTTGGACGTGCAGGTAATCGAGGCCGACGGCAGCGTCACACGCTTCACTGTCCCCTATGCGGCGGTGCCCGACTCCATCCGTCCGGGTATCTCTCGCTACAGCGCCACGCTCGGTGAGGTACGCCAGACGGGCGCGAACCAAGGGGCTTTTGCCGAGGCCACTTATCAACGGGGCCTTAGCAATGCACTTTCCGCCAACCTGGGCGCTCGGGTAGCGCAGGATTATCTCGCCGTGCTGGGCGGTGGCGTACTGGCAACGCCCTATGGTGCCTTCGGGGTCAACAGCACGTTTTCCAGCGCCACCGTTGAAAACCAACAGCGCAAGCAAGGCTGGCGCATGGGGCTTAGCTACAGCCGTACCTTCCAGCCAACCAACACCACTCTCAACCTTGCCGGCTATCGATACTCAACCCAAGGGTACCGGGATCTGGCCGATGCGCTGGGTGCGCGGCAGGCCTCCGAGCGCGGTGACAGTTGGGACTCGACCAGTTTCAAGCAGCGTAACCAGCTGACCTTGCTGGTCAACCAAGGGCTAGGGGGGTACGGAAACCTGTACCTGTCTGGCTCGAGCAGCGACTATTACGACGGCAAAAGCCGTGATACGCAGGTGCAGTTCGGTTATTCCAACACCTGGCGGCAACTCAATTACAGCCTGGCCTATTCACGCCAGCGCACGACGTGGTACCGGGACACGGTAACCAGTGCCGTGCCCGATTTTGCAAACCTGGCAGACCAGCGCGACACCAGCAATCGCACCAACACCCTGACGCTGACGTTCTCCATGCCCCTGGGCAACTCGACCCGGGCACCGAGCATCAGCTCGATGCTGACGCAGCGCTCAGGTGATACCCGGGGCAGCAGTCTCCAGACGGGGATCAACGGCACCCTGGGCGCCCAGCGCGACATGAGCTACGCAATCGCAGCCAGTCGTGACAGCGCCGGACGCGGGACGAACTGGACTGGCAATCTCCAGGCACAGAGCGCCGTTGCCACCTTTAACGGTGGCTACTCGCAAAGCGCCGATTACCGGCAAATCAATGGCGGCATTCGCGGCGCAGCTGTCTTGCATGAAGGCGGTCTGACCTTGGGGCCTTATGTGGGCGACACCTTCGCGCTGGTGCGGGCCAAAGGCGCAGGTGGCGCGACCATCCGGGGCGGGCAGGGGGCTCGTGTGAACGCTGATGGCTATGCGCTGGTGCCTTCGTTGTCGCCCTACCGGTACAACCCGGTAGGGCTCGACCCCAGCGGCATGGGTGATCAAGCCGAGCTGATCGAAACGGAGCGAAAGGTCGCGCCCTACGCCGGTGCTGCGGTGGTGGTGGATTTCAAGACGTTGATCGGCCATGCCTTGCTGATCCAGGCCAGCTTGCCGGGCGGTGGGGCTATCGCGCTGGGCGCCGATGTGCTGGATGAGCAGGGCACCATCATTGGCATGGTGGGGCAGGGAGGGCAGGTGTATGCACGCGCCCAGGCTGATAGCGGGCACCTGCAGGTTCGCTGGGGCGTAGGCCCTGACCAGGCATGCCTGTTGCCCTTCGACGTCAACAGCAGCAACGCCCATGACAGCCAGGGCTTCATTCATCTGAAAAGTATATGCACGCCTAACGAGGAACCCACATGACGCTCAGGGCCTGGCTATTGGCAGCCGTTCTGTTTGCAACTGCTCCGCACGCCTGGGCGACCTGCTACAAGGTCACTTACGTGGGCGCCGCCACTACCACGGCTAACGATGCCATCCGGCCCGGGGAGGGCACTGCCGGTGCGTGGGCCGGTGGCTGTGATACGTGCAATGGATCCTTGGGCTTACCCAGCGTGATCAACGTCAGCGACCCCAGCTTTCAGCCCTACGGCTCATTGATTGCCAGCTCGGTGGCACCCTTCACCCAATATGGCGCCACGGCCGGATACAACCCGGAGTATGTGTTTTTTCGCTGCGCGGCCCAGGATGCGGTTTACGAGATGTTTTCCACCAATGGTGACGACGTCTACAGCGGCTGGTTCCAAGGGGGCGACAGCGTCGGCAACACCCTGGGTTTGCGCAGCGCCTACCGCACGGCCTGGACGAATGTACTGTTGCGCCTGACTCACCTGGAAACCGGCCAACTGTTCACCGACATCTGGCAGGAGCGACGGCTCACGGGGCTGGACGTCGATTCGCGGGGTTATCAGCTGGTCAAGGCCAAGAACCTCAGTGCCGTACGCGCGGAGCTGTTCAGTGCACCGAAAGACCCCAGCTACAACTACTACAGCGAAACCGTCCCATCGCAGCTCTACGCCTACGCACAGGCGGCGGCCTATATCGCTATCAAGGGGCCAGGGCTGGCCTATCCAACAGTGGGTCAAACGCACTATGGAAACTGGAGTGGCTGGTACGGAAACTGGCCAGGAGCGTTGGGCTTGTACAACAAGGTCACGCTCAAGCGTTACCCCACCTGCAGCGTCACCAGTGTCACCCCCTATGTGGTGTTTCCCTCGATCAGCGTGAGCGAGATCAACGCGGGCGGGCGCCGCGAAATGCCCTTTCAGATCAACTTTCGCTGCCAGAGCAACATCGTCAACAGCACCAGCGCCAACGGCACGGCCATTGGCATCAAGGTTTCATCCGGTGCCCTGGCTGCGTCGTCTTCCCTGGGTTTGGTCAATGCCCAGGGCGGCCTTACCTACCTGCTGGCGGACCGTTATGGCCAGGCAGGTGTGGCGCAGGGAGTAGGCATACAGTTGCTGCGCGACGGTGCGCCCATCAATTTGCTGGCCAATGAGGATTCTGCCAATGGCAGCGGCGCGGCTGGCCGGGGTTGGTACCCGGTGATCAGCAGCGCTGCCAACCTGACCGGTACCGTCAATGGCATCGGTCAGTACACCGAGACATTCCGAGCGCGTCTGGAGAAACTCTCCACCGGCACCATGCCTACCGTAAGGCCCGGCCGGGTCGAGGCCACAGCGCAGGTGGTGATACGTGTTCAATAGCTGCGGGCAGCGTCTGCTGCTGCTGGTCGCCGTGCTGATCAGCACCCCCGCCAACGCTGGGGTCACTGCCGAGCGCACGAGGGTCATCGTGCATGAGGGCCAGCGCGAAACCTCACTGGCGCTGGTCAATCAAAACGCCTATCCGGTCGTGGTCCAGACCTGGATCGACAATGGGGATCTGGCTGTTACCCCGGACACCGCAAGTGCACCGATCATGCCGCTTCCCCCGATGTTCAGGCTTGAACCCCAACAGCAGCGAAGCGTGCGCCTCGTGACGACCGGGCAGGTGCTTGCCCAGGATCGAGAGTCGCTGTACTGGCTTAATGTGTACGAGATTCCACCTCGGCCAAACGAGGTGCTGGAGGAGGGCGCGACGCGTCTGACGATCACGCTGCGCACTCAGCTGAAAGTCATCTACCGGCCCCAGGGTCTGTCGAACAAGGCCGAGCTAGCGCCTTCGCACCTGGTTGTCAGGGTCCAGGGTCGCCGTGTGCAGTTGCGTAATCCGACGCCGTTCTACATCTCCCTCTCCCACGCACAGATCGGCGGAGGCGAGCGTTCGATCATTCTGGATGCGCCCATGCTGGCACCGTTCAGTACGCAGCATCAGACGGCACCGGCCACCGCGCCGAGCGACGCGACGTTTCGCTTTTCATGGCTGGATGATGAGGGTAATGCGCAGCGCGGTGAGCGGCCCATCACGCACGCGGTGTCCATCAGCCCGTAAGGCCACATACCGTCTCGCCAGATTGAGATTCGTCCTATTCAGGTCTGTCGGTGCCGCCCCTAGGCTGGCTGGATGAAGCTAGCCAACCTGTTACCTGCCGCCCAGTGGAACCTGTCGACGCCTATTGCAGCGCGTAATCTCTTACGCCTGTTTGCGATCACCCTCGTAGCGGGTGTCTATGTCGGCGCCTACGGTTACATGCGCATGACCCTGAACGAGGAGATTTCGTCCCGGCGCAGGTACATGAACGAGGCCATCTTCAACGCTCAGGATTTCTTTGTCAGCCGTCAGACCCTGCTCAAATCGCTGGGGCTCTCGACGGTCAAGCACGCCGCTGCTGCGGGCGATAGCGAGACCTACATTCCAGGCGAGGAAGTCCACATTTTCCTCCGTCAGCCCGGGGGTACCTGGAGCTTGTGGCTGACGCCACGCATGCTGGATTTTCTACGCGCCAAGCAGACCAACCTGGTCTACGTGCCGCACGCCCTGGATGCCTCGGTGCAGTGGCTCTACAGCCGGCCTGAGGTCCCACCCCTGGTCCCCAACGCCGTGCTGCAACGTCTGCGTGGATCGACCGGCGAACCTGGGGACGAGCAAATCTGGCTGGCGGAGCCTGGAGACGATAAACCGCCTTCGCTCTACATTTTCACTGCCATGGATGAGCGCGACCGCGCTTCAGGTTGGCTGGGGCTCGAAGTAGAGGGCCCGCAGTTGGTCGCAGCGTTGCGCCATGAGCAGGCTGGTGACTTCCAACTGGTCGACAGCGCAAGCCAGATCATCGCCAGCAAGGACCGCGAGCAGCAATTGACTTCCCAGCGCCATACGGCAACGCGCGTGGATGATGGTTTCGGTTGGGAGGGCGGCTATTGGCTCCCGGACCGCCTGACCATTCGCAAACAGCTCGACCATTCGGACTGGCAGATCATCTACAGCGCACCCTTGGCCTCTATCATTCCGGCGCTGATTCTGCCGTTCGGGCTGGCAGTGCTGATCAGCGTTGCCGTCACACTGTTGATGCTGTGGCTGGTCCGCCGGGTCGACGTGCGACTCATCCGCCCGGCAGCTGCTCGAATCGAGGCATTGGTCGAGAGCGAAGCGTTCAGCAGTGCCGTCATCCGCACCGCCCCGGTTGCGCTGTGCGTGTTGCGCCGCAGTGACGGTGCAGTGGTGCTGGCCAATCGGCTGAGCGAGCAGTGGCTTGTAATGGGCGATGAGCGAACCCGAGCCTGTCAGGACTGGATTACCCGTGCGTTCGGCAAGCCTGCGCAGACCAGTTGCACACAAGAGCTGCAAATGGCCGATGGCCGTCACCTGTGCCTGAGTTACGCACCTACCCGCTATCGACGTGAAGATGTTCTGATCTGCGCCTTCAGCGACATCACCGAACGAAAAACCGCCGAGCTGTCGCTGCAACAGGCCAGGGCACTGGCCGATGCTGCCAATGAAGCAAAAACGCTGTTTCTCGCCACCATGAGCCATGAAATCCGCACGCCGCTCTACGGCATGCTGGCAACGCTGGAACTGCTTTCACGCACCCACCTCGATAGCCAGCAAAGGGGGTACCTCAATGCCATCGAAGGTTCATCGGCTACCTTGCTGCAACTGATCTGCGATGTGCTGGATGTGTCCAAGATCGAGGCTGGTCAGCTGGCGCTGGAGGTCAGTGCGTTCTCACCCGTAGAGCTGACTCAGGACGTCATGCAAGGCTATATGGGGGCCGCACACACCAAAGGGTTGCAGTTGCTGAGTTGCATGGACCCGCAGCTTCCTGAACAGGTAGTGGGTGACACGACGCGTACGCGCCAGATCCTTGGCAATCTGCTTAGCAACGCGGTCAAGTTCACTCGCAGTGGCCGAATCATGGTCAGGCTTCACCTGGTTGGGGTCGAAGGTGATCGCATGATGCTGCGCTGGCAGGTAGTGGACACGGGGCAGGGCATCCCTGAGCAAGACCAGCAACACTTGTTCGAACCGTTCTTCCAGAGCGGTCCCAGTACCAACACGGTGGCAGGGACCGGCCTTGGCCTGTCCATTTGCAAGCGGCTGGTCGAGTTGATGAACGGGTCGATTCGTGTGTTCAGCGAGCCGGGTCTGGGCAGCAGCTTCTCGTTCACGCTGCCACTGGGGCAATTGGCGCTCGATGAGGACCAGAGCTGGGCCCAGCCTTTGCTCAACCAGGGCGTCATGGTTTATTCACCTGTGCCCGAACTGGCCGATCATGCCGCTGGCTGGCTACGTCGCTGGGGCGCCCGGGCGCAAGTGATTGCCGTGCCGGACGTCCGTCATGAACCGGGCATCGTGCTGGTCGAGTTATGTCCAGGGCCTGCCAGCTCGGCTGTCATCAGGCAATGGCCTGGCCCATTGGTACTGGCCTGCGCCGATGAGCACGCGCTTTCGCGCCCTTCGGCTCAATATTGGCAGGTGGGGCTGAACAATCTTCAGTGCCTTAACCAGGCGGTGAGCCAGGCCCAGGGCATCGAGGCACGACACAGCGCAACGGCCCGTCAGGCAATGATCGAAACCAAACTGTGCATTCATGTGCTGGTGGCGGAGGACAATGTCATCAACCAGTTGATACTGCGGGATCAACTGGAGAAGCTCGGCTGCACGGTCACCCTTGCCAACGATGGCGAGCAAGCGCTGGCCCTGTGTCAGAAGGAGGTCTTCGACCTGGTGCTGACCGATGTGAACATGCCCAGACTCAACGGGTATCAGTTGGCGCAGAACTTGCGCCAACAGGGCCATGCCCTACCCATCATCGGCGCAACTGCCAACGCCATGCTCGATGAGGCAGAGCGTTGCCTGGGCGCCGGAATGGATCAGTTTCTGGTCAAGCCCTTCACTCTGCACGCGCTCTATCAGTGCCTGCTGCCGTATCGCAAGGGCTCGGCCTGATGATCCACCGCGTCTTGATCGTCGAGGATCATCCCTTTCAACACCAGTACCTGGCTCAGCTGTTCCGGTCCGTCGGTGGGTTCGACGTCGAGCTGCAAGCCGATGCCAACCTGGCGATCGAGCAGTTGCGCAATCAAGCCTTCCACCTTGTCGTCACTGACCTGATGATGCCGCAACTGGACGGGGTACAGTTCATCCAGAGAATGAGCCTGCTACCGTCGCCTCCGGCGCTGGGGCTGATGACCGCTGCCTCTGCGCGCGTGCTCGCAGGCGTTGGCAAGGTCGCCGAAAACCTCGGTATCCGCCTGGCCGGCATGATCAGCAAGCCCGTGCAGGGTCATCATGTCGCTGCACTGCGTCGCTACATGGATAGCACCTGCGATCAAGGCCATCTGCAACCTCGATCCTGTTCCGGTGGCCATTCGGTCAGTGCGCTTACCCGTGCACTGCAGGCGGGCGAGATCCAGGCGTGGTTTCAACCCAAGAAATCCATGCTCGACGGCAGGATCGTCGGTGCCGAGGCCCTGGCCAGGTGGCTGCATCCGGTCGAAGGTCTTTTGTTGCCGCGGGCATTTCTGGCCGATTTGGAATCTGCAAGGCTCGATTTGCCGTTGCTGTACAACATGCTTGAGCAAACGCTCACCGCTCAATCACGCTGGGCCGCAGCAGGATACAGGCTGCCGGTCTCGATCAATCTGCCTACACACCTGCTGGACCGTCCTGATCTGGTCGACACGTTGTACCGAACGGTCCGAGAGCGAGGTGCCGACCCCAGGACCATCACCTTCGAGCTGACCGAAACGTCGACCACCCGACGGTCCAGTGATTACTTTGCAGGGACGTGCCGGCTGCGCATGATGGGCTTCGGCCTGGCCCAGGATGATTTCGGCAAGGGGTACAGTTCCTATTCCAACCTGGTATCCACGCCCTTCACCGAAATGAAGATTGATCGCTCTCTGGTCAGTGGTTGTGCGAGCAATCCTGACATGGCCATCGCTTTGGCCAGTGCCGTCCACCTCGGCCGCGCACTGGGGCTTGTGACAGTAGCAGAAGGCGTTGAAACGCGTGATGAGCTGGAAGTTGTCCGCAAGGCTCAGTGTCATCAGGTGCAGGGGTTCATCATCTCCCCGGCTGTGGATCGAGACGGCATGCTCCCATTGCTCAACGGACAGCTCTCCGAGTGAGGGGTGAGTTGGCGAAGAAACGTTTCAGCATCTGCAATGTGCCGTCATATGGCATGAATTTTGTGTCTGTTTGAGCACTCTCATCTTCATAATGTGATGTCGACGATCAACACCATGAAAAATGCCAGCCTGCGCATGGATAAACTTGCGCGCAGCTCTCAGCGCCTGAACAAAGCCATCTTGCTGCTCAGCGGGCTCATGCTGCTGTTGTCCAGTACCTGTTATTGGGCAGTATCGCGCCTTCTGGAATCGGAACAGCAGCGGTTGGAGCTCCATTTTGCCCGGGTGATCGAAATCATTCATGAGCATGAGATCTTCCTACGCAATCTCGCCAACAGCATGCCAGCCGGTCGCGCGCTTCCTGCGCCGGTGGAGCAGGGCGTCATGATGCTCGATTCGACGAGCGTCGATGGCAAGACACTGGTCAAGGCAAAAGGATTCGAACTCTCCTTACCCTTCACCCTGGCCTACACCGGCGACTTTCGAGCTCAGGAGATACGCGGTGCCTTGGGGTTGGGGTTGCGTCTGACCGACTACTACGGTGGGTTCTGGGCCCGCTCGTTCTACGCATCGCCGCAGCTGTTCGTGCTCGAACGGGGAACCGGCGCGAGCATTGCCGTCCCCGCGGCTGGCGACCAACGTCAACATCAGCCGCTGTTGCCTCACCATTATGTGACCGTGGTTGATCGCTTGGTGCACTTACTGGCTCAACCCGACCTGCTACCCGATCAGCATGTCCACTGGGTGCGAGCGCCAGCACGCCTTTACAATGACAACCTGCGCATGGTGGCGCTTCTGAAGTTGGGGGCTGAGCACACCCTCAAGCCGAGTACGACGGGCGACCGGACAATGGTCTTGGCTGCCGTAATGGATACGGAGCAGATCGACGAATTCGAGCGTGTGCTCAGGTTATCGGTCTACAACCAGTTCACCCTGATTTCCCCGGATGGCAAGGTCTTGATGGGAGAGCGCAGCAAGGGCGATCTGGCGCCGCTTGGCCTGAGCTTCAACCGTAGCGGCTTGCGTTTCAAGATGATGTCGTCGTCGGGAGACGCGTGGACTGGGCTGTATGCCATCAGTTACGGGGACTTTCTGCGCTACGCCAAATGGCCGCTGCTTGGCCTGGCGTTGACAATCATCGCTGCGATCCTGCTAGGGCTCTGGGTCAATCACTGGTACAAGTCGCGCATTGTTCGGCCCGCCCAACGAGCACAAGTCCGGCTTGCAGAAAGCGAGGCCTTCAGCCGCATCATCCTACACAACGTGCCGGTCGGGCTGTGCGTCGTGAGGCGCCACGATCACCGGGTGTTGTTGGAAAACGAATGCGCGGTACGCCTAGGCGTTACCGCAGCGGTGCTGCAACTGCTGCGTGATAACCACGGTGACCAGGCGCCGGGCGAACTGTGCCTGCTGGTGGATGGGCGTTACGTCCAGGTGGTGGCGGTCGCTACCCGTTATGACGGAGAAGACGTGTTTCTATGCGGCTGCAACGACATCACCCGCCACGTTGGCGAGCAATTGCAGCTCAATCAGGCCCACCAGCGTGCAACGGCTGCCAATGAAGCCAAGACCGTTTTCCTGGCCACCATGAGCCATGAGATAAGAACCCCGCTCTATGGTGTGCTGGGCAACCTTGAGCTGCTGTCGCTGACCGAACTCAGCGAACGCCAGAGGCATTACCTGCAAATCATCGAAACCTCGTCGACAGTCCTGTTCCAGCTGATCAGTAATGTTCTGGATGTGACCAAGATCGAGTCTGGGCAGATGGCCTTCGAGCATGCCGCATTCGATCCGCGTCAGCTGGTCGACGATGCGCATGCCAGTTTCGAGGCCACAGCGCAAAGTAAAGGGCTGCAACTTGAGGCTGAAATCGACGCACAAGTGCCTGCACGGGTGGAAGGAGATGCCGGGCGAATCAGGCAGATCCTGCACAACTTGCTGGGCAACGCGATCAAGTTCACCCCCTCCGGACGCGTACGTCTGCGCCTGATCGTTCAAGAGCGAAGCGACCAGGATGTGTTGTTGCAATGGCAAGTGACGGACACCGGAAAAGGTATCCCTGAAAAAGCCCTGGAGCATCTGTTCAAACCGTTCTATCAGGTGTCCGCAGGGCAGGAAGGTGGGGGTGCAGGGCTCGGGCTTTCCATCTGTTCACGCTTGAGTGAGTCGATGGGCGGTACCATGCGCGTGGTCAGTGAGCCCGGTCTGGGGAGCAGCTTTTCCCTGTTCATACGCTTGCCCATTGTGGCCTCCTCGCCGGCCTTGGTGCCTGTGCCGAAAGAGGGTTCGCAGGCGCCGTCTGCGCCGTTGAAATTGAGCGTGTTGGTGGCAGAGGATAACCCAGTCAGCCAGGCGGTCATGCGTGAGCAGCTCGAAGCCATCGGGGCTTACCCAACCGTCGCGGCTGACGGCCACCAGGCACTTCAACTTTGGCAATCCAAGCGTTTCGACATGGTCATCACCGACATCAACATGCCCAGGATGAACGGCTACGAGCTGACCCGCGCGCTGCGAGAGGCAGGTGTCGAAGCACCTATCATCGGCATCACCGCCAATGCACTGCGCGAAGAAGGTGAGCGCTGCCTGCAAGCGGGTATGACCGCGTGGATAGTCAAGCCTCTGAGCCTTGGTACCCTTCGGCAGGTACTGATGAACCACTGCCCTGGAACGATTGACACTCACGTTGCACCCGACCTGGGCAGGGATGATTTTTCAGGCTGGATTCAACTGTCCCAGCCCATGCGCCAATTGCTTGCCCAGACGTTGGCCAGCGATATCGAGCAGTTGGAGAAGGGGGTGATCGAGCACGATGCGGTTCTGGTCGAGCAACGGTTGCACAGCTTGAGCGGTGCACTGGCCAGCATCAATGCCACGGCGTTGTACGGCGCATGTCAACGGCTGGAAAACATGTTGCAGGAGCTGCCGCTCGACGCACGCCTGGGCGGGCAAGTCCGTGCTCTGTGCAGGCGGCTTGCCAAGGTCGCGCAGCGCTTGTCAGACGAGATTCCCGGATGAGCCTTGTCCCCTAATGGAGTAATTCTGCATGCCTCATCACAAGGTTGTCATCGCTGACGATCATCCCATCGTCCTGCTGGGAGTGCGTGAAGTCGTTCAACGCATCGGGCGCTATAAAGTCGTCGGTCAAGCCACCAACTCATCGGAATTGATCGATCAACTGCGCCTGCACAACCCCCGCACCCTGATCACCGACTTCAATATGCCGGGGGATTGTACCTACGGAGATGGCTTCAAGCTCATCGAGTACATTCTGCGTCACTTCCCGGACACTCAGGTCCTCATTCTGACCATGATTTCCAATGGGTTGATTCTTTCCCGGCTTCAGGAACTGGGTGTGGCAGGGGTCATTCAAAAAAACCACCTGCATGATGAAATCGAAAAAGCGCTGAGTGCCATCCGCAAGCGGCGTCGGTACCGAAGCCCGTTGCCGCCACCTACATCCGTGGTGCGCGAAGCAGTGAAGGTCGAGGCCCGCTTCAATCAGCTGTCCCCCAGGGAGCTCGAAGTCGTCCGGCTCTTTGTCACTGGCATGACCGTAGGTGATATCGCGCGGCAACTGTCGCGCAGCAACAAGACAGTCAGCGCCCAGAAGGTGTCGGCGATGCGCAAGCTCAACGTCGACAGTGACCAGGACTTGCTGACTTACTGTATCGAATCCAGGCAGTTTCAGTAACGAGGTTCTGTGCCTGGCGAGGCGTTGCCCAGCCGGTGCGTGGCCCTGATGACACGCGTACAGACGATTGGACCCGCAGCGCAAAAAGCCCAGCTACTCGCTGGGCATCCTATAGGTCTTCAGCCGACGATCATCATTCAAAGCGCTACGCTGGCTTGAGCCAATCTACATTCCGCTCCTGAATGACCAATTTGAGCGAGCGGCCAACTGCATTGGGGTGGCATACCGCATAGTCGCCAACAGGATATAGCCCGTGACGTCCCCACGGCCCTGCCTTGCTTTCCAATTTGATGTCGATCTGGTCACCTTCGATGACTGTCAGATCAAACGCTTTACCGCTCGACGCTTCAGTGATTTTCCAAGCTGTAGGGTCTTGCTGCTCGATGCGCATGGCTTCCACCAGACCATGCGTTGTCGCGAAAACCCCCTTGCCGGAATGTGCTCCGCTGCGCACATAGAGGCGGTAGCCGGCTTCACTGTGCCGGAAGTAGAGCAACAGGGGTAGGGGAGCAGACGATTTCTCGAAAGTGACCAGGCCCATTTCTTGACCGTGGTGCCAATCGTCTTCGGAACAATTCAGTGCACCCAGCGTAGCGGCGCCGTCCACGGCATATCCGGGCGTGGTCAGGGGGCTTGCCAGTACCACATTGTCGTTCGTCATGCTGTCGAAGGTGTTCAACGGGCAATCAGCTGCATGCAGTGTCGCGAGAAAAGAGTGCGCTTTGTGATTCATCGTATACCTCCAGTGTTCATGAATGCACTCAGGAGGCTATGCCGACACGCGCGAGGGGACTAACCGGAACGGGTTCCAGACGCAGGATGCAAAAAGCCCGGCACTTGGCCGGGCTTTCCAGTGGGCGATCAGCGATCAGTTGCCGTAGACCGGCAGCTTCTTGCAGATGGCTTTGACCTTCTCGCGCACGGCGTCGATCACCGCTTCGTTGTTCAGGTCGGCAAGGATGTCGCAGATCCAGCCAGCCAGCTCACGGCACTCGGCTTCCTTGAAACCGCGGGTGGTCACGGCCGGGGTGCCGAAACGCAGGCCCGAGGTGACGAACGGAGAGCGCGGGTCGTTAGGAACCGAGTTCTTGTTGACGGTGATGAACGCCTTGCCCAGCGCCGCGTCAGCGTCTTTGCCCGAGATGTCCTGCTTGATCAGCGACAGCAGGAACAGGTGGTTTTCGGTGCCACCGGAAACCACGTCGAAACCGCGCTCGATGAAGACGCTGGCCATGGCCTGGGCGTTTTTCACCACTTGCTGCTGGTAAGCCTTGAACTCCGGCTGCAGGGCTTCCTTGAAGCAGATGGCCTTGGCCGCGATCACGTGCTCCAGTGGGCCGCCCTGGGCGCCTGGGAAGACAGCGGAATTGAGCTTCTTCTCGATCTCTTCGTTCTTGCGAGCCAGGATCAGGCCGCCGCGCGGACCGCGCAGGGTCTTGTGCGTGGTGGTGGTGACGACGTCGGCGAAAGGAACCGGGTTAGGGTAGACACCGGCAGCGACCAGGCCAGCCACGTGCGCCATGTCGACGAACAGGTAGGCACCCACCTTGTCGGCGATGGCGCGGAAGCGGGCGAAGTCCAGCACCTGCGAGTAGGCCGAGAAACCGGCGACGATCATTTTCGGCTTGTGCTCGACCGCCAGGCGCTCGACTTCGTCGTAATCGATCAGGCCATTGCCATCGATGCCGTACTGCACGGCGTTGTACAGCTTGCCCGACGAGCTGACGGAAGCACCGTGGGTCAGGTGACCACCATGGGCCAGGCTCATGCCCAGGATGGTGTCACCGGCCGACAGCAGGGCCAGGTAGACAGCGGCGTTGGCCTGGGAGCCGGCGTGCGGCTGGACGTTGGCGTAGTCGGCACCGAACAGTTGCTTGGCGCGGTCGATGGCCAGCTGCTCGACGACGTCCACGTATTCGCAGCCACCATAGTAGCGCTTGCCTGGATAGCCTTCGGCGTACTTGTTGGTCAGTACCGAACCCTGGGCTTCCATGACGGCCGGGCTGGTGTAGTTTTCCGAGGCGATCAGCTCGATATGCTCTTCCTGGCGCAGAGCTTCTTGCTGCATGGCTTCGAAGAGCTCGGCGTCGTACTTGGCAATGGTCAAATCACGGCTGAACATGGCGGTCCTCAAGGATCGGGGGTGAAGTGGGTGGGCATTCTACCCCATTGATCCGCCGCTGGCATATGAAGTGGCATCAAGTCGCGGACCAGCGGGGTTCATGTTGCATCCCGCGCCGTTGCTGGGCTGGGCGGGCATGCGAGTTGACTTTCAGGTCCGGTTTCTGGCGTTGCCTGTGCGTGGTGGCGGGCCGGGCGTAATGGGCCCCGCTGGCGTTTCGGCAGCCGCGTGAGGGCAGGGTCAGGGGCGACTCAATTGAACATGAACAACGTCTCATTGGCGAATTGCGCCTCGAACTGATGCGCCGGCATCGGTCGCCCGAACAGGTAGCCCTGTACTTCGTCGCACCCGTGTTCACGCAGAAACTCAAGTTGTTCATGGGTCTCGACGCCTTCGGCGATGACCGCCAGGTTCAGGCTGTGGGCCATGGCGATGATCGCCCTGGCGATCTGCGCATCCTGCTCACCTTCGGGCAGGCCGTCGACGAAGGTGCGGTCGATCTTCAACACATCGATCGGGAACTGCTTGAGGTAGTTGAGCGAGGAATAGCCGGTCCCGAAATCGTCCACCGCGATGCTCAGGCCCAGGTTCTTGAGGCTGGCCAGAATCTGCAGCGCTTCGTTTACTTCGCGCATCAGGATGCTTTCGGTCAGCTCAAGCTCAAGACACGCCGGTGGCAGGCCGCTTTCTTCCAGGATGTTGGCGATCCGCGTGCCCAGTTGACCATCGGAGAACTGGCGCGCGGAAATGTTGACCGACACTTTCGGCACACGCACCTTGGCCTTGTGCCAGGCCTTCAATTGTCGGCTGGCTTCGCGCAGTACCCAGTCACCCACGTCCACCACCAGGCCCAGCTCTTCGATGACGGGAATGAAGTCCCCCGGTGGCACCAGGCCGCGGGTAGGATGCCGCCAGCGTAGCAGTGCCTCGGCGCCGGTCAGGCGCTTGCCGTCGCCGCTGAATTGCGGCTGGTAATACAGAATGAATTCGTTCTGCTCCATGGCATGGCGCAGATCGCTTTCCAGTTCCAGGCGCTCCAGGGCACTGGCGTTCATTTCAGCCTGGTAGAACTGGAAGTTGTTCTTGCCGCGCTCTTTGGCGTGGTACATGGCGGTGTCGGCGTTCTTCATCAATTGGCTCAACTCGCCGCCATCCTGCGGGCTGAGTGCGATGCCGATGCTGGCCGTGACGAAGAACTCGCGGTTCTCCAGCACGAACGGCTTGACCAAGCTGCCCAGGATGTTTTCGGCCACGTGAATGGCGCGGTTCAATGCCAGCTCGCGAGTAGGCCGAGGCTGGAGCAGCAGCGTGAATTCATCGCCGCCCATGCGCGCGACCGTATCGTCCTCGTCCACGCAGGCCAGCAAGCGCAGGGCCATGTCCTTGAGCATGCGATCGCCCGCGGCATGGCCCAGGGAGTCGTTGATGGGCTTGAAACGGTCCAGGTCCAGGAACATCAACACCACCCAGGCCTTCTGCCGCTCGGCCTGCTGCAAGGCGTTGTACAGCCGGTCCTGGAACAACGTACGGTTGGGCAAGTGGGTCAGGGCGTCGTAGTAGGCCAGGCGGTGAATGCGCTGTTCGCTGGCCTTGCGTTCGCTGATGTCGGTAAAGAAGCACACGTAGCTGGCCAGGTCGCCTTCATCGTCCAGCACGGCAGTGATGCCTACCCAGGCCGGGTAGTGATCGCCATCACGGCGCTTGAGCCACACCTCGCCCTCCCAGCTGCCACGCTGGTTGAGCTGCTTGAGAATATAGCGCAGGTGCGCCTGCTGCTGGTCGTTCATCACCAGCATGCTCGGCAGTTGGTCCAGCACCTCGCTGACTGCGTAGCCGCTGACCCGGCTGAAGGCCTCGTTGGCCTGCACGATGTAGCCGGCAGGGTCGGTGATCAGAATGGCCGAAGTCGAGTGCTCGAAAACCGTCGCGGCCATGCGCAGGTCTTTCTCCGCCCGGCGCTGCTGGCTGATGTCGCGACCTACCCCCAGTACGCCCTCGAAACGCTGATCGTCATCCCAGACCAGTACCAGGCGCAACTCGATGGGGATCTTGCGGCCGTCGGCGCGCAGGCAGTCGAACAGGAACAGCTGGGTCGGCAACTGGCCACGCAGTTCGGCCAGTTGAGCCGGATCGTCCATCGCCTTGCTTACCCGCTCCATCAACCCGTAGATGCCAGTGAGCTGGGCGGGGTTGGCGATGATCGAATGCCACCCGTTGGCGAAGATCCAGTCGGCGTGATAGCCCAGCACGCTTTGCACCGAGGGGCTTACGTAGTCGAGCTTGAGCTGGCTGTCGGTGGAGA
Source organism: Pseudomonas sp. UBA5568 (assembly GCF_002425525.1). Classification (NCBI taxonomy): domain Bacteria; kingdom Pseudomonadati; phylum Pseudomonadota; class Gammaproteobacteria; order Pseudomonadales; family Pseudomonadaceae; genus Pseudomonas; species Pseudomonas sp. UBA5568. The sequence goes on along the minus strand of NZ_DIMK01000023.1, from coordinate 2,325 downwards.
AGATCACGTCACTGATGCTTTCGGCCAGCATCCGGTAGCGCTGTTCGCTGTCGCGCAGCGACTGGCTCGCCTCGATCTGCACGGTCACGTCCTTGCCCACGCCGATGATGCGCGTCACCCGGCCGTCGGCGTCACGCGCCAGCACCTGCTCGCGTATGTCGTAGCAGCGCCAGTTGCCATCGCGGTGCCGGAAACGCAGCTGGCAATGCAGCGGCAAGTCATGGCCGTTGTCGAGCTGCTGTTGGCGCAGGTCCTGGTAATGCGCAGCGTCTTCGGGGTGCAGCAGCAGCTCCCAGAAGCGGTCGCCCATGCGGGCCAGTTCCGTGCGGTCATACCCCAGCGTCTGGCCCAGGTGACGGTTGCTGAAGATCATCCGCTGGCTGTGGATATCCTGGACGTAGAGCTGATCCGGCACGGTACGCACCACGTCCGACCAGAACCGCTCGCGTTCGAGCAGCGAGAGCTCCACTTTCTTGCGGCTGGTGATGTCGCTGATGCTGAGGATCACGGCCTGGTAATTGCGGCGCAATTGCGGCAGGCGCGCTGTCAGCCACAGGTGCAGCTCGCCGCCATGCGCAGCAGGCAGGCGCACCTCGAGCTCCAGGGACGGGCGTTGGTCGATCAAGGCGTCGAGCAACTGCATACCGACACTGTCCTGGCCGTCGCCGCTGTCGTCGATCAGGCGCTGCCAGGCTTGCTGGTGATCTTCGATATGAAGCAGCTGGCGCGCCACCTGGTTGATTTCGGTGATCTTCAGTTGCGCCAGGAGCGAGCGGCGCAGTTGAGGGTCCAGCATCAGGCTGTGCTTGAGTGCGGCGCGGTTGCGCAGGTGATAGCGGTCCAGTTGGCCGGGCAAGCTGGACAGGTCGAGCACGCACAGGGCCACACCTGTGCCTTCGAAGATCTCTTGATAGCGTCGGCGATCTTCCTGCAAGGCCCGCTGGCGGCGGCGCATGTTGACCAGGGCCAGGACCGGGAGCAGGGCGCAGAACAGCACCAGCAGGCATTTGCCTATCAAGGCAGGCAGCAGGTCGTTGCGCGCCTGTTCAGCATCGAACAGGCCGCGCAGTTGCCAGGCACTATTGTCGATGAACGCCAGCATGACGCTCTGCAAGGGCGCGTCGGGGCGCTCGGAGGCCAGGTAGCGTTGCAGCACCTCGCCCGTACGGCTGTTTTCCAGCAGCCACAACAGCTGATCGGCCTCATGCAGATGGCCAGTAAGCGCGCGGTAGTAATCAGGTGACAAGCGCAGCAGCCAATGGCCTTGGCCTGGCGACTGGCTCAGCAACAGGTACACGCTGGCGTTGCTGGGCGCATTGGTAAAGAAATAGGGCCGCTCCTGGTTGAGCCTCAGCACCTCACCGACGACTGCGTGATCGTCGCTGGCAGGTGCACTGTCGGCAACGATTTGCCCGGCTCCGTCTATCCAGACCACGCTGCGCAGCGCGGGCATTCGTTCGCGCAGCGTATCCACCAAGCCGCCAGCTGTCGGTGCCGCCACGGTGGGATAGGGCTGGAGCAGGTTGATGGCTTGCTGCGCCTTGAGCGCCATGTTCAAACCCAGGTGGTCCGCCAGTTCGGTCGTGTCTTCCAAACGCTTGTCGCGCAGCTCGGCCTGGGTAAGGCTGAACTGCGCGAACAGCTGCCACAGCAGCAACCCGAGCAGAATCAGGGCGAGCAGTGCCAGCGCACCCTTGATCGACCCGCGCAGACTGGCAGCGGGCGCCTTGGACGCGCTACGCGATGACGGCGGTGGAGTGAGTTTGGTCAAGCGTCGATCCTGCGATGGGCCTGGCGATGGCAGGGAGGGGTCGGGCATGGCGTATGCTTTTTTTATGAGGTAACCGATGCGCGGTGGCGCACTATAAGCCGACCACTCGAAACCGGCTAGCATGCCTCGCATTATGGCAAAGTGCCAGTGCCATTCATGCTTCCGACCGCTCGTATTCGGCAAGCACGTGCCTGCTGTGCGAGAATGCCGCCCGCTTTACATGACACTGCTTGGGAGATGTTCGGTTTTGGTTACTCATTTTTCCATCAATGGCCTCGATTCCGCCTGTGGGCGCAGCAGTCAGACCCTTGTCAGCTCTGCCGTGACCGAGGACGTATCCTGCAAATCGTGCCAACGCTCGCTGGCCAAGCCCGAGGCGGCCACGTCAACCAAGCGCAAGGCGCCATCGCTGGCCGAGCTGCGCACGTCTGCCAAGGCACCCGTCCCAGCTGCGGTCGTTGCCGACGCACCGCGCCCGGCGGCGGCATCGGTCACGTCCGGCACCTCTGTCAATCGTGTCGCCGCTGCGCAACCTGCGCGCCCGGACGGGTTCT
>NZ_DIMK01000058.1:0-64973 GCF_002425525.1 Pseudomonas sp. UBA5568 | reverse complement strand
AGGCGCGGGCTGAGCGACCCGCTGCTGGCCTTTAGCCTGTTGCGCTGCCAGCTCGGCGATCACGCGGTCGCGCTCGCCGTACAGCGAAATGGTACCGCCCGACATGACCAGAATACGGTCCAGGCGGGTGAGGATGTTGGGGCGATGCGAGACGATGAAGACCGTAGCACCGGTTGCCTTGAGCTTTTGCAGGGCCACGCCCAAGGCGCGTTCACCCACGTCGTCTAGGTTGGAGTTAGGTTCGTCGAGCACCACCAGGCGCGGGTTGCCATAAATGGCACGGGCCAGACCAATACGCTGACGCTGACCGCCAGACAGGTTGACGCCGTCGCTGCCGATTACCGTGTCGTAGCCATCGGGCAGCATGAGGATCATCTCGTGAACGCCGGCCATCTGGGCCGCTTCCACTACCTTTTCCGGGTCGATTTTGTCGAAGCGGGCGATGTTCTCGCTGATGCTGCCTTCGAACAGCTCGATGTCTTGCGGCAGGTAGCCGACGTATGGGCCAAGGGCCTGCTTGTCCCAGCTGGCGATATCAGCGCCGTCGAGGCGGACCACGCCGTGCTGTGGGGGCCAGATGCCCATCAGGGCACGCACCAGTGTGGATTTACCGGCGGCACTTGGGCCAACGATGCCGACGATGGAGCCGGCCGGTGCCACGAAGCTGATGCTGCGAATGACCGGGGCCTTGGCGCCAGGCGGGGCGACGATCAGGTTTTCGACCTGAATGTGGCCTTCTGGGGCTGGAAGCGGCATGCGCTCAGGTTCGTTTTTCAGGTCGTCCATCACTTTGCTGAGGCGGTCGTATTGGACTTTGGCAGCGACGAAGCCTTTCCAGCTGCCGATCATCTGGTCGATGGGGGACAGCGCGCGGCCCAGCAGCAAGGAACCTGCCATCAGAAGGCCGGGGTTGATTTCGTGCGTCACTACAAGATACGCACCAATGGCCAGCATGATGGACTGCGACCAGATACGGAATGTTTTGGAGGTAGAGCTGATCACGCCGCCTTTATCACTCGCATTGGACTGAAGCAGCATGATGTTGCGCTGACGCTTGGCCCACCGGTTCATCAGGGTATCAAGCATCCCCATCGACTCGATGACCTCGGCATTACGCAGGGTACGGTTGGTCACCACGTTGGAGGCGACGTTCTCCTTGTTGGCCTCAGCCAACGCGCCGCCAGTAGACCGATGATTGACGACCGCCAACACGGTCAACACCGCGCCGCAGAACAACGTCATCCAGCCGAACCATGGGTGGAACAGGAACATCACGATGGTGTAGATGGGGAACCACGGGGCATCGAAAAATGCGAAAAGCCCTGGACCTGTAAAGAACTGGCGCAGCGAAGTGAGGTCGTTAAGGGACTGCGCCGTAGCATCGGAGCCGCCGCTATTCAGGGCGCGCTTGAAGCTTGCCCGGTACACATCGCGGCTGAGCATGACATCCAGGCGGTTACTGATACGCACCATGATGCGCGAGCGTACCCACTCCAGGGCACCCATGGTCGCGATCAATACAGTCATGATCAGCGTGAGCATGAGCAAAGTGGAGGTGCTGCTGGAGGGCACCACGCGACCCGATACCTGGATCATGAAGAACGTGGGCACCAGCATCAGTGCGTTGACGAAGAAACTGAAGAAGCCTACCGAAAGGAAGCTGCTTTTGCAGGCTCTAAGGGCGGCTTGCAGAGTGTTTTCGGATTGATAACTCATGGTGTCCGTACTGAGGAGTGGCGAAAGCGGCGGGCAGTGTAACACCCACCAAAGAAGGCAGCGTGTCAGATTGCTCCTTGAGCCGCTTTGTTCAGCGACGAACAGTAGAATTTCATGAAATGTTTGAGCAGAACGGAAACAGGCAGTTGCTCGAGCGGTCAGAGTGACCAACGGCTAGAGACCTTGAAAGCGACGAAAACTACACGCCAGAAAACCATCGAAAGTAATCATGTGCGCACGTCAATATCGTAATTCTTTGATTTCAGACGAATTTTTCGAATGCTGGAACGTCCTACCCTGCTACTCAGTTATGAACAAAAAGCGGCGAAAGAGCGTCCCTCTTATAGCTAAGTTCCCCACTGATATGAATTTTTTTTTAGATTTCTTGGTTGACATCTTCCCCCTCCGGCGGCATCTTCGCCACTCGCAAGGAGCCTTCAATGGCAGTTCAGTGTATGCACGGGTTTGAGCACGTTAGCTACCAGTGTTATTGCTTAAAAGGAGCTTAACAACGCCATGTCTATGCCTTCGCAAACCCTGGACGGCCTGAAAATCAGCTCCCGGGTCACCCTGCTCGAACCGGGCATGTATATCTTCAGGTACGCCTCCCAGCCCCCGGCAGACAAACCCGTCTGCATCGCGTTGCAACAAGCGCCGCTAGGCAAAGGCTCCATCGATTTCTTCCCCGCAGAAGGCGTTAGCAAAAACATGCTAACCAAGCTCGGTGACACTATTGTTGCGCGAGTCAAAGGCGGTGTTACGACGGTTCTGATCACCGAATATCACATGTTCGATGAGGTGATCGACCCCGTGGATTTGCGTATCGACCGCATTGACACCTCGCCTGCCATCATGCGCACCTTCGCGGTCGTATCCAGCACCGACCCTGCTCAGGCCATCGCCGCCAGCACCAAACCGCTGCCACTCACGCTTACTGCTCACCTAAGCCATAGCGGTGAGATCGTGTCCAGCGAAGGGTGGGTTGGCGAGCCGGGCGCTGATGAGTTCATTGATTCGTTCTCTATCGACTGGGCTGAAAAGCCCGTCGGTGTAGACCTTCTTTACACCTGCACAGTGGCAGGCTCCGGCCCGTGCCGCAACGTATCGACAGGCACTGTAGTAGGTGCTCGCGGCCAAGGCCTGCCGCTGATCTGCGTTGGCTTCAGCCTGATAGGCCCGCTGCGCAGGCATTACGAACTTACTGGCCTTGTTGTTTTCGAAAATACGGAACCACAACGCCTAGTCGCAAATCAGATGATGCACGGCCCCACCGGCAACGAGCCGCTGGTGGCCTTGCACCTCGCCCTAACACCCGTAACGAAGATGAACGCTGCCCGCCTTAAGTCTCCGTGGGAAAACTCTGCGTCACAGCAGAATACGATTGCAGCGGGCCACATGGCCTGAAGTAACAGGAATACATCATGCAATACGATAGCCCTCAGTCGAGCAGCGCTCTGCAAGACACCCTGAACGCCGATAGCGCCAACCTGTCCGAAAACACCATCGCTGCCATCAGCAGCCTGCTGAACCTGGACACCGTTGAAAACGTCAACATCGCCGGCATCGAAGGCAACGTTGTTCAGCTGCCAACTTCCGGCCAAGCTGACGTCGTTATCGGCGAAGTCGAAGGCGAGCAAGGCGACCAAGTTGTCGTCGACCTGGCTGCTGCCGAAGCCGCTGGCGTTAGCGCCTACGTGCTGCAGAGCGACGCCAACCTGGTTGTTGACCTGCAAGGTCAAGCAGCTGCTGGCGACGTTCAAACCTTCGCTGCTGCTCTGGCTCCAGCCGTTGATACTTCGGCCATCGAGCTGGTAGTTGCAACTGGCAACGGTGACGACGTCATCACTGTCAAAGGCGACCAGAACACCCTGATCGACGCTGGCGACGGCAACGACACCATCGTGACCGGCAACGGCAACAACACCGTTATCGCTGGCCTGGGCAACAACAACGTGACCACCGGTTCGGGCGATGACACCATCATCCTGAGCGGCAGCGACCACGCTGACATCGTCAACGCTGGCGCTGGCTTCGACATCGTTCAGCTGGACGGTTCGCGCGACGACTACACCTTCACCGTCGGCAACAACTTCAACGTCAACCTGACCGGCAACCAAACTGCCGCCATCACTGACGCTGAGTTCCTGACCTTCGTTAACGGTGACACCACCGAAACTGTAGCCCTGGCTCACAGCGACGAAGAAGCAGCTGCCCTGCGCCTGTACCAAGGCATCCTGGGTCGTGACGCTGATGCATCCGGCGCCAAAGACTTCACCGCCCTGGTAAGCGAAGGCACTTCGCTGACCGACATCGCCAACCAGTTCCTGAACTCGGCTGAGTTCGCTGGCGCTGCTTCGGCCCAAGACATCAACGAGCTGTACCAGGCTATCCTGGGCCGCGCCGCTGATGAAGAAGGCTCGACTGCATGGCAAGCCGTGCTGGCCAACGGTGGCAACCTGAACGACGTAGCTGCTGGTATCGCTCTGTCGAACGAAGCCATCCAGCTGGATCAGTCGAACGGTGACTTCGTCCGCGAACTGTACGAAAACGTACTGGGCCGCGAAGTTGAGCAAGAAGGCCTGGACGCTTGGGTATCCCAGCTGTTCAACGGCACCAGCCGCGCCGAAGTGGCCGCTGGCATCGTTGGCTCGGCTGAAGCTGCTCAGAAGTCCAACAGCGACTTCATCGACTCCCTGTACCAGTCCGCACTGGGCCGCGAAGCCGATGCAACTGGCAAAGCTGCTTGGGAAGCTGTCCTGGACAACGGCGGCACTCACGCCGACGTGGCCCTGGGCATCGTTGGTTCCAACGAAGCCATCGCAAACATCGACAACGTCGTTGTACTGCACGGCCAAGTGTAACTAGCCCGCTGTAGCAAAACGTATACCCGGCCGAAAGGTCGGGCATACGCCAAAGGGGCGGCTCTCGAGTCGCCCCTCTTTTTTATTTCTTGTAGCCAAGCCAAGCTTATGTCCAGACAACTCGACCATGGGCGAGATACGCTCATGGACATTTTTCATCGGCATCGCCAGGCAGAAGAGCACGCCAGCGCGGCTTCAGTGTTGGAACAGGCTCTCAAGGTCCCCGAATACCGTCCAGAGGCACTCATCTGGAAGGGTATCGAGGCACTGCCAAAGCATCCAAAGCTTGCCTTCATTTTTTTTAGTAATGCGGTCAAAGCCCTGCCAAAGCGGACAGATCTGCATGCGCTTCTAGGGCGCTGCCTGTTGGATCTAGCACAACCGCATCTGGCTACCCGCTACTTGGCCGCTGCTTGGCAAAAGCAACCTCATGACGCAGGTCTGCGGCAACTGCTATGGCTCGCACGTAGCCAAGCAGACACGCCAGTGCAGCTAGAGCGACTCATCCTCGCGCAATTGCCCGAAATCACTTCAGCCCAAGAGCTCAACTTAGTACTTAGATTGCTGGCTTCAAAAACGCAGCATTCAGGCGCAGTAGGCGTCGTTCGCCTTGATCGAGATGCGCAAGAGATACAAGGTTGGGCAATCGACTTGAAGAACCTTGCTGAGCCATGCATCGTTCAGTTCGAATTCAACGGGCAGGTCGTAAGCGCGCCGGCAGGCCGCCCCGATCCACTGCTCACAGCTGCGGGTATTTCGTCCAGCCATGGTGGCATTCGCGCCAAACTGCCCAAAGCTTGCGCAACAGTTGCCGTGGGTTTTAGTACAGGCGGCTCATTGCAAGGTAGCCCCCTGCATACCCTGCCCGTTTGGGTACCACCTTGCCCCATTGCCACGCAAACCAAGAGCGTTTCGGTTGATGTGCTCATTCCGGTTTACAACGGGCTGGATGAGACGCTGGCGTGCATAAACAGCGCTATCGAATCACGCAGGCATAACCGCACGCCTCATCGTCTGGTCGTCATCGAGGACGCCACGCCCCTCCCCGCCTTGCGCAAAGCGCTCAAAGTGCTGGCAGGCAAAAGCAAGATTACTCTCGTGCAGAACCCGTCCAACCTAGGCTTCATTCGTAGCATGAACAGAGCCATGGCTATGAGTTCGGGCAAAGACGTGATCTGGCTGAATGCTGACACCCGCGTTCACGGAGACTGGATTGACCGCCTGCATCAGGTAGCTTATAGCGATCCTCAAGTAGCGTCGGTCACCCCGTTCACGAACAATGGCGAATTGATGAGCTTCCCACGGAGCCGCATCAGTCAGCCCATGCCATCACCTGACCAGCACGCTGAACTGGATAATCTGGCCAAACACAACCCGTCGGCCCCTGTAGAGATCGAAACAGGATGTGGGTTCTGCCTTTACATCAAGCGCGATGCCATCGACCAAGTGGGTTATCTGGATGAGCTAGAACTGTCGCGCGGGTACGGGGAGGAAACCGACTGGTGTTTGCGCGCTCGCAGCTTGGGCTGGAAGCACATGGGGGCGCCAAATGTTTTCGTTGCTCATCAAGGGGGGGTATCGTTTGGGGAAGAAAAAAACCTGCGCGTTGCCTACAACAACGCCATTCTTCGAAAACGCTACCCTGATGCTGAATCACGCTACGAAACCTTCTGCCGTCGCGACCCGATCAAACCGGCTCGACAATCATTGCAGCGTGCGCGTCTGACCCATTGGCTGGCTCAGCAGCGCGGCGAGCCGGGTCACCCTCGTCCAGAGCTGCACATTCATGATGGCAGCCGTTCTGAAACACCCTTCAGCCTGACCTGGCATCATGATGGGCTGCGCAACTGGGTCACACTTCATGCAGAAGTTCTGCCATTGGAGATCAGCCTGGACTATGCCGCCGATGAATTGCCTTATCTTATAGACGATCTACGCGCCCTACCCTTGCGAGGCCTTGTTTTCGAGCGGCTGGCCAATGCCCCTTCGTTCATATGGGACCTGCCGGGCCAGCTATCACTGCCCTATCGGATTGTTTGCAGGGACGATGCCTTGCTCTCCAGGGAAGCATGCAACGATCGTATGACGTTTGCCGCATCAGCCCAGCGTATCGAATTGCCTTGCGCCGAGTTTGTTGATCGGCATGCCGCCGTGCTGCACGGGGCGAACCTTGCTCTGATCGAATCCCCCCTGCACCATGCTACCCATGAGATGACGAGCACGGGTACGTGGTTGATCGGTGATGACCTGAGCGACACACAAGTAGCGCGCCAGTGGCTTGAAATAGCGCAGCGAGCGACCCGAGAAAACCTGCCCGTTCAGTTTCTTATCGAAGCGAAACAGCCTTGGAGCAAGCAGTTGCTTGCTACAGGTGCGGTGTACGCGCTGCCAGACCTGACAATGCTGTCGATGGCAGACAACGTGACAATGTCCGGCTGCTGCGCCGTCTTGAGTCTGCATGCGTGCCCTGTTTCGGGTTGGCGCGCAGTGGAGCTTGCGAGTGACCTGGACCTTCCATTGCATGCGCCTTACGCAGTGCGGGAAAACGCCACAGGGGCATTTCCCTTTCATTCTATTTCTATTACCGAGCCGGCCTGATGTCACAACACGTCTTGGATAAAACCCCAACGGACACCGCCTCGCTTTCAGCGGTCCGATACAAGGGCCTAATCACCGGGCTTTACGGCGACGTCCTGCAGGGCTGGGCTCTAGATACCCTTAACCCCGCACAGAAACTGATCGTCGAAATCTTTATCGACGGCGCGAGTGTGGCAGTGGCTCGTGCAGACTTGTACGAAACCAACGCCACCGAGGGCGACCAGTTCAACGGGTTTGCCGTGCAGTTGCGCCAAGCCTGGCTGAATCAGGCCGGGCACATCAGCGTCAAGATTGCTAACGAGCCCTTTTCACTCGACGGCGACATCACGCTACCCGCGCCGTTTGGTAAAGAGCCTGAGCTGATCGCATCGCAAGTCTGGCATACCGGCGGCTTGCGCCTTAGTGGGTGGGCATGGGACCCGCAATCCCCACATCGTCGCGTGACGATCCGCGTGCGTGAGGGTGATCAACAAGTGGCTCAAGTGGTGTGTGACCAACACAGCCAAGCCCTGGCTTATCGCGATAGCAGTGACCATGGTTTTGTCATAGACCTGCCATGGGCCTTTGCCGACGGCAAGCCTCACGTTCTGAGCATCGAAAGCGAATCCGGGGCCCCGTTGGCCGGCAGCCCTATCACCTTGTGCTGCGCCCCCGAGGGTATCGAGGGCTTGGTCAACCAACTGTCCGCGCACCACGACAGCGCACTGGTCGCAGTCATTGAGGCAGTGGCGCGTGAACAGAGCCTGCGCTTACCCAAAAGCGCCGGCTGGCACCTCTACCCGGCCTGGGCTAACGCTTTCCAGCGCCCGAATCCCACTGACGGTCAGCAGGCAAATGATGTGGGCGTGCTGTTGATGGGTGATGGGGACGCAGCGCTTGAGGCACTGACCCTCGGCAGCCTCGCATTACCTGGCAACAGCCCTGGACGCCTCGTCAAAGCCCAATCAAGCGATATTGCACCCGTGGTGCTTGAGTTACTGAACCAAGACTGCCGTTATATTGTGCCGGTCTGGGCAGGCGACCGTCTGCGAGCTGATGCATTGAGTCAGTTCAGCGCATTGCTGGCCGAGGGCAGCGCTTGGGGCTACGCGGACTGCGATCAGGACCAACCCAATGGCGAACCGGGCCACCCCTGGTTCAAGCCTGTCTGGGATCTGGACGCTTTCATAGGCGCAGATACGTTCACACCTGGCTCGGTCTTCCTTAAGGACACAGTCAGCCGCGCCGTTGCACGCCTCCAAGAGAGCGGGCACGGTGCGTTCGATTGGCACATGCTGATATCGGCTGTCGTACTGATTACCGAGGAAATGCAGGCGCGCGTGGCCCATCTGCCGCAGGTGCTCTATCACCGCCACGCATTGAGCGTTTCGAGCCCGGAACACACTCCGGCTTGCCAACAACGACTGCGGGCAATCAACTGGTTATGCGAGGCCCTTGCACCCGGAGCGCAAGTAGCGCCGCTGGCTGATCACCCAGGGCTGCTGCACGTCACTTGGCCACTGCCGCTCCCGCTGCCAAAGGTCAGCTTGATCGTTCCGACAAAAGATCAGGTCGCCCTACTTCGTACTTGCATCGAAGGGTTGCTGAATCAAACAGAGTATCCGGATCTGGAAATCATCGTCATGGACAACCTGTCCGTGATACCGGAAACCCTCGAGTATCTCGCCGAGTTGCCGAGCCGGGGGGTGAAGGTTATCCCGCACCCCTATCCGTTCAACTATTCAGAGATCAACAACGCGGCAGTGCATCACGCTACGGGTCAGGTCATCGGCTTGGTCAACAACGACATCGAGATCCTCGACGGTAACTGGCTAAAGGAAATGATCAGCCAGTTGATGCGGCCTGGGGTCGGGGCTGTGGGTGCCAAACTCCTGTGGCCTAATCGCATGGTTCAGCACGGCGGCGTAGTGGTGGGTATCAATGGCCTGGCTGCGCATGCCGGAAATCAGTTGGCCGAGCACGACGCAGGCTACCTGGCCAGCAATTTACTGACCCGACAGCAGACTGCCGTTACAGCTGCGTGCCTGTTGGTCCATGCACCACTGTTCGAGGTATTAGGTGGATTGGACGAGGTTCGCTACCCAGTTGCCTTCAACGATGTCGACTTCTGTATGCGCATACGTGCGCTGGGCTTCAAGATCATCTGGTGTGCCCAAGCGCAACTGATCCATGCCGAGTCCGCAAGCCGAGGTAAGGATATTGCTCCCGAAAAACGTGCGCGGGCCCAGCGTGAGCAGAAAAACTTCACGGATCGCTGGTTCTCCCAAGGTGAGCAAGATCCTTTCTACCACCCTGCACTGAGCCACGATTACCTCAGTGGCCCTTATGGCGGGTTGGCATTGCCACCTCGTGCAACAACCCAGGTTCGGTATGGGGGTGGTAAGGTATACAACTTAACCGACTTGGACTCTGCACAGCGTACGTTTGACTGGCGTGCCAATGCGACCAAACCCAAAGCTCTTTGCGGTCATCAGGAGGCAGCCGATGTCGTTTGAGCTTGCGCCGCCACCCCCAGAGGCAGGCTCTGATGTGGTCATTGCCACCTTATGGCGATCCGGCACGTTTGATGCGACGTATTATTTGAGTCAGTACCCGGACGTGGCGGCTGCTGGCATTGATCCTCTGGTGCATTTCGTGCGACACGGCGCGCGTGAAAACCGCAACCCAAATGCGTATTTCGATACACATTACTACCTGTCGATGAACCCGGATGTCGCGCAGTGTGACATGAATCCGCTTTATCACTTCTGCACCGATGGCTGGAAAGAGCTACGCAAGCCCTGCAAAGACTTCGATGTTTGGTGGTATTGGTCGAGCTACCTGGATCCAGCCAGTGACGCCATCAATCCACTGGCGCACTTCCTGCACGAAGGCATTGAATCGAACGCCTTGCCACGTCCGCAAGGCCCCTTCGCGCAGACTACGCAGTCGGCTTGGCTACCTGAACGGCCCGTCAAGCGCATTTGCTTGTTCGCGGGATACGACCCTGATGGACTGGTTGACGATTATGTAGTCCAGTACCTTCGAGCACTCAGTGCCCATGCCGATGTTTACTATCTTGCCGACTGTGTAATGCAAGACGGCGAGCTGCTCAAGCTGAAGGGTATCGTCAAGGACGCTTGGGCGGGCCGGCACCAACGCTATGACTTTGGCTCCTATGCCCTGTTGGCAAATTCACTGGTGGGCTGGGACACCATCGACCAATACGATGAGTTGCTGTTGGCCAACGACAGCTGCTACCTGGTCAAGGACTTCGATGATGTCTTCGAGCAGATGGATGAACGCCGCTGTGACTGGTGGGGGCTTCAAGCGACGAAAGGGATAGCCAAAACCAAGGCGGAGCCGAGCAATCAGTTCAAGCAGCCCATCGCGATGGACACCGTGCGCGCTTCGATGCTAGACCGTTTTGAAGAGGACGATACCTACGACTTCCTCATAGGGTCTTATTTTGTGGCTTATCGCAGGCCCGTGTTGTCTGACCCCGGTTTTCGTAAGCTGTTGAGTACGGTTGTTCAGCAGCCAAACAAGCAGAACGTGATTTTCAAATACGAAATCGGTCTGACACGCTACCTGATTACACGCGGGTTCGTTCTCGATACCTTCATCAGTAGCCTTTATCCGTTCCATCCGATTTACAGCAACCAGCATTTCAAATTGCTGGAGGCAGGCTTTCCGCTGTTCAAGCGGTACCTGCTGACGGCCAACCATTACCAAGTAGCCAAGCTGTATAGATGGAAGGAAAAGATCCTGGCATGCGCACCTGAGGCTGACGTGCAGACCATGGAGCGCAACCTGACACGTATTACCGATCAGGAGGTGCTGGAGCGCAATCTGTACATCGGCACGTCGAGGCTGCCAGACAACGAGCAGGTGCCCGCTACCCTGCTGACGCATGCTGAATTCATCGAAGCCGACCACCGTGTGCCCAAGTACGACCATTGGTGGGCATTCCCGGTATGCGCCTTCTCTGGCGTATTCTCCGGCAACGAGCGTGCAGTTTTTGAAGAGATCAAAGATGATGAGAGTATCTTCAAGATCATCTTGACCCGCGGCAAACCGGTAAACGTGGAGGGCAGAAACGTCCTTGTCGTATCCTTGGAAAGCCCCGAAGGCCAATACCATCTCTTGCGCGCTAAAATCCTGTTCATCAAACACACACCTACGCGTAATCTTGTCTATCCGCTTTCAAGCGATCTGCATGACTTGATCAACCTCTGGCACGGTATCCCGCTTAAACGCATAGGCTATGCGTCACTTGACCAGCAGAACAGGCGTGATGCCATCGCTGAGGAGCACGCCCGCTGCAGGGCCGTGATCAGCTCATCGAGCATCGACACGATGGCCATGGCAGCGGCCTTCTATCCGTTGAGCTACAACGACGTATGGCAAACGGGGCTTCCCCGGAACGATTTTATTCTGCGCGACTTCGAAAAATTGCCGAAGGATTTGCAGGCGGAGAGCCAAAAGCTCGAGAGTGCGTTGGCAGGACGCGGGCTGATTTTGTTCATGCCGACATTCCGTAATGGAGCGGCTAATGCGTGCTATCAGTTCACAGAAAACGAGCTAAAGCAGCTGGAGGGATGGCTGCTAGAGAACGATCTGGTGCTTGGGGTACGAGAGCATATGGCTGACCGTTCGGGGTCCTATGCGCAACAGTTGCAACGACTGGGCGCGCTGGATCTGAGCGATGAACATTACCCTAACGTCGAGGTCCTATACAGATCCGCACGTTTACTTATCACGGATTACTCGAGTTGCTTCATAGACTTCATGTTGACGGGTAAGCCGATGGTGAGCTTTGCTTATGACTATGAGTACTACGCAGGCGTGGAGCGTGGGTTGTTTTATGATTTAGAGCATGTGTTCCCTGGAGTGGTTTGCTGCAATGGAAAACAGCTGATCACTGCACTGAAAGAACACACCGCTAACGCCCAACAGGGGCAAGGAGACTCAACGTACGTCTGGAAAAAACAAATTTTCCACAAGTATATAGACGACCTGAGCTCCTTCCGATTAATACAGCATGTCAAACAATTAATAGACTAGGGATTAAGATGAAAACTATTATTACTTATGGAACTTTTGACATATTACATCGCGGGCATATTAATCTTCTCCGTCGAGCTAGAGAGCTAGGTGACAAATTGGTGGTAGGGCTGTCATCTGACGAGTTTAACGCTGGAAAGCATAAGTCATCGTTGCTGAACTATGAAAACCGTAAAATCGTTTTGGAATCGATACGTTATGTGGACCATGTGTTTCCTGAAGACACCTGGGAGCAAAAAATTCAAGACATTAAAAAATATGGCGCAGATATCTTTGTAATGGGCGATGACTGGGAAGGTAAGTTTGATCACCTCAGGGAGTATTGCGAAGTTTTATACCTCGGGCGCACCCCCTCAATATCAACAACCGAAATCAAAACTTCGCTCAATGATGAGAACTGATAGCCAGAACGCCTAGCTATCGCAAATTTAAACTGGACCAGTCAAATGAACCAACAAAGTATCCTTCATCAATATGCTCTGCAGATCATTGAAAGCAGCGGGGAATTTGATGCTGATTATTATTACAAATCTTATCCCGATGTCGCCAAAAGCGGAATAAACCCAATCGCGCACTATGTTTATTTTGGTGCAGATGAAAACAGGAACCCCAACCCCAACTTCCAGACTAAGCTTTATAGAGAGCAAGCAGGTGTACCCAAAAAAAATAATCCTTTTGCATCTTATCTTGCCTCGAAAATGAAGGATAGTAGCGAAGCTAAAAAGTTGGCTATTAGCAAACACCTCAAAGAACCCGCTGACTTTTCTTTGCTGATCCGCAGTGAGATCTTCGACAAAGAATTCTATCAAACAAGGTATCCTGGCTCTTTAAATAGCGGTGTCTATAAAGAGATCGGAGGGGAGTATGGCTCTCATGCTCATTATCTGAAGCACTCATTCAAAGAGGGCCAGAACCCCTGCGAGTTATTTGATAATCGATACTACCTCAGTACTTATAAAGATGTAGCATCAACGGGCACTAACCCTTTAATTCATTACATTCAACATGGTTGGAAAGAGCTGAGAAATCCATCCAAAAAATTTGACACCGCGTGGTATTGGCTCATACATCAGAACGGTGCAACTGACTGCCTAAATCCTCTCACGCACTTTTACAAATTCGGAAAAGATCAAGGCCTATCAACTAAACCGTCTTCGCCAGAAGATTTCAAAGCTTTAACATTAGCGGTTGAAAATTTAGACGGAAAAGATCTCGACACATCTACTTTTCTTAGAATCGCACAATATAGCCGTGACCATGGGCAGTCGGAAATTGCGGAAGGGGTATATCTCAAAATAATCAGAAGCAACCCCGAGTGCATAGACACCTATAAGCTCTTGGCCAGTCTTCAAGCTGACAAAGGAGCATGGTGGCAGGCAATTGAGACTTTGACCTCAGCAATCCATCTCGACTCGATGGATGCTTCGACGCACTACAAACTCGGCGAAGCGTATGAAAAAATGAATCAATTTGAAAAAGCTGAGCAGTCTTTCGCTCACGCCATCAAATTGGATCATTCAAATCACGTCTGGCATTACAGATATGGCTATGTACTGAAGAAAAATGGAAAATTAAACCAAGCGACATCTGAATTCTCCACAGCTTTGAAGTTGAATCCGGACAGTAAGTTCAAGCATGTAGGCGTGGGCCTATATGACCAAGAACGGGGTTATTGGCAGGATGCTGTAGAATCTTATAAATCTCAGCTGCGCAAACAATCGAGAAATGCAGAAATTCATTTTCGACTAGGCACTGCTCTTATGCAATGCTATGAATGGGAACAAGCAAAATCCAGCCTTGAGAACGCTATAGGATTGCAATTTGAAAATGCCGACTGGCATTACAGGCTAGGTTCTGTGAATGAGCGCCTCGGTAATTATAGCGCTGCTGAACAGATGTACAAATCTGCCCTAGGTCTCGGAAGCGCATTTACATCGGACCTGCAATACAGGCTAGGATATTGCCTATTCAAGCAGAATAAATTTGAGGAATGTGCGCAGCACTTCTATATGTGGCAACAGGCCTCACGACCAGACCTGCTTGATCAAAATGAGATGTCACGTCCAAATCGACCGGACAATTACCTGAATTCAATAAAGAAATCGTCAGCACTCACCAATATTGTTACAACTTACTCTAACGATTCCGAAAATTATGCAGCTTTGGGCGACGCCTTACAAGCTGAGCTTGATTGGGAAAAAGCTGCTGAAGCCTATGCTTCTGCGATATTGAGAGCGAATTCTTTTACTCCAGACCTGCTGCTTAAATATGCAACGGCACTGTTCAAACTAGACAGGTTCGAAGAGGCCAGCAAGACTTATATTGATACCAAACTGTTCAAGGAGGTCTTCCCGAATGAGCCGCAACTTCCAAAAAAACAAGTAAAAATAACGCAGCGCATGATGTATGCTGCTTATCTGACACACCCTATCAAAGAAAAGACAATTGTCTACGAAAGCTTCTTAGCTAGCACAATGTCGTGTAATCCACTCGCAATTTTCAAAAAGCTAATACAGGACCCCGCTTACCAAGATTGGCTTCATGTCTGGGTTTTGAATGATGAGGACCTCATTCCCGATGAGTTCAATCGCATTGATAATGTCATCTACATCAAACGACAATCAGACGCATATATCTGTTACCTGGCAACAGCTAGTCATCTTATCAATAATGTGACCTTCCCTGAATGGTTTATTCGTCGTCCTGAGCAAAGCTATCTGAATACTTGGCATGGCACACCAATCAAACATCTGGGAAAAGACATTAAAGATGACTTCATGGCTCACAAGAATGTGAGTCGTAATTTTTTACATGCTAGCCACTTACTTAGCCCTAATGACCATACTACAAGTATCATGCTTGATCGCTATGACATAAAAGGCATATACACAGGTAAGTTCGCCCAAACTGGGTATCCAAGAATAGATGTTACCGTTAGCGCCTCCCTCACGGATAAAAAGGCTACATTGCAGTCTCTGTTTTTAAAGGACGACCTCCCAGTAGTACTGTATGCTCCAACATGGCGAGGAGCGCACGGGCATGCTGAGATCGACTCAATCCAGATTGAAAATGATTTATTAGCACTAGCGACGCTACCGTGCCAAATTGTCTTCCGAGGTCATCACTTCTCCGAGGCAGCTATAAAAAAACTCAATCTTCCTGTCACTATCGCTGATCAAAGTATAGATACTGGGGAACTGCTGAGCATCGTTGATTTGCTTGTGACCGACTATTCAAGTATATTCTTCGACTTTTTGCCTGTAAAAAAACCTATCGTCTTTTACACCTATGACCTCGAAAAGTATACAGAAGAAAGGGGACTGTATTTCAATTTTGAAGAAATGCCAGGGCCTCTCTGCTCGACAATCGAGGAAACCAAATCAAGTATCATTGCGCTGCTAGAAAATTACGAGGTTTCACAAAAGCACATCGAAGCCATTACGAAGTTTTGTCCTCTAGAGGATGGCTTGTCGACTAGTCGCGCTATCGAATTTTTCCTTAAAGACAGTGACGATTTTAATATTGAAACCCGCGATATCGATAAGCCATCTCTATTAATCTATCCTGGAACATTTGTTCCGAATGGCATCACTTCGTCATGTCTCAACTTACTCAACAACATCCCTAAAGATGATTACAATCTATCTATTGTAATAGATCCAATAGCCGTCAGTTCTTCAGAAGAGAGGCTACAGAAGTACTCGAAGCTACCCTCCCACATAAACACAGTAGCACGCGTCGGACAGATGGTTCTCACGCCAGAGGAAAGCCTGATACTCGAGAGATTTAATACACACAGACATCTGGAAAATGCTGAGATGTGGGGTTTACTCGAGAATCTTTATCAGCGCGAGTTCTTAAGAGTCCTGGGTGCATCAAGCTTCGACTCAATTATCAACTTTGAGGGCTATAGTTATTTTTGGTCTAGCCTACTGGGCTTAGGCAAGCCCAGTAATGAAAATGCAATAATTTACCTACATAATGACATGCACAGTGAATGGAAAGTCCGACATCCATACCTGCGCGGTATCTTTGCAGTTTATAAATACTATGAGAGCTTGGTGTCTGTCTCAGAAACCATGAAGAACATTAATCTGAGAAAACTTTCCGCCTACCCTGAACTATCCGAGGACAAGTTTAAATTCTGTATTAACACAATAAATCCAGAAGAAATTATTACACGTGCTTCGCTTCCTATAGATCCAGATCTTGACGCTTGGGTTGGTGACTCCAAGTTGCTTCTCACGCTTGGTCGACTTTCTCCAGAAAAGGATCAAGCAAAGCTCATACATGCGTTTGACAAAATTGCCACTAAGTACTCGAACCTAAAACTCTTAATACTGGGCGATGGACCACTGAAATCTTATCTTGAATCCCTAATAAACGAACTCGGTCTTAGTCAGAGAATCATGTTAGGTGGCTTGCGGGAGAATCCGTTCCCTGCCCTTAAAAGAGCTGACTGTTTTATCCTTCCGTCCAATCATGAAGGACAGCCCATGGTACTTTTAGAATCTTTGGCGCTAGGCAAAACCATTATTGCTAGTGACATCGATGGAAACCGAGGAGTGCTTAAAGACGGATATGGCGAGTTAGTACCAAACAACATAGATGGTCTGGTTGCTGGCATCAAAAAGTTCATGAATAAGAAACTGCGTCACAACGAATTCGATGCCGAAACCTACATGAAATCAGCTATAGCCATGTTCAAATCCAACTTGACCACCTCGGATATCTCGCAAGGAGCATTTGGAAATGAGTCAGCGTAATTACTTTCAGCTGGTGCCTTCTATAGGGCTTAACAGGGGCGGGCTGACTAAAGCAGTTTATGATCGGAGCTCTGTTTTTTGTGAATCAGGTACGAAGCCGGTATTTGTTCTTCCCTTCATCCAGCCTGACGCGAGATCTATCTTTGAGCAAGTGCAGTCCACTGGAAAGCTCGGCACCGCGGTCTTACTGAGCCTGTATGAACACCTAAGCGAGGCTCGCGGTAACGATGGCGAAGTAGTTCGCCCTTTAGGCAACTTTGATGAGCTCCGTGAATTTGCACACAAAGTCACAGAAGAACATGCCAATGGAAATACAACAAGATACTTCAAGGACGGAATTTTCCTTGGAGCCGAATCCTATACAGCCAACAATGTACTGTCGGCGATTACCTATCACGACCCTCAGGAGCCGTGGAAACCACTAGCACGCGATACATTCAACCATCTAGGCACAATAGTATCTCGGACATATCTAGATACAACTTTCTCAGCTAGGTATAGAATATATTACAGCCCTAGCGGCATTCCAGTATTGTCCCACTGGATATCCCCAGCAGAGAAGAATTACCGTTTTATAGCCTATGACAGTCGAGGCTTTGCAAGGCAGTATAATTCCTTGGAAGATCTACAGGCCGAATGGTTGAAAAAGTGCCTTGATATCTACGCTCCAGAATTCATCATATCCGATGAACCTGTGACGTTGCCTTTTCTTAAGGTTAATGCTCGAACCCCAATTACTCGGACTGTCGCCGCAATTCATACCACACACACTAAAGACCAGACTGCCAACCGCGAGTATAAGTCTTGGTTTTCACAATACGGTGCGATGAATTCCTGTATTGATAAATTTGTATTTTTTACAAATGCTCAACGGAGCGATTTCGCTCGCGATGCAAATATTCCAATAGAGAAATGTCTAGTTATATCTCATCCTGCTCCATTGCCAGTAGCGGCCAGCACAGAGAAGAAGGGGATAGTGACGGTATCAAGACTTGACAAGTTTAAGCGCATCGATGACTCGATAAAGGCATTCTCGCTGATTGCGGAAAAGCATCCATCCGTTAACTACGAAATTTTTGGCACTGGGCCTGAAGAAGCTTCCTTGAAGGATCTCATAAAGAGCCTGAAACTAGAGAACAGGATTCGTTTAAACGGTTATACTGACAGACCCTTAGAATGCTTCGCCAATGCAGATTTTTCTCTTTTTACTAGTAGGTATGAGGGGTTTGGCCTTACGTTACTCGAAAGTCTGGTCCAAGAGTGTCCGGTAATCTCTTACAAGGTTCTGTATGGCCCACTTGAAATAATAAAGGACAGTACAAACGGACTCTTGGTGCAAAATGGCGACATAGAAGCACTTGCTGAAGCCATTGACCGACTGCTTTCGGATCCTACCCTACTTGAAAATCTCAAACAAAACTGCCGGGCAGTAAATGAATCTTATGACATTGATAATTGGAAATCTGGTTGGCAATCTTTGCTAAACAGGCCCGATTAATCGTCATGCTATAGCCGCTCTGTTAAAGAGCGTCTATTTTTGGAGAAAACATGTCTTCTGCAAAAATTTTGGTTACGGGGGGGGCTGGTTTTATTGGCTCCCACATGTGCACGGCTCTAAGTGAAGCCTCGATTGAATATGTTATTCTTGATGACTTCTCTAATAGTGACGAAGGGGTCATTTATAGACTTGAGGACATTTGCTCACAGAAGATCACCTTTATTGCAGGAAGCTTATTGGACGGAGATCTCCTCGATGAGATTTTTTCTTTACACCAATTTACTGGTGTAATACATTTTGCTGCGAAAAAAGCTGTAGCAGAATCTGTAAGCCTACCTCTAAGTTACTACACGACTAACCTGCAGGGGACGCTAAACCTTATAAATGCCATGGAGCGATTTGATGTAAAGACGCTGGTTTTCTCATCCTCCGCAACCGTTTACAGTGAAACTCACCAGCCACCATATGATGAAAGTTCACCTGTGGGACCTAGTAATCCATATGGTCGCACCAAGTTAATGACCGAACAGATTCTAGCGGACCTAAGTGCAGCAGATTCTTCATGGAGTATTGCGTGTTTGAGATATTTCAATCCCATAGGGGCACACCCTTCGGGCCTTATTGGTGAGAATCCTACCGGCATCCCCAACAATCTTTTACCTTTTATTGCCCAAGTAGCAGAAGGTCGACGGGAAACATTGAACATATATGGCAGTGATTATCCAACTGAGGATGGGACTGGAGTAAGAGATTATATCCACGTAATGGATCTTGCAGCAGGCCATTTAGCGGCGCTCGATTACTTGCAGACTCACACTGGTATGATTACTGTAAATTTAGGTTCAGGCAAAGGCACTTCTGTCTTGAGCATGGTAAAAGCTTTTGAATCAGCTAGCGGTCAGAAAATAAATATCAATCTTACTGAAAGAAGACCTGGCGACTTGCCAGCTACCTGGGCCAATCCGGATAAGGCTAATCACCTTCTATCTTGGAAAACCAGCAAGACTATTCATGACATGTGTACTGATATATGGCGCTGGCAGTGCTTTGCAAAAGCTAACCTAAACCCTTAGGAAGCTCACATCGTAACCCACCGACCGACTATCACATTGAATTCAACAGCATTTAGATTATTTTCCTGCTTTTGAAAACACAATATAGAGCCCGGATATTTAGGCTTCTCTAGAGCACAGAAGAATTCACTGCACACAATGGTAGTCGGTTTGGACGAAACTTTATTAATCTTAAATGACGAGCTTGACATCCATCTCCGAATAAGACTCAACCTCTAGGCTGAGTATTTGGAAAAAATTACAACCCCTGCTTTTTTAGTATTCTATCCATACTCACGTACTTTTAATCCTGTATCTTCTAAGGACTTCACCTCTCGCTTCTCAGCAAATTTGTATCAGAATTACTCAATCTAATACAAGCTTAAGACATTGGGATGCTTTTCCGTAGAACTCCAAAGTTATGCACCCCTTCAGAATATCTTATTCAACGTCAGCCTTGTTTATATCGACCTGCAATATAACAATTCCACCTCGCCGCTTTCGATAAATCTGGTAGATATTGAGGAGAATAACGCTTCCGTCTTGCAAAATTTGCACGCCTTCATTCTCCAAACGGTCCACTGCAAATTTTTTACCCGCCAGCATGTTACTCAATCGATCTGCAGCTATAGTGTAAATCACTCTGCACTTACTATCGTTACTAAAAATAGCTACTCCCTGTGTACTGTACCCTGTGACTGGCCAAGATCTCCTCCAAAATCCACCTATACTCATAACAAACCCGGATTTGAATTTTGCAAACCCCTGGTGCTTTAGCAAGTCCCTTTTTTCTGAATCTCCATATCCTGCTATGCGGGGATCGAAATCTCTAACCCCCTCCCTTATAAAGTTTTCAGCATAAACATTGTACTTTCCTCGCCCAGTTCTGGCCTGCCCACCATCCTCTGGTGCCTCAACATACCACTGCCCTGCAAAGAAACTAAAACTCTGCGCCATGGAAATTTTAGTTATATATTCACCTGCTACTTTTTCAGTCGTTTTAGCATCAGAGGTAAAATTATATACTTTTATCCCCTCTTTCGCTCTAATGTAAGCAGATCTGCTCTTACCATTACTACTACTGACGTACAGTCCTTCTGAGATCACGCCCCCTGTATCTTTCAAATACAAAGTTTTCTTATAGCTTCCAGCAGGCCAATCGTATATTTCTAAAATAGCTTTTTTAGGTAAAGAATCAGTATATCTCAGCAAGTACAGCTCATTGTCCTTCTCATCTATGTAAAAACCTTGGGGGTAGGTAAGTATAGAGCCAAGCTCTCTCGAGACTGAGTCATCATCTGGAGAGTGAAAATCAATGTTAGCGATGACGCTGAAGGCATGAGGTTCCAGCTGGTGTGACTGGTCGCATCCGTAGGTGTTATTTTCCGAGGCCTGTAGCACTGATGTCCATAACACAATACTCCAGCAGACCATCATCACATTAATTATTTTTTTTAACGCCAGCATTGATTTCAACTCAACCTCCGGACTTGAATAAGTTGACAAACTTGCGAACCCGAAGCCGCTCATTCGTTCAAGAGTTACACATTGGCTCTAAACCGTCACGTTTATCCTTATGCGATCACTATCGGAAACCAACCAAACAGGCATAACAGATAAAGACTGAAGCTTGATCAATGACAGATTCTGCCCAATACTATCAATGAAATAATAGCAACATGTCAAATGAAGAAGATAAATTTTCATCTTCATGACTAACCCAGTTCCTCATCAAAAGTATTACTCCATGAAAGTTCATCAGCACAGGACTTATAAAATACCGATCAGCGTGATCACAGCAGATTGCATTGATCTCGCTGTTAATATTTGCAGCAACTTTCACCATGCCTTAAGTGATGGCGCGGCGCCTGTCAATTGGCAAGACATCTCTATTAGTTAGGTTGAATCTACACTTGATATAGCAGCATTGCTACTTAAAAATATTTGGCTGCTGGTTGGCTGAAAAGCGAATTGGCATCAGATTTTTTCTGCTCAATGCGATTGCTAACACGGTATCGTATCAGTTATACCGAGCTGCCCTTGTAGCTATGCTAGTGAAACCTGGGTTATTCTTAGTCAGCGTAACGATTTAGGCAAGCTCATGTAGAACTCTACGTGCTAATCGTTCCCCTTTATCGTCAACGACGCTCCATAACTAAATTTGGACTAGGTGTAAATTAATGATTCTAGTGACAGGCGGAGCCGGTTTTATCGGGTCAAATTTCGTTCTGCAGTGGTGCGCGCATCACGAGGAACCCATCCTCAACCTCGACGCCCTCACCTACGCAGGCAACCTAGCCAACCTGCAGTCCCTTGAAGGCAACACACAGCACCACTTCGTCCAAGGCGACATCTGCGACCCGGCGCTATTGGCCAAGCTGTTCGCCGAGCACCGCCCCCGCGCCGTGGTCCATTTTGCAGCCGAATCTCATGTAGACCGCTCTATTACCGGGCCTGAGGCATTCGTCCAGACCAACGTCATGGGCACCTTTAGATTGCTGGAGGCCGCACGTGCGCACTGGAGCAGTCTGACCGGGCAGGAGAAAGAAGGTTTCCGCTTCCTCCACGTCTCAACAGATGAGGTGTACGGCACACTCGCGCCAAACGATCCGGCGTTCACTGAAACCACACCCTACGCCCCCAACAGCCCCTACTCCGCTAGCAAAGCCGCCAGTGACCACCTGGTGCGTTCCTACTTCCATACCTACGGTATGCCAGTCCTCACCACCAACTGCTCCAACAACTACGGGCCGTTCCACTTCCCCGAAAAACTGATCCCGCTCATGATCGTCAACGCGCTCGCGGGTAAACCGTTGCCGGTCTACGGTGACGGCCAGCAGATTCGGGACTGGTTGTACGTCGAGGACCACTGCTCGGGTATCCGTCGTGTGCTGGAAGCCGGCACCACAGGCGAAACCTACAACATCGGCGGCTGGAACGAGAAAGCCAACATCGATATCGTGCGTACCGTCTGCGGCCTGCTCGATGAACTGGCGCCAGCGTCCGCGCGCAATGTGATCAACCAAAAGACCGGTGCGCCTGTCGGACACTACGCCGAGCTGATCACCTACGTGACAGACCGCCCGGGCCACGACCGCCGTTACGCCATCGATGCACGCAAGATCGAGCGCGAGCTAGGCTGGAAACCTGCGGAAACGTTCGATACCGGCATCCGCAAAACTGTCGCCTGGTACCTTGCCAATCAGGAATGGGTGCAGGGCGTGATGGACGGTTCGTACCGTGATTGGGTGGCTAAGCAATACGGGGCAAATGAAGCGTGAAAATCCTGCTGTTGGGGAAAAACGGGCAAGTAGGCTGGGAGCTGCAGCGGTCTCTTTCGCCGCTCGGTGAAGTTGTCGCACTGGACCGTCAGGGTGACGGCGAGCTCTGTGGCGATTTGAGCCAGTTGGATGCTTTGGCGAGCACAGTTCGTTTGCTCGCGCCTGATGTAGTCGTCAACGCGGCCGCTTATACAGCCGTGGATAAAGCAGAGGGTGATCCTCAGGCAGCAGCGCTTATCAATGCTCAGGCCCCTGCCCTACTGGCGCGTGAAGCCGCTCGCTTGGGCGCTTGGCTGATTCATTACTCCACTGACTACGTGTATGACGGCAGCGGTGATCAGCCTCGGCAAGAAACCGCAGCCACCGGCCCGCTGTCGGTCTATGGCCGTACCAAGCTTGAGGGTGAGCAGGCCATAGAAGCCAGCGGTGCCAAGGCCGTGATCCTGCGCACCAGCTGGGTGTACGCTGCCCGCGGTGATAACTTTGCAAAGACCATGCTGCGTCTTGCCCAGGAGCGGGACGCCTTGAGCGTGGTAGCTGACCAGTTCGGCGCCCCAACCGGTGCTGACCTGATCGCGGACGTTACAGCCCATGTCGTGCGCCAGGTGGTCAACCAGCCCGCGAACGCTCACCTTGCCGGGATCTACCACCTGGCTGCATCGGGTGAAACATGCTGGCACGCTTATGCGCAATTAGTGCTGCAGGACGCGCTTTGCAGGGGCATATCGCTTAAAGTGAACGCTGATCAAGTATCAGCGATCAATACCGACGCTTACCCTGTACCCGCGCCGCGCCCGCGAAATTCGCGGCTGGCACTGGGCAAGCTCGAAAGCGCGTTTAAGTTGAAAATGCCGCCCTGGCAGCAAGGCGTTAAACGTATGCTAGACGAAATCCATAAGTAAGGATTCCCATGGCTCGTAAAGGAATTATTCTGGCCGGCGGCTCAGGCACACGCCTGCACCCCGCGACGCTCTCGGTATCGAAGCAGCTGCTGCCGGTGTATGACAAACCCATGATCTATTACCCGCTGAGCACCCTGCTGCTCGCCGGTATCCGCGACATCCTGATCATTTCAACGCCGCAGGACACCCCACGCTTCGAGCAGTTGCTAGGCGACGGCAGCCAATGGGGCCTGAACCTGTCCTACGCCGTGCAGCCAAGCCCTGATGGCTTGGCTCAGGCATTCACCATCGGCGAGGCCTTCATTGGCAACGACACTTCTGCGCTGGTGCTGGGCGACAACATCTTCTACGGCCACGACTTCCAGTCGCTGCTGTTGAACGCGGGCCAACGCGAAACGGGCGCCTCCGTGTTCGCGTACCACGTCAACGACCCTGAGCGTTATGGTGTAGCCGAATTCAATGAGGCCGGGCGCGTATTGTCGCTGGAAGAAAAGCCAACACAGCCGAAGTCCAACTATGCGGTGACGGGCCTTTACTTCTACGACAACCAAGTGGTCGACCTGGCGCGCAGCTTGAAGCCATCGGCCCGAGGCGAGCTGGAGATCACCGACCTCAACAACCTGTATCTGCAACAAGCGCAGCTGCATGTCGAGATCATGGGCCGTGGCTATGCATGGCTGGACACAGGTACTCACGACAGCCTGCTCGATGCCAGCCAGTACATTGCGACCATGGAGCGCCGCCAAGGGTTGAAGGTGGCATGCCCAGAAGAGATCTGCTTCCGTGCAGGCTGGATTGATGCCGAACAACTCGAGCGCCTGGCCCAGCCATTGCTCAAAAATGGCTACGGCCAGTACCTGCGTAACCTGCTTAGCGAAAAGGTTTTCTGATGCACGCTACCCCTCTGGCCATCCCTGATGTCCTTCTGTTCGCTCCAAAAGTCTTCGGCGATGACCGGGGCTTCTTCTACGAAAGCTTCAACGCCAATGTGTTTGAAGAAGTCACTGGCCTGCGCCCCGATTTCGTTCAGGACAATCACTCTCGATCAGTGAAAGGCGTGCTTCGGGGCCTGCACTACCAGTTGCCCCCTCATGCCCAGGGCAAACTGGTGCGCGTGGTCCAAGGGGAAGTGTTCGACGTGGCGGTCGATATCCGTCGCTCCTCCCCCACTTTCGGCAAATGGGTCGGTGCGGTGCTTTCTGCGGAAAACAAGAATCAGCTGTGGGTCCCGCCAGGGTTCGCGCACGGTTTTGTCACCCTGAGTGAAACCGCTGAATTCTTGTACAAGACCACCGATTTCTACTCGCCTGCCAGTGAGCGGTGCATCGCGTGGGATGACCCGGAAATCGCTATCGAGTGGCCGATTGATTTCAGCCCGAGCTTGTCTGGCAAGGATCAACTCGGCGTGGCGTTGGCTAACGCTGAAGTGTTCGAGTAATCCTGCAACGGGGCCAAGCCGCGTAAGGCTTGGCCTTGTCAGCAACTACAGCCTAAGCAGTTCTGATTGCCCGACACCTAGTCTCGCCATAGTAAGAAACGCTTGCGAGCGATTCACCCGCTTCGATGATTAGAGCGGCCCGCTTTTCCCGGTAAGCGACTGAGTCTGGTGTTAAGCACGCAGGCTTAAGCTTCAGAAAGCAAAAAGATCAGAATCTGCCCCTTCCTTGTAGTCCGTTTCCCAAAGATACTCTGACCCCGCATTTACCATTGCGACCTCTTTTCTACGCTTCTACTCTCAGGGCGTCGTTGCTCATCAACGACACGGCTTTGACAGGTCGTAACGGTATTATGCACACAGCTCGCGTTATGGCGGCTGTACGTGGGGCACGCTTGCGTGCGCCGGAACTTGCATAGTCCGCCGGTCTGTCAACCTACGTACAGCTGCCTCCCTCTGTTTGACAGCAGTCGGGAGGGGGCCCGATTGGAAGGTACTATGCGATGCTTAAGATCGTCCCCGACCCACCGCACCACATCCACTCCCTGGAAGACACCTTGGTTCAGGCCTCGGATCACGCGCTATGCNNGCGCTTCTGCAGGTGCAAAGGCCCAGAGAACCTCGAGCAATGCATTGAAGCCAGCTGGGGCTGTGGTGGGCTGACCATTGCCAAGCAAGGTCGCCCACATGGCAACCCTGGCAGCAAACAAGCAGGGAGACCAATCAATGACCGCACATCAAACCGGCGTTACAGCCGGCAAAACCAAGTTCTATCAAGGCAAGCAGCAAACCGAGCCACTGTTCTGCATCGAACCCGGCATCCCGTGTGAGCACGCCCGTGCTCAAGCCTCTGAGCTGATGGGTTACGCGCAGGAGCTGACCATCAGTGGCTTGATGGACGAAAACCCGAAGTTGATATGGGCTGCGTATTATCTGGGTGCACTGGCCAAAACGCTGATGGATGATGCGGAGGCAGGCATGGCGAGCTGAGCAGCGTGCCCACCCGGCAGTCAGTGTTTGTAGATTCCTCGGTCACCAACGGAAAGTAATCCTGGGATGGCAAAACCTTAAGAAGTCTCGGACGAAGATTTAGCGGTGTGTTAACAGGTTCGGGATCGACGAAATAACAGAGCACTGGGGCGAATGCTCGAGCGCTTATACCTGAGGCTGACGCACTTAAAACCTCGACCGAGCCGATTGACGGTGCTGGTGTGATGATCCCTCAGAAACTGAACGGGCTACTCGACGGTTTCGAAGTCGTCGCTTCCATGCGGATAAAAGGATCGATCTTGGAATGAGGAACGCCGAGGAGCTTGGCTCGAATCCGCGTCGCTCCTGGTGCAGAAGAACGCTCAGCTTCGGACGTTGCAAAGCGCAGACAGACGATGCCGAGCTTCTGCGATCACCGGCTTAACAGACCTTGTTAGAGGCTTCCGTTACTTTCCAGTTTTTACCTTCATAACTCTTCAGCGCAGACGCTTGAATCTATTCTCAAGCACCTGAGCTGCGCACCTCTGAAAGCAGAAAAATCAGAATCTACCCCTTCCCTGTAGTCCATTTCCCAAAGATACTCATCCTCCCTATTTTCCGTTGCGGCCATTCTGGAAGCGACCTAGTCTCGCCCTGTCGTTGGCTATCAACGGCACGGCTTTGACAGGCCGTCACGGTACATAGAAATCAGCTCGTCCTTGATGGCGGCTGTACGTGCGGGCACGCTTGCGTGCGCCGGAACTTGCTATGTCCGCCGGTCTGTCAACCCACGTACAGCTGCCACCCACTTGTTTGACAGCAAGAGGCGGCCGCACTGATCAAAGGACATACGCGATGCTTAAGATCGTCCCCGACCCACCGCACCACATCCACTCCCTGGAAGACACCCTGATTCAAGCCTCGGATCACGCGCTATGCGCCGCAACCGTCGCCCATCAGGCCTTGCTGCTACAGCCCAGATCTCCGACATCTATTCTGATCATGACGTCTTTGCATGAACTCGAGGCGCTGCGGGCATTGCTGGAGTCGGCGCTTCTGCAGGTGCAAAGGCCCAGAGAACCTCGAGCAATGCATTGAAGCCAGCTGGGGCTGTGGTGGGCTGACCATTGCCAAGCAAGGTCGCCCGCATTGCAGCCCTGGCAGCAAACAGGCAGGGAGATCAATCAATGACCGCACATCACACCGGCGTCACCGCCGGCAAAACCAAGTTCTACCAAGGCAAACAGCAAACCGAGCCACTGTTCTGCATCGAACCCGGCATACCGTGTGAGCACGCCCGTGCTCAAGCCTCTGAACTGATGGGGTACGCGCAGGAGCTGACCATCAGTGGCTTGATGGACGAAAACCCGAAGCTGGTGTGGGCTGCATACTATCTGGGTGCGCTGGCCAAAACGCTGATGGACGATGCTGAGGCTGGCTTGGCGAGCTGAGCGCAGGCCATACCCATAGCACCCAATCGCGCTGTCTGGGGATTCTTCGCACACACGCTCATTGGGTGCTCTATCCCAAGCCAGCGTATACTCCGCCCCCGGCAGGGAGGGCTCATGATCATGGTCATAGGCCCAGGTGGCAGCGTTCAGCGTTAGTACACAATTTGAAAGCGCCAGTGACCGCAATGCCGGACTCAGTTTTGGCTGGATCAACGTTTACCTTCCTTACCTCCTTTATCAAGCAGCACACATGACTCTTTCTAACCCCAGTAATCGGCTCTATACGTTGGATGTACTGCGTGGCCTGGCTGCCTTGTGTGTCGTGTTCTGGCATTGGCAGCACTTCTTCTACGTGGGTAGCGCCGCCCATGACTTCGACCCAGCACAGCAACCGTTCTTCAGCACGTTTGAAATGCTGTATCGGCATGGCAACCTGGCTGTGCAGCTGTTCTTCACGTTATCGGGGTTCGTTTTCTACTGGTTGTTCGCAAACGGCATCAGCTGTCGCTCGTTGACGGTGTCACGTTTTGCCCAGGACAGGTTTAGCAGGCTCTACCCTTTGCACATCGTCACGTTCATGGCTGTCGTGGCCCTGCAATGGGCCTATCTCAGCAGCCACGGCACCTATTTCGTCTATCCATTCAATGACGTCTATCACGCGGTGCTGAATATTTTGATGGTGCCGGCCTGGGGCTTGGAAAAGGGTTGGTCCTTCAACGCGCCTGTGTGGTCGGTGTCGGTGGAAGTGTTGCTCTACGCGATCTTCTTCATCATCTGCCTGACCAAGCGCTGGAAATGGCCATTGACCCTGGCGGCCATCGCGATTGGCAGCTTCCTTTATCCAGACATCTACAAACTGGGTAGTGGTCTGGTGTGCTTTTTCGTCGGTGGCATGACCTATGGCGTGCTGACGTGGGTGCGCCGGTATCTGGGCGATGGGGGTGCGCTGCTCATCACAGGCCCACTGTGTCTGGTGGCCTGGATCTGGCTTTTGAAAACACCTGCCGGGCTGAACAACCCGTTGCTGCTTTACGTGTGCTACCCATTACTTATTGCCGCACTGGCGGCCGCGGGCTCGCGCTGGCCCGGTCTGGCGCGGCGCTGGGCGTGGCTGGGCGACATTAGTTACTCGTCCTACCTCACTCATTTCCCATTGCAGATCATATTCGCCATGGCCTTCGACGCATTGGCGCTTTCACGAGCAGTGTTCTATCAAGGGTGGGTGATGGTGCTGTTTTTTGCTGTACTCATACCCCTGAGCCTTGCCACCCATCGGTACTTGGAGCGCCCCGCCCAAGCTTGGCTGCGACAGCGAGAGCGGCAGGTTTCTGCATTAACACCTAACTAACCCAACCGGTCCCCTTCTGGAGCAGATCAGCGTTTCATCGCACCGTTCGATTCGCCTGCACCACGCTTAACTGCCGGTTTTGTATTTTTCCGAGGGCGTGGGTACCGCCGCAGCCGGCCTATTGATCGGAATTTACGCCTTTCCTGTAGCCCATTTCCCAAACACAATCCCATCGCCTTTTTTCGATTGCCGTTGTTCAGGCGCAGCCCTAGTCTCACCCCGTCGTTGCTCATCAACGACCGGCTTTGGCAGGCTGTTTCGACAAAAAGGTAGTGTCACCCTTATGGTGGCTGTGCGTGGGGCACGTTCGCGTGCGCCGGGTAAGTTCCTCTGTCGACCGGTCTGTCAACCCACGTACAGCTGCCACCCATTTGTTTGACAGCACTAGGTGTCGGCCTCGTCGAAGCTGACCATCAGCGGCTTGATGGACGAAAACCCGAAATTGGTATGGGCTGCGTACTACCTGGGCGCACTGGCCAAGACGTTGATGGACGATGCTGACGCTGGCATGGCGAACTGAGCGGCGGGTTGTTGATTCGGCAAGGTGCTCACTGCCCTGCCCTGACGGTACCTATCGATCCAAGCGCATAGGTACCGTCACAGCACTGCTATTTGTCTTCCCGAATCACAATCTGCCGTAGCCCAATCCCCAACATGCGCTTGTCGCCACTGATACCCAGCTGCTCGGGCGAAGTGGCCTGGGGTACCTTGATGGTCAGCTTGCTGACTTCATCGGGGTTGTCGATCTTCAAGCTATACGGTTCCACTTCACCGCTCAGCTTCAGCGGATAGCGGCGATCATCTACCTTCACTTCAAAGGTGCGGCCCTGGTTGGGGCCAAACGCCTTGGCGTTGATTTCCAGCGTGAAGGTTTTGGGCAGCGGCCGTGAGAACTGCAACGTCACGGTGTCACCTTCGGACCAGGCGCCCCAGCTTTCGGCATGGGACAGGCCGCGCAACGTGTCTACCGACTCGGTGTGGATGTTTGAGCGGAAATCGAGCAGCAGCGGGTTGTCCTTGGGCAGCTTTCTGGCCAACGAGAAGCCATTGAGCTTGAGGACCTTGAAGTCGCCTTTGGCAAACTCGACATCCCCTACTACCAGGATCCATCTCTTGTCAGCCGGCGACTGGTCGGCGGTGTAGATTTCGCCTGGCTTATACGACAAGTCCGGGCCTGCGTTCAAATCTTCCACCCAGTACAGTGCCCGCAGAATCGAGGCCGGGTTATCCCCTACCACCAGCAGATGTGGACGCTCGCTGACGGGCAGGTATTGACGCGCGAACATCCCGGCCTTGTCATACACGTCTGCATGCCTGCGTTCGAGCAGCGACATGCTGGCGTATACCGTACTGACCAGAATGGAAAGCGGCAGGAAGACGAACACGAACAGCTGCAAGCCCTTGCGCGGCTTTGCACACCACAGCATCAAGCTGATCAGCGAGAGCCCTGCGAGTACGTAGAAGGCCCGATTACCAGCGGTAAAGCCGCGCAGCTCAGGGTTATCGATAAAGCTCAGGGTAAACGGGTACATGCGCGTGATGCCGGCATACACCACAGCGCCCATCACCACGATCGCCACGCCCCAGCGCACGTAACGGTGCGCCGTGAGCCGGGCCCCCGCCAGTTCAGCACCGGCGGCGATGAACAGCAACGGGAACAGGAAGTCGTAGTAGCGCATGTGCAGGCGCAACGCGGTTTCGACGGCGTTGGTGCCGGCCACGGATGCCGAGAACAACGCCACCACGGCGATCAGGTTCAGCAGCAGGAACAGGGTGAAGAAGGCAAACTTCCCATCCTCGCCGATGGCGCGAGTTCGCAATGTGGCGATGCTGGTGGTGATGATGATCGCCAAGGCGCAGCCGAACATGACGGCATTGCCCAGCAGGTGCCCGGCCGCAATGGTCGGCGCCGCTTTAAGGATGGCCAGGTACCGGTCGATGCTGGAGGCGCTGGACTCAAGGGTGGTGGCGTAGAAGTTGCCGAACAGCGTCAGGCCTGCCTTGCCGGCGACCAGGTAGCTGAAGCCAAATTTGGTCAGCAACATGACGCCGACGAACACAGCGGCGTTTTTTACCGCCGTCACGAACCAGCGGTCCTGGTCTTTGTAGGCAAAGTAGGCAATGCACAGGCAGAAGGCTGGGATGACGAACAGCGCATGCGGCTTGACCAGGGACGAACACCCCATCAGCACGCCGAGCAGCGCCCAGCGTTGCCAAGGCGCGTTAGAGGCCAGGGTCAGAAAGTACCAGGCGCTGATCCAGAACGTCAGGTAGAACAACGCTTCAGGCATGAAGTACGTGGTGTAGCCGTTGATCGGCCCGAGCATGCTCAGGGCCACGATCAACACCGACACCCGCGCACTGCAATACCGGCGTGCCACCATGAAGATGAACGGCGAGGCCAGCACGAAGAACAGGGCATTGAGCAGCTTGGTACAACCCACGAACCCGTCGCCACACATCAACGTGGACTTGTAGATGCTCAGGTACAGGTAGTTGGGTATCGATGCGCTCGACAGCGGCAGCACGCGTGCCATCGAGCTGTAGGTGTATTCATCCCCGAAGACGGTTGGGTAGATACCGCTTGAACGCATCATCAGCAGCACGAAGGCCAGTGCCATGATTGCCGCGACTGCCACGGTCGCGTTCAGCTGCGACCTTTCTATCAACTTCATACTGCCCTATCCCTTCTACTGCTCTTCATTTCCACAACCTGCTGCATGTGCGCCCGATCAGGACTTAACGGCCAGTACGATGCCGAACATGATGAATGCGACGCCGATGAAGTACTGGACCTGGAACCGCTCACCCAAGATGAAGTGGCTGCCGATGGGCACCAGCACGAAGGCCAATGCCATCAGCGGGTAGGCTTTGCCCAGTTCGATCTTTTGCAGCACCCACACCCAGGCGATGGTGGTCACACCGTACAGTGCGAACGCAGAACCCAGAATCATCAGGGTCTTGAGGTCGAAGATGGTGCCGGCGCGCTGCAGCGCACTGGCGCTGAGCTTGAACATGATCTGGCCGGTCGCGATACCCACGACGCATAGAATTGCAATGGCATACATCATGGGCGCTTACCTGCCTTGAACTTGGACTTCAACCGCGATAGGTGGAACGGCCTTCTGGGGACGGAGGCGATGTCCTGCCCCAGGAAGGCGAGGATCAGTTGGATACCCAGGAATATCGGCAAGGCAGACAGCATCACGGTGCCGGCAGAGTTGGCGACGCCGGTATAGATGGACGAAGCCCAGTGAGACAGGCCGAAGACCAGACCCCATATCAGCAACAGCAGGCCAGCCGGCAGCTCCAGGGACGCCAGCGACATGTCGCGCAGGTAGTAGTTGTAGAAGATCCGCTTGCCGAAGTTGCGCACGTGCTTGGCCAGGAACTCGCCCACGATCTTGGAAATCTTCAGGTTGCTGACTTCATCGCCGTACTTGGCGTCCATGGGCACATCCACCACCACCGCGCGCAGGGTATTGAGCCGGAACAGGATGTCGGTCTCGAAGAAGTAGCGACGGCTGATCTTGGCGAACGGCAGGTGGCGGGCGACGTCACGGTGGATGGCCGTGTAGCCATTGGTGGGGTCGAACAGGTCCCAGTAACCGGACGAGAACTTGGTCATGAAGGACAGGACAGCGTTGCCGAACAGGCGAATCTTGGGCATTGCCCGAATTTCTTCCAGATCGTAGAACCGGTTGCCCTTGGTGTAGTCGGCCGTGCCCTCAAGAATGGGCGTGACGAAGTTCATCAGCAGGCCTGGGTCCATCTGGCCATCCCCGTCGATCTTGACGATGATGTCCATGCCGTCCTGGATAGCCGCCTGGTAGCCAGTCATGACCGCACCGCCCACGCCCTGGTTTTCCGGGTTGCGCAGCACCACTACACGCGGGTCGGTGGCGTGTTCCTCGACATAACGGCCGGAGCCTTCCGGGCAGCAATCATCGACGACGTAGATGCGCTCGACTTCCGGGCCAATATCGGCAATGACGCCCAGGATGTGCGCGGTCACTTTGTAGGAAGGGATCACCACCGCAATGCTGGTCGCGCGATCTTCGCAAGGTTGTACGCTGCCAGGCGAAAGGTGTTCTTGCTGGCCAATTGTCATAGTTTGAGTCCTGTTACGTATTCCAAAAAATAGTCATTGCGGTGGGCGTGGCGGCAGGGTGGCGTTTTCATGACTTGGCCGGGGCGAATGCCCAGAGCTTCATCACCATGAAGTTGAGCACTGGCACGATGAAGACCACCATCACCAGGCCCACGCCATAGTGCCAACCCATGTATTCGACCCACGAGGTGATGAGCAGCGTCAGGCCCAGTGACACGAGTGAGACCAGCAAGAAGCGCCGGTATCCCAGCCAACTCATCGGCACACGGAAGGTGAACCGGCTGTTGATGCAGTAGGACATCAGGTTGGCCACGATGAATGCACACGCGTTGGCCACGGCTGCCGGCGGCGCCAGGGTTTCCATCAGCAAAATCACCACGCCGGCATGCACCGCCGTGTTGGCCACGCCGACCAAGGCAAAACGCAGAAACTGGTAGTACTTGCCCGGAATGATCATCGGTCGGTCTTGACCACTTCGCGCACGATGTACACGGGCCGGCGCTTGGATTCGACGAAGATCCGCCCGACATACTCCCCAAGCACCCCTATGCCGATCAGCTGCACGCCGCTGGCGAACAGGATGGTGATCATCAACGAGGCATAGCCGGGCGTATCGGCGCCAAAGCACAGGGTCTTGATCAGCAGGTAAACCGCATACACAAAGGCCATGGCCGATACCGCACAGCCCAGGTAAGTCCATATGCGCAAGGGGGCCGAGCTGTAGCTGGTGATGCCTTCGATGGCAAAATTCCAGAGTTTCCAGGTGTTGAAGCTGGTCTTGCCGGTGCTGCGTGGCGCCACCTGGTATTCGATGGTGGCGGTGCGAAAACCTACCCAGGCAAACAGCCCCTTCATGAAGCGACGGTTTTCAGGAAGCCTTTTTAGCGCCTCGACGACCTTGCGGTCCATCAAGCGAAAATCGCCCACGTCCGCGGGTATGTGGATGTCCGAGATGGAGTTGTGCAGTTTGTAGAACCCGTTGGCGGTGAACTTCTGCACCGCATGGTCGGTGCGCCGATCCACGCGCTTGGCCAGCACCACTTCGGCGCCCTCCTCCCATTTGGCAACGAGCTCCAGCACCACTTCGGGGGGATGCTGAAGGTCGGAGTCGATGGGCACGACTGCATCGCCGGTCGCAAAGTCCAGGCCAGCTGAAAGCGCGGCTTCTTTCCCAAAGTTGCGTGACAGGTCAACGACCGTTACGTACGGGTAAGCCGCCTGGGCCTTGAGCAGTTCTTCGTAGGTCTGGTCCCTGCTGCCGTCATTGATCGCGATGACCTCGAAGTCATAGCGATCGGCCA
This sequence comes from Pseudomonas sp. UBA5568, assembly GCF_002425525.1. NCBI lineage: Bacteria > Pseudomonadati > Pseudomonadota > Gammaproteobacteria > Pseudomonadales > Pseudomonadaceae > Pseudomonas > Pseudomonas sp. UBA5568. Next base: position 30,638 of record NZ_DIMK01000058.1, on the reverse strand, counting down.
ACGCCTTTGACAGGGCGTCCACACGCTCGAAGAACGCGCAAACACCGCGCTCTTCGTTGTAGAACGGTGAGATCAGCGACAACAAGCGCCTGGGCTGGCTCATCAGTGGCGCTCCTTGTCCACGTCAAACTTGCACACATGGGCGTAATCCAGTTCGGTGCACTGGGGCTGATGGTCGGCTGGGAACAGCGCCAGCACCTGGCCCACTTCAGGGAAATCGCCCTTGACGAATACATACAGGGAGTGGCGCGCATCGGAGCCTGCAATTTCGGCCTGGGTGCTTTCCACTGCACAGTTGGAGTTGGCGCGTGCCACGTAGCCGGTGTTGATCTTGAGCCCGTGTTCGACGGCATACCGCATGGTCGGCATCAGCGTACTGAGGATCATGTCCGAGCGCCCGCAGCGGAACTTGGGGAAGAAATACAGATACTGAATGCCATCGGCTATCTGGGCGTCCCACGCAGCCTGGGTCAGGATTGGTGTTGCCGGGCGCTTGGCGCCATCGATCAAGCGGTGGCGCTGGATGGACATGTCCGCCACCTGCACCACGATCAACACCAACATCGCCAGCGCGAAAACGCGTTTGGGCAGCCTGCGGTACAGCAACACGATGGCCGCGATGGTCAGCGCATACCCTACAGGCCAGAAGAACCGGCCAGAGGCCCGGAACTGCGTAGTGATGGCCTCCATGAACGCGGGGTAATGCAGCACCAGCACCTGGTGGGTGCCCCAGTAGATGCTGTCGGAAAGTGCATACAGGGTGAGCCCAAGCATCACCAGCACCAGCGGCCAGTTGTCCGCCGCCCACCTCACTGCCCTGCGCCCGCCCAGTACCAGGCCGGCCAGCAACCCCAGCAAGACACCCAGGCCCAGGTAATTGAAGCCTTCGTATTGCCCCGGCATTTCGGCGTTTTCGATGGGGAAGAACGTACCCCCTGAAAACGGTGCCAGCAGGTTCATGGAAAACGTGCCGAAACCGGTTTCCTTGGCCACGTTCGTGGAGTCCATGGGGAACACGGTCACCCATAGGCTGGCGCCGATGATCAGGAACGGCAACAACGCCCGAGGCACGTCCACCCAGCGGTAGTGCCGTGGCTTGGCCAGCCAGTTGGCGACATAAATGGCGCTCGCCATCACGCACAGGTAGATGTTGATGTAGAAGCCGGCCACCAACAATGCTGTCCAGCCTGCCACGGGCACCTGCCCCAGGCGCTGCCCACGCAAGTAGAGCGCGATGGCTGCCAGCAGGATCCAGTGCGTCATCAGCGAGATATGGGTCACACGCGCTGTAAAGGCCGGGAAGATCAGCAGGCACACCACCAGCGCCACCAGTGCCAGCCAGGACTTGACCTCAAGCTCGCGCAGTATCCACCAGCCACACACGGCCTGGCCCAGGAATGCTAGGCCCACCCACACGCCGTAGGGGTTGAACGGTGCGTATGACGCGGGCACCACCAGTTTCAGGATAAGCGCATACAGCGGAATGGTGTCCATGAACGTCGCGCGCGTGCCCTGCGGGTAATTGATGCTGTCGAATGCCAGCAGCGGATACCCGAAAGGCGCACTGAAGAACGCGTGGAAGCCAGAGATGTATTGCGTAACGTCGTCGACTTCCGACTGCCAGTACGACGATGTACCGGCGATGAACCCCGAAGGAAAATGATGCCACACGAACCAGACGGCGATAGCCAACGCTAACGCCAGGCCCGTCCTCCCCGTGGAACCCAACCTTGAACTCATTGCAAACGCCCCAGTGTGTGTTTTATAGGCGCGTTAGAACGCGCACTTATCGATTGCAGCCACCAGCTGTTGTGCGCTGGCTTTCCATGTCAACCATGGCATTTCGGTGGATTGAGGGTGTTCGCCCTTTTCGAACAACCCCAGCCATTGCTTGATCTTCTCGGCAATTTCTTCTGTGTGCGTGCCTTCGAAGTACCAGGCGTGATCACCGGCCACTTCCCTGAATACCGCAAGGTCCCGGGCGATGATTGGCAGTTTGTGCTGCGCGGCCTCGATCAGCGGCAAGCCGAAGCCTTCACCGTAGGAGCCGGCCACCAGGCAGTCGGACTCCTGGTACAGGTGCTCCAGGTATTCGTCGCTGGCACCGGAGAGCCACAACAGCCGCTTGCCGCGCTCGGCGTGGTGCTCGAGCTTGCGCGCCAGTTCATCGACCAGCCAGCCATGCTTGCCCACGATCACGAGATTGGCTTGTACCCCATCGGCCCATAGCTGTTCAAACGCCTCTAGCGTTTGTGCATGCCCTTTACGGGGTTCCAGCGTACCTACCATCAGGAAGGTAGGGTTGTCTTCCAGCGCCTCCAGGCGCATGGCCGGGTCTTCCGGGAAGCCCAGCGATGGCACGGACTGGTCAAGGTCGGCGCCCAGGTGGAAGGCGCCAATGTGGAACGGGCGCTTGCGTGCAGGCATGTGCTCCAGGTACCAGTCATTGAGCTCATCAGCCACGGCTTGGGAAATGCAGATGGCGCCGTCGTATTCAGCCACCGTCCGTATCCATTTCGCATAGTGTTCGTGCAGGCTTTCGACGAAACAGTGCGGCAGTTGCAGGATCAGCAAGTCGTAGACCACGAACAGGATGCTGACGCCGTGGTCACGCATGGCGTTGAAGTAGGCCTTCTTGTGCGGCAGCACATCCATCAACAGGTCCAGGCCCAGGTACACGTCGCCAGCACGGTAGCTGATGACTTCGTCCTGCAAGGCATCGTTCGGCTCCTGGCCCAGGAACTTGGCGGTGAACGCCGACGCTTCACGGTAGTACGGCTCTGCAGGCGTGGTGTACACCGGTACGACCTTGTAGGTCGAAGGCGGATTGACCAGCCATTCCAGCAGAATGCTGCGCACCACGCGCTGGATGCCGCTCTTGCCGTCGTGCTTGCACAGCTCCGAAATGTCGACGAACAGGCTTGGTACATCCGTAGGCGGTTGCACGGAGTAATCAACGGCCTTGGCCAGGCGCTCGACGCTGACCTCACCGTTTTGCAGCGGCGCACTGGCACTGAGGGTTTCGATCAACTGCTGCAGGTGGTCACGCGGCTGCTCGATGTGCGCCTGGTCGGCCTGGCGCTGGGCCATGGCGTGTTCGAAGGCCTCGAGGGCGGCCTGCCCTGTACGGTCCCACGAGAAATGCTCGGCGCGGTCTGCCCCGTGAACGGCCAGGGCCTTGCGGAAGGCGTCGTCCAGCAGGGCTTGCTCGAGCTTGCTGGCAATCGCCGCTGGATCGTGTGGGTCGAAGGTTGCCTCATCCCAGCCAATGACCTCCGGTACGCTGGAGGCGTTGGCACCGATCACGGGCGCGCCACATTTCATGGCCTCCAGCGGCGGCAGCCCGAAGCCTTCGTGCCAGGACGGGAATACGTAGAGCTCGCAGATGCTGTACAGGCTGCGCAGCTCGGCATCGCTGACGAAACCGGTGAATGCCAGGTCGTCCGGGGCCAGTCCCTGGTCACGGGCATGCTGACGGTACAGGTCCACGTGGTATTGCGGCATCTTGCCGGCGAATACCAGTTGGGTCTCACCCAGCTTGGGTTTGACGGCTGCGAAGGCCTCGATCAGGCGAGGCAGGTTCTTGCGCTCGTCGGCGCCACCGGTGTACAGCACGAACGGTTCGCGCAGGCCGAATTTCTCAAGCAGCGCCAGACGCTCTTCGTGGGCGAGCGTGACCGGGTAGAAGACGTCATCGGCAGCGGTGGATACGTTGACGACTTTCGCCTCATCCAGCGGCAGCAGGGAGAGTGCTTCCTGACGCGCGAAGTCCGAGATCGACAGCAGCAGATCGTACTGCTGGAATGCGCCGACCTTGGCCAGGTAGTGGCTTTTGTAGGCCGGGTTGCCGTCGAGGTACTGCTTGGGGCTTACCAGCGGGATCAGGTCATAGAGCGTGGCGCTGACCAGCGCATCATGGTGCAGCGTGGCACTGCCGATCACCGCGTCATCGATGTAGCCTTCCACCGAGCTGGTCACGTGGATCACGTCCGGCTCGAGCGCGTCGATGCAGGCCTGGCGCATGTGTTCGGCCGTCTGGCGACGCGCCAGGTTGTTCGGGTGGCTGTCGGCAACGGGGCCTTCGGCGTACCACACGCGGATATGGCTCTGAGGCAACAAGCCGATGAACGCGGTGCGGATGGGCTCGATGCTCTCGTGCAGCATGCCGTTGAGCACAAGATAGACTTCGTGTTCGCCGCGGTTGCGCACGATGCTCTGGGCAAACGCCATGCTGTAGCGGCCAATCCCTCTGAAACGGCTTTCGGTCTGCGCGCCCTGCATGTCAATTACGATACGCATTACTTCTGGCCCTTCGTCACGGCAGCACGGAGCGCGCTTTCGATCTGGCGCCCCCGTGGGGTCAATGGAGCATGGTCGATCAAACCGTGCTGTGGGTCGTTGGCCTCTACAGGCACTGCAGGCGCTGGCACCTTCAACAGGTCACGCAACACGCCAGTAAGCCAGGGGCTGCGTTGAACCAGGGCCCTGACCTTGCGCTCGACGGCAGGGCGACGGGCCAGCCACAGCCGTGCATGGGGCGCGACGCGGCGCAGGGTGTGCTTGGCGGTTGTTGCGGCGCTGCGAGGGTGCTTGACCAGGTGGCCCAGCTTGCGCACGGGCGTGGTCGCGCGCCACACGGTGCTGCTCTGGAATGTGGTCAACTGCTGTTCGAGCGCGGTGGCGCGCAGGTACCAGTGGTGGGCGTTGCTCAGCGAGGTGTTCATCTCGAGTTGCAGCCGTTCGGCCTGCTCGCGTGCCTGGGCCAGTGCGTGCTGGGCATGCTCGCGCTCGTTGTCCAGTTGAGCTTGCAAGCGCTCGCGCTCTTGCGCAAACCCTGCCTCGAGCAATTGCACGCGCTCGGCTTGTTCGGCTTTCAGGGAGCCGAGCAGGTCATGTACTTCGGTTGCCATCTGATTCTCTAGGGTATTCAACCGGCCCTCCAGGGCCTGGTCATAACGCGAGGCCAATTCGTCCAGCGCTACGCCATACACCTGCTCGAACGGTGCGTCGAACGCGGCCAGTACGTCGGCAGGTGCCTGCTTCTGCGCCACCACGGCGTAATCCGGGCTGGTGCCGGCCAGCACGTCCATCACGCCCAGCTTGCGCTCCGGCTCGCGCAGGTCCGGCGCTTCTTGCAGGCGCAGGACCTTGGAGCGGGCAAAGCCCTTGAACTCGGTCAAGAACGACAGCAGCAGGCTGGGGATCGGGCGGTCATGGGTGGGGTCGACGAAGAAATTGTTGGTGCCGACCACTACGTTTTCAGCGTTGGGCGTTTCCAGGATCAGCAAGCCGCCGGGTTGCAGCACCCGCATGGCTTCGCCAACCATTTCTTCCAGCACGGCAAAGGGAATGTGCTCGGCGATGTGAAAGCCGCTGACGGCGATCAGGCTGGCATCGGGCAACTGGCGCAGCGCGTTGAGCGCATCGTCGGTGCGCACCGGCAGGCCCAGTTCGCGGCAGGCTTCGAGCATGCCTTCGTCCAGGTCCACACCGCTGGCGTCATAGCCTTCACGAATCAGCATTTCCAGCCACTCGCCACGGCCGCAGCCTACGTCCAGCACGCCCGCCTGGGGGTACAGGTCTTTGAGCGGCGCCAGAAACGGCAGGTAGACTTCGAGGCGGCTGGCGATCAGCGCCCGGGAGCCACGATGGCGGTCTTCGAACGCCCGGTAGAATCGACTATCCATTACTGCACTCCACGGTCGGAGGTATCCAGGCAAGGCCTACGAACGTACTTTCCGAAACGTTGACGACGTTGAACACCAAGGCCAGGTCGCGCCACTCGTAGTTGTCCACCACGTGGGCATCGGCCGCATGCAGCGCGACGGCGACGGAATAAGAACCCACGCCCAGGTTGGCGGGGAAGCGGAAACGGTACGACAGCTGCGTGCCCTGGGCGAGGTCCTTGCGGGCACACCCTAGGTGGTGGGTGTTGGTGCCGTATACGTCCTGGCCCAGGCGGTCCTTGATCACATAGCCCACCACCAGTTCGGGCAACGGGGCGTTGATGGCCACGTCCACGGTCAGGCAGACGTCCTCGCCCACGGTCACGTATTCGGCGGCAGCGCCCTGGGCGTTGAGCAGCGAGACACCTGCGATGCTGGCCTTGCCACTGCCCGAGCGGGTTTGCACTGCGCCGTTCTCGAGGGTTTGCACTTCGACGGTGGCGTTTTCTTTCTGGGCGATCAGGGCGTTGTAGTAATCCATCACCTCTTCAGGTGGCCCGTCCTTGATGACGGTGCCGCCGTCCAGCAGGATCGCCCGGTTGCACAGGGCCTGAATGGCGGCGCGGTCGTGGGACACGATCAGCAGCGTGGTGCCAGCCTGCTGGAATTCCTTGATGCGGCCAAAGCTCTTGTGCTGGAAGTAGCTGTCACCCACCGACAAGGCTTCGTCGATGATCAGGATTTCGGGGCGGAATGCCGTGGCGACGGCAAAGGCCACACGCATCTGCATACCGCTGGAATAGGTGCGCACGGTCTGGTCGAAGTACTCGCCAATTTCGGCGAACGCCTCGATGTCGTCGATCACGCCGTCGATCTGGTCGGTGGTAAAGCCCATCAGGCCGGCGGCGTGGTAGGCATTCTGACGCCCGCTCAACTCGGCGTTGAAGCCCATGCCCAGCTCGAGGATGGCGGCGATGCGGCCGTTGACGCGCACGGTGCCTTCGCTGGGTTGCAGGGTGCCGGTGATCATTTTCAGCAGCGTGGACTTGCCCGCGCCGTTCTGCCCCACCAGGCCGATGGATTCACCGGCCTCGATGTTGAAGCTGATGTGCTTGAGCACCCAATGCTCGCTGCTGGCCTTGACCGGCAAGTAGCACCAGCGCGCGATGCGCTGCCATTCGGAGCGGTAGCTGCGGTAGGCCTTGCCTACGTTGCTGACGGACAGAAGTGTCATAGCGAGTCCACCATTTCGGCAGAAGCCCTGCGGAACAGGAACAGCCCCAGTACCATCAGGCCCAGGGCAATGGCGACCGTGACGCCCAGTTCGGCGATGTTCGGCGCAAGCTTGTAGACCAGCGCGTTGTGATAGCCGGTGACGATGGCATACATCGGGTTGATGTCCAGGGTGCCCTTGAGGTAGTCGGGCACGATGTTGACCGAGTACACGATCGGCGTGAACCAGAACCATACCTGCATGATGATCGGCACCACCTGACCAATGTCACGCAAGAACACGTTCAGTACACCCAGCACCAGGCCCAGGCCGACGGCGAAGGCCACCACCACCAGGGTCAGGGGCAGCAGCCACAGCATCTGCGCGTTGGGCGCATGGCCCAGCAAGGCGAAGATGATCATGGCGGCGATGAACAGCAACAGGTTGTTGAGCAGGCACGACCCCACCACGATCACCGGCAGCGCAATGCGCGGAAAGCGCATCTTCTTCATCAGGTTGCCCTGTTCGATGAACACCGTGAGGCAGCGCCCGACGATTTCCGCGAACAGGTTCCAGGCCAGGATGCCGGCAATCAGGTACAGCGCGTAGGCGTACTTGTTGTCGATGCCGGGCAGGCGCGCGCCCAGCACGTTGGACAGGATCAACGCGTAGATGGCCACCTGGGCCAGGGGGTGGATGATCATCCACAGGCCGCCTAGCTTGCTGCGGGCAAAGCGCGAGATGAACTCGTTCTTGATGGAGGTGAGGATGAAGCCCCGGTAATCCCAGACGCCCCGAAACATGCCTAACATAGTTATCCTTGAATCAAACGGGCGATTTGCGCGACGTGCTGCGCCACCAGCGCTTCATCACCACGGCTTTCCACGTTCAGGCGCAGCAGGGGCTCGGTGTTGGAGCCGCGCAGGCTGAAACGCCAGTCGGCGAAGGCCACGCTGATGCCGTCGGTACGGTCGACGCTGGGGTTTTGCGGCAGGTAGTGGTTCAGGATCTTGTCGATGGTGCCTTTCACATCGGCCACCTCGTAGTTGATCTCGCCGCTGCACGGGAACTTGGCGATACGCTCGTCCACCAGCTGGGCCAGGGTCTTGCCGGTCACGCTCATCAGCTCGGCCACCAGCAGCCACGGGATGTTGCCGCTGTCGCAGTAGGCAAAGTCGCGGAAGTAGTGGTGGGCGCTCATTTCGCCGCCGTATACGGCGTCTTCGGCGCGCATGCGCTCCTTGATGAAGGCATGGCCGGTCTTGCTCTGGATGGCCACGCCGCCGGCTGCTTCCACCTGTTCGATGGTGTTCCAGGTCAGGCGTGGGTCGTGGATGATCTTGCTGCCAGGGTGCTTGGCCAGCAGCATCTCGGCCAGCAGGCCGACCACGTAGTAGCCTTCGATGAAGCGGCCCTGGTTGTCGAAGAAGAAGCAGCGGTCGAAGTCGCCGTCGAAGGCGATGCCCATGTCGGCGCCGGTGTCGAGCACGGCCTGGCGGGTCAGGTCGCGGTTTTCCGGCAGCAGCGGGTTGGGAATGCCGTTGGGGAAGTTGCCGTCCGGCTCGCCGTTGATCAGGGTGATGTCCAGGGGCAGGCGTGCCTTGAGCAGCTCGATCACCGGGCCCACAGCGCCGTTACCGGGGTCGGCCAGCACCTTGAGCGGCTTGAGGGTGTCGAGGTTGACGTAGGTGAGCAGGTGGTCGATGTAGGCGGTCTTGTCGAACACCTCGCGCACCTGGCCGGGCTTGGCGGCAGGCTCACCCAGGCTACCGGCCTCGACGCGCTGGCGGATGTCGTTCAGGCCCGTGTCGCCGCTGATCGGGCGGGACTGCTCGCGCACCAGCTTCATGCCGTTGTAACCCTTGGGGTTATGGCTGGCGGTGATCATCACACCGCCGTCGGCCTGGTGATGGCTGGTGGCAAAGTACACTTCTTCAGTACCGCACAGGCCGATGTCGATCACATCGGCGCCGCCTTCGGTCAGGCCTTTGATCAGCGCCAGCGACAAACCGGGGCTTTCCAGGCGCATGTCACGGCCCACCACGTAGGTGCGCCCGCCCAGCTCGGCCACCAGGGCGCGGCCAATGCGGTAGGCCACGTCATCGTTGAGGTCGGCAGGCACTTGGCCGCGGATATCGTAGGCTTTGAAACAACGGGTCTGGATGGGTGGGTACATACGTCTCACTCAATGCGGTGGCGCCAGGGGCGCCGACAGTCTGAACAGGGATAGCCGGCCACGGTGGGCGACCGAAGACCGGCCCGGTGCCTGGCCAGGCACGACGGGCCGACGGGAAAGCCTGGACTCAGGCGTCGCAACGACCGTAATTGTCCTCGAAACGCACGATGTCGTCTTCGCCGAGGTAGTCGCCGCTTTGAACTTCGATAAGCACCAGGTCGATCACGCCCGGGTTCTGCAAGCGGTGCTTGTGACCGGCGCGGATGAACGTGGACTCGTTGGTGTTGAGCATCAGCTCCTTGTCATCGTTGACCACCACGGCCATGCCGCTGACCACGATCCAGTGCTCGCTGCGGTGATGGTGCATCTGCAGGGACAGGGATGCCTTGGGCTTGACCACGATGCGCTTGATCTTGAAGCGCTCGCCGTCTTCCAGGGTGGTGTAGGTGCCCCAGGGGCGATGCACGGTGCGGTGCAGCAGGTGCGCCGAGTGGCCATCGCTTTTCAGGCGCTTGACGATGTGCTTGACGTCCTGGGCGTGGTCCTTGTGGGCGATCAGCAGGGCGTCGGGGGTGTCGACCACCAGCAAGTCCTGCACGCCGACCAGGGCCGCCAGGCGGTCTTCGGTGGTGACGTAGTTGTTGCTCGATGCGTGGGCCAGCACTTCGCCTTCGAAGCGGTTGCCCGATTCGTCCGGGGCGGTCAGTTCGCTGACGGCGTTCCACGACCCAATGTCGCTCCAGCCGATGTCGCAGGGAATGGTCGCGACCTTGCGTGAGCGCTCCATCAGGGCGTAATCGATGGAGATGTCAGGCACATTGGCGAATGTGTCGGGGTCGAGCGCCATGCAGCTGTAGCCCTTGGCGGTGGTGTGGCGCGAGGCCTCCAGCGTCTGGGCCACGGCGTGCAGCACGTCCGGGGCGTGTTCCTGGAACTGCTCGATGACGGTGCCGACCTGGAAGCAGAACATGCCGGCGTTCCAGAAATAGTTGCCGGCGGCTACATAGGCTTCGGCGGTGGCGGCATCGGGCTTCTCGACGAAGCGCGCGACCTTGAGGCCACCGTCCAGCGCGCCATCGGCGGCCGCTTCGATGTAGCCGAAGCCGGTTTCGGGGTACTGGGGCTTGATGCCGAAGGTGACCAGCCAACCTTGCTCGGCCAGGTGCACCGCTCGGTTTACGGCTTGGGAGAACGCCGCTTCGTCCTGGATCAGGTGGTCGGCAGCCAGCACCAGCATGTAGGCCTGCGGGCCATGCACCTGCTGGAGTTGCAGGGCGGCAGCGGCCACGGCGGCGGCGGTGTTGCGACCGAACGGTTCGAGAATATAGCCTTGGGGGTGGCCCTGGGTATTGATGGCGCGGTATTCGTCTTCGGTCTTGAACAGCAGTTCACGGTTGGTGACGGTCAGAACTTCTGCAACGCCGTCCAGTTTGGAGGCGCGCAGGAACGTCTTCTGAATCAGGTTTTGCCCGTCGGGCAGGGTCATGAACGGCTTGGGGTGAGCCTCACGAGAAACAGGCCACAAACGGCTGCCAACGCCACCGGAAAGAATAACCGGGATCAATTCCATATTCGGATCCTTAACAGCCAGTTGATGGTTCAATTGGCCAGCATGAGTCTTATTTCTGATCGTCGTCGCGCACAGCGCAACGCCGCTAAGTTACGCGCCTAGCGTGAGTAATCTCTGGCTATCCATAGGCTCGAGACGCAAGCATCACGGCGAAGAATACCAGAGAATACGCTTTGTAGCTTGCGCGCAGGCTGCGGCCAGCGTGGCCGACATGCCCTACCTGGTGATCGCCTCGGGCAGGTCGCGCGAGGGGGTGGTGAGCCGTGGTGTGTATCAGACAACGTCGGCGCCCATCGTTCCGTGAATCGCTCGCATTATCTTGCGATTTCCACCTGGGTTGGCCAGCCAAGCGCCTGCGTGCGCCGCTGCAGCGCCTGTGCCAGCGCCGTTTTCGCACCGGCCCGGCCATGCACCAGCACAATGCGCGCCGGGGCACGCTCGCTGCTGGTGGCGAAGGCGACCAGGCCGGCCTGGTCGGCGTGGCCTGAATAGCCACCGAGGGTCAGCACTTTGGCCCAGATGCTGTAGTACTGCCCCTCCAGGTCCACCTGGCCCAGGCCCTGCCCCCGTTCGCTGGCCTGGATCACCGCACCGGGCGTGCCCTTGGCCTGATGGCCTACGAACATCACTTCATGCCTGGGGTCGCCCAGCATGGCCTTGAGGTAATTGACGATGCGCCCGCCCGAGCACATGCCGTTGCCTGCAATGACGATGGCGGGCCTGCCGGTGCTTTTTAGGTAGTTGACCACCTGCTGGTGACGGGCGTGGGTGTCTACGCTGATCAGTTGGCCGAACGCGAGCGGGTCGCGGCCATCTGCCAGGCGCGCCCTGGCCTGCTCGTTCCAATAAGGGTGCAGGTCGCGGTAGGCCTGGGTAATGCGCTGGGCCAGGGGCGAATCGAGAATGATCGGCAGCTGCGACCAATACACGGGCTCGCCTTGTGGCGAGGGGCCCGTCTTGCCCAACAAGGCCTTGCGGTGCAGGACATCTTCGAGGTCATGGAGCAGTGCCTGGGTGCGCCCCAGGCTGAAGGCCGGGATCAGCAAGGTGCCGTGATCGGCCAGTGCGCGGTCGATGGCCGCTTCCAGTCGCTGGATGCGATCACCAGTGGGTGGGTGAAGGCGGTCGCCATAGGTGCTTTCCAGCACCAGCACATCGGCGTGCTCCGGGGGCTGCAAGGGGCGCAGCAAGGGGTCGTTGCCCGGGCCCAGGTCACCTGAAAATACATAGCGCGTGCTGTTTGGCCCGTGCTGGATGTCGCATTCGACGTAGGCTGAACCCAAGAGGTGACCCGCACGCTGCAAGCGAATGGCGCAAGCCACCTGCGGGTGCTGAACCAAGGTATGCCAGTGCCCGAAAGGCAGGGGCACGATCAGGTTTTGTACCAGGGCGATGTAGCGGGCCACTTGGGCAGGTGTGCTGTCGATGCCGAGCTTGAAGGCGTCTTCGAGCACCAGGGGCAATAACCTGGCGGAGGGCTCGCTACAGAGGATGGGGCCGCGGTACCCCTGGGCCAGCAATGCCGGAATGCGGCCTACGTGGTCCAGGTGCACGTGCGTGACGATCAGGGCCTGGATGCCAGTGATGTCGAACCCGAGCGCGTTGCCCTGCGCGCCCGGTGTGGCATCGGCGCCCTGCTCGGCACCGCAGTCGACCAGCAGGCTGACGCCAGGACCTAAATGAAGCTGATGGCAGGAACCCGTCACGCCGCGTACCGCGCCGTGGTGGGTTAGGCCGGGGTAATCCATGCTGCGCACTCTCGCCAGGGGCTAAAACGAAGTGAGCAATTAGTCCATGGTGACCGTTGCTTTAATAGGCAGGCATTTCCTAAAGCAACCTAAGAAAAATCTTTATTTGCCGCTCAGCGCCGCTTCGCGGGCCGAAGCACGGATTTTGCCCTTGCTGCGCTGCACGCCATAGGCGCCCAGCAAAGGCCCAACGGCCAGGCCAATGATCAACGCTGCCAGCACTACCACTGCCACGGGCACCTGTGGCGCAACCCAGCCAAACAAGGTCAAGGCTACGGTCTGCTGGTTTTCCAGCACGAAGAACAGCACTACAGCCGCCAGCAGCAGAACGAAGACAGCTGCCATTGCACGCTTGAGGTTACGCATTGGGTTGCTCCTAGGAAATCAGGTGTGAGCCTCGTCTTCTTCTTCATTGACCCGATCACGCAATTCCTTGCCGGGTTTGAAGTGCGGAACGAACTTGCCTTCGAGGCTGACCGACTGGCCGGTCTTGGGGTTACGACCTACCCGTGGTGCCCGATAATGCAGCGAGAAGCTGCCAAAACCGCGGATCTCGATGCGATCACCGGTAGCAAGGCATTGTGACATCTGTTCAAGCATGGTCTTGATGGCCAGCTCTACGTCCTTGGACGAGAGTAGCCCTTGATGGGTGACAATACGTTCGATCAGCTCCGACTTCGTCATGATTTTCCCTTCGTTATCAAGCAGCTAGATCATTGCTTAACCAGTTTGTAGCACGGTGCGAGGGATTTGAACAGGTCGGTTCTTGACTTATTCGAAGAATGTTGGTCCAGGCTGGCGGGCAAGTGCAGACAGCACGGCGCCATGCCTGGGCGCAGCCAAAGGCCTTGACCGATGTGCAGCACATAGATAGCACCGGGTGCCTTGGCACGCTTGGAACATTGTGGTTAGAACCCACAAGGAGCTCCAAGCATGCCCTCTTCCCACCCCCATCCACCTGCACCACATGACCTCAATCGTGCCATCGCCATGCGCTTTGGCAACCGCCCTACCCTGCGCCAAGTGGTAGGCGAGCAACTGATGAACCTGATCATCGCGCATTACCCCAAGGTGGCCGTTCACCGCCCCGACATGAAAACGGCCGAACCGCTGAAATTTCTTCGCTGGCACGTGGACGGCTACTGGACAGTTACCCCGCTTGTCGAGGTTGTGCTGCAACGCTTTCTTGATGGCGCACCGGTGGATTTTTCCCGCCAGGACCGCTTCAGCCTCAAACCACCGCTTCGCTTTTTTGCCATCCCCGATGCGTTCGAAACAGCCGATGATGACCTTGTCGACCCCGGCACGCTTAACGACGCATTCAATGCGTTTCTGCCGACCCTTCATGCGTGCTTTGCACAGGCTCAGATCGACTACTGGAATGCAGGCAACGGCAACGATCACGATACCTGGGTTCAACAGGTGCTTCGCGCCGGGCTTCTGAGTGGGTTGGCCGATCAGGCGTTGACCGCTGATGAGCAGCGATGCTTGCAGGATCTGCTGCTCGAAAGAACCGAGGGTTTTGCCGTGCATACCGTACGCATGCATTGGCGCCTGGGCGAAGCCAGCACCCGTGAACTGCTGCCTGGGCTGCTGGTGAACGCCAGTAGCGAAGTGGCCAACGTGACACTCTGGTGCACGTCTGCAGGGGATGTGAAAGGTTTCACCTCGCTAGAGGACTTTGGCACCTACTTGCAGACGCAGTACCGGCCGACAGCGACCGATGACGGTTTTTCGTGGGCGCTCTACGAAGCTGACGGTAACGCGTTTGCCTTGTTGTCCGGCGTATTGCTTGAAATCCTGCTGTCGCGGTTGAACCGTGTACGGTTGAGCGATCTGAACACGGTGGATGAGTTGGCGTCTGCCTACCAGGCCGTGGTCGACCCCTCGCAGTTCTTCGCCCAGAGGGCCGATCTGCCCACTCAACAGCTGGCCATCGATCTGCCTGAGAAATTGTTGAACGCAGACTTCAACAGTCAGAGCCGCTATCTCCAGGCGCTGATAGATGTTTGCGTGTTGCAGGCCTCCCAGGCAAATGCCCAGCCCCCTGCAGAACCGGATGATCTGCAACCCTATGCGCGGCGCAAGCTACGCGAACAGATGCTGGCCGATCACCCTGCAGACGGCGCCTTCGACGCGGATGACCTGTTACTGACCGTCAATACCTACGCCAATGACGGCCATGGGCTGGGTTTCCCGCAGCTGATAGAAAGCAAGACGCTGACGTTGACCGAGTACGCCATCGGTCGCCTTGAGGCAACCGGCGCAAGCCCTGTAGCCGCTGTAGCCCATCGCACCCATGGGCAGATCCCTTCGTGGCTTGACCCCGAGTACCTGCGCCAGTTGGTTGCCACTGTAGACATAGGCGGCACCTATCCGCGCTACCTCGATGGCTTGCTTGGGGATGAACAGTACAAAGCCAGCCACCTCAACGCCTTTGCGGCGCAATGGCGCTTGGGCCTTATGCTCGATGCTGCCTTCGCGCTGTGTACCGGGCATATCGACTCACGCAGCTATGCGGCGGTGGCAAGCTTTTGCCGTTTACCCGCAAGCAATGAGAAGGCGTTGGCCATCGCGCCCCTGGCTTTCAAGCGCTCGCCCGACTCGCAGTTGGTCGACAAGGCGCACGGTTTCTTCGTCATCCAGGTGGCCAATAGCGGCGCACTGTTGCTGTACTGTCCGATGCACAGGGGCGCGCTCAAACAATTCAAGGACCCGCACGGCCTCATGCAGGAGATTGCCCAGCCCGGCCGCGTGCAGGAAGAGGTGCTGGCATGGCTCGACCAAGCGCACCGGGCCGTTTACGACAAGGGCGGCTTCAAAGAGCCCCATCTGCCCCACTGGGTGTTCGATCCGTACGCGCCACTGAGCAAGCCAGCCCCTGTTGAACTCGCGCTGACGTTCTGGACCCATGACATCGATGCGAACCTGTTCGAAGCCAAGCGCTCGATGCTGCTCGAACTGGCCGACCGCAGCGCCATGAGCAACAGCGAGTTACGCTGGCAGTCCATCAAGACGTTTGCCTGGCAGTTGCTGAACGTGGTCGCGCCCGCTCTACCGGGGCCGATCTCTTCGATTGCCTTGCTGTACATCGGTATGACTGCAGTAGCCGAGGACCTGAAACTGCTGCTTGAAGGCAGCGCTACGGATCGAACCCAAGCTGTGGTGGATCTGCTGAACAACACACTGATGGTGCTGATCCATGCGCAGCTTCCCAGAACGGAGCCGCCCCACGCCGGGGCGCAGACTGGGCTGAGTATCGATCCAGCCTCGGTGCGACTGGGCGGCGATATCGATCCGTTGCCATTGCCTGAGCCGGGCAGTGTGTCCACGGTCGAGGCACTGCAGGCGCAAGCGACCACACAACTCGATTTTGCATGGCGGGGCGCCCAGGGTTTCAATGAGCTATCCGGGGTTCAACGCACGCGATTGCAAGCCATGGCTGCCTCGGTAAGCCTGGACGGCGGGTCGGTGATCAAGCAAGGGCCTCTGGAAGGCTTGTATGAGCTTGAGCATGGGCGCTATGTGCGGCTGCAAGGAAAGGCTTATGCGGTCGACTCGGCCGATGGGCTTACCCGCATCGTCGGGCCGGATGGCAGCCAGGGGCCACTGATCAGACGCGACCCACAAGGGTGGCGTATCGATACGCGACTGCGCGGCGGCGGGGACCGACCTGGTTCAAGCACTCAGCAGCGCTTGCGCGAGCGGTTGGTCCGTCGGATCCGAACCGCGCAGCAGGCGGTCGAAAAAAGCCTCGACGACGCGGAAAGAGGCGCCGTTGAATATGAAGGCCTGCGCCCACGCATCGAGGCCGCTCGCGCTCAATGGCTGAAAGTGGATGAGCGACTCAAGCAACCGCCGCCGCAAGATCCTGAACAGCATGCCCAGTTCGAGCGGGCAACCGGGCTGTTTGCCAAACGGCATACGGAGTTGCTGGCGCAGATAAAGAACTTGCGCCGCCAGCGTATCGAATCCGCTGTAGGGATTTTCCAGAGCTACCTTGAGGCCGAGCGCAACATGGTTGCCCTGTTCGATGACCGTAGCTACATGGCCAGCACCAGCTATGCGCCAGAACAGCGGCAGGCGTTGGCAGATGTCAGGCGCAACTTGATTGGCTATGGGCAGTTCATCATCGAAGAGCAGTTGCATACCGGTCGCTTCAGTGAGTATGACCGACTGACCACGGCGCTCAACGCCGCGCCACCTGAGGTGCGCCAAGCCGCGTATGACCAGTACCGTGAAGTGCTTGAAAGCATCATTATCGACCAGCCTTTGATCATCGAATACATGGCGGCGCTCGATCGGCTGCTTGCTGTTACCGATTTGGACATGACGGTACCGAGCACTCACGCAGCGGACAGGACCATCGCCCAGATCATCGAAGCGCGCACCACCACCACGCCAAACATACGGTTCTTCCAGGCCATGGGCCTGGTTGAGATGGCGCTGCGTTTTGAGGCCTTGCAAGACTATGCGCACTACGCGGTATTCAGGGCTGCACTTGCCGGGGAGCGCCTGCGGGTGGCCGCTAATGCTCACCATCTGTCCCTGTTCACCGACCTGCAGACTGCTCAGCGTATCGATATTCTGCAGAGTGCCTGGGATGAATATTCGGCCGCCATTCTCAACAGTCAGCGTATTGCCCAGCTGGGCAGCGAGCTCGTGGATATCGAGCGCCTCGAGGCGTATCGACAACAGATGGTCGAGCTCAAGACCATGGCCGGCGACGCGCTGGTCATCGCATTACGCGAGCAGGCCGTCGGCCAGCAACACTCCACCACCCGTCCGGTGTACCGTCGGCAGGCGTTGCAGGTGGCCAAGACAGCGGCCGGCCAGACGGTGATCGGTTCGGAGTCGATCGTGGATGGGCAGCCTGTGCTGCAAGTTCGCGGGACCTTCAGCCAGACGGCACTGCATACCTTCACCCGGGAAAGTGGCACATGGGTCGAACAACTGCCTGCTGTGGGCAAGGTATCACCCCCCAGGGCGCCCACACCGGAAAGCGAACGTCAGGAACAAGCGCTGGCTGAAGGGATGCTTGCTCAGAATCAGAACGTACTTGCCAAAGCGCGCAAGCTGGTCGAAGAAGATATCGATAGCCATTCATTGACGTCGATGCTCGATGCACAAATAGGGGAAGTGCAGACACTGCGCGATCAGCTAGCCGACAGTGAAGCGGACTCTGAACTGCTGCAACGCCTGGACGATGCCTTGGTGGCCTTGCGCGACGGCAAACGCGAGGTGCTGGTCAAGCTGCACAGCACCACACGCTTTCCCAGTGCAGAAGGCTTGCACTACTTGCACAAGCAAGGGCTGGTGCGGGTGACCTATCAAGGGCCGCGGCAGGCGCTGGCCGAAGGTTATCTGGATGAGTACCGCATCGATGTGCTCGAAGCGCCAGACAGCGAGCGCGGCAAGCCCCTGTGGGCCGCTCACTTTCATTTCAATGACGCGGCCGCCGCACCGACGGCGTTCGGCAAAGGTCATCTGAAACTGTGGCGGCAGCGCAAGCTGGGTTACAGGGAACAGGTCAGAAGCGCTGCCGTGGGCGAGGAGTTGCGGATTCACCGAGGCAACCTGACCTATGCTCAGGCACGTGGGGTGATTCCTTTCCACTGACCAGACGCCGGGGTGCCTTGACGGCTGCGAGCGATTGGGGCTCTTGCGCAGCCGGTTTGGCGCCCTGACAAGGTCGCTCAAAGGTCGGTCAATGCTGCTGAGCCAGGGATCTTTGGTAGGCACCCGCTCCTGCTAAAGCCGCACGTGCTTGACGAAATTGCAAGGCCGGTGCCGGGCGTCGAGCTGTTCGGCAAGGATGCCTTCCCAGGCAGTACGACAGGCCCCGGTAGAACCTGGCAGGCAACAGACCAGCGTATGATTGCTCAGCCCTGCCAAGGCGCGGCGCTGGACGGCCGATGAGCCGACATCCAGAATGGACAGGGCGTGCAGCAGCTCGCCGAACCCGTCCACGCGCCGTTCCAGCAGGCATTCGACCGCTTCCGGGGTGTTGTCCCTGCCGGTAAAGCCTGTGCCACCTGTGATCAACACCACCTGCACCTGCTCGTCGGCAATCCAGGTCGCCACCTGAGCGCGGATTTTGTAAAGATCATCCTTGAGCAGAACCCGTGCAATCAGGTGGTGACCCATGTCCACCGAGCGGTCCGCCAGCAGCGCACCTGAGGTATCGCTCTCGACAGTGCGGGTATCGCTGACGGTCAAGACAGCGATGTTGAGCGGCACGAACACCGCATCAGGTTGAACACGCACAGCACAGCTCCTTCCAATGAGGTGGCGGTCACGCTAGTAACATGCGCTGCCAGCGTCCAATCGATAGCGCAAACGGCTCGATCAATGGCATCTATCGCCACGGTACGTTACTGTCGGCGCAACCCTTTAGCAGGCGCAGGCATGGATATCAAGCAACTGAAGTTTCTCATCGCCCTCGACCAGACTCGCCATTTTGGCCAGGCCGCTGCGTTGTGCCACATCACCCAGCCCACGTTGTCCATGCGCCTGCGCAACCTGGAAGACGAACTGGACCTGGTGCTCGTCAAGCGCGGTCAGCGGTTCGAAGGGTTCACCGAGGCCGGCGAACGCATCCTGGCCTGGGCACGGACCCTGCTGGCCGCACATGACGGCTTGCACGCCGAGGCGGCCCATTGCCGCGGCCAAGTGGTGGGGAGCCTGCGCCTGGGCACGGTGCCGCTGGCCAGTTTCAACCCGATGCAACTGCTGCTGCCGTTGCGGGCCAAGTACCCGGGCCTGCACTTCGAGCTCAGCTCGCTCAGCTCCGAACAGGTGATCGACGGCCTGAGCCGTAACCAACTGGACTTGGGCATCTGCTACCTGGACCAGGTCAACACGCAGTTTTTCGACGTCATCGAGCTGGGTACCACGACCATGGGCCTGCTGCACGATACCCGGCATTTTCAGTTCGACGCCCAAAGCCTGCGCTGGGACCAGCTGGGCGATACACCACTGGGCCTGTTGAGCAAGGGGATGCATTACCGGCAGTCGCTGGACTTGAGCTTCCGTAGCCGCGGCCTGGAACCGAATGCTGTATTGGAAAGCGACTCCAGCTTTCAGCTGATCCAGGCCATCGCCACTGGCCTGTGCTGCGCCATCATGCCGCTGGGCTGCGGCCTGGAAAGCCTCAGCGAGCACCTGCGCATCGTGCCGGTCACCGATGCCGCCATCCACAGCCCGGTAGGCCTGCTACTGCGCCGCAGCGAGCCCCGCTCGGCAATTGCCGAGCAGTGCTTCGCCGAGGCGCAGGCAATATTGCAAAATACCCTGGCTCATTAGCGCGGATCTCAGTTGGGTGATCTAGATGACAGCACCTATAACGCACAGTCTAAGTAAGCGAACGTAGAGGTCCTTTGGCCTACCAAAAATGACAGTGTCGAAGGGCCCACCTCGTCACCTATGCTGTGCCTGAATGTCATTACCTGGCAAGGCTCGAGGCAGTCTTCCTGAAATGGACTCACTGCATATGCATACGCATTTTGGGATTGATCTACGACGTGCTGCATACCTACCCTGGGGCTTCGGCCACAGCTGTTCACTCGTAGCATTCGTAGGTCAACATTATGACTACAGGGCAAGCATTTACCCGCTCGGGAATGGAGTAAGAAGCTTCAGCCCTACGCTGATGCGATTCTTGTCAGTGGATACACTGACCCCGTTTGAGCAAGGTGGGCTGAATGGTTATGCCTATTGCAAAGCCGACCCTGTAAATTTGCGCGACCCATCGGGGCGAGCCCCTACCGTCCTGACCGTTTTCAATGGTCGTACAAGACCTCCACGAACAGTTCAGCGCATTTCGGACTATCGCCACGGGCAACTTGCCGGCCATACGGTCGCTCGGAAGCACAAGCTGAAGGAGGCAGCATTGCATCGAGCTGAGGTAGCTCGTCTTCGCAAAGCTGCGGCCCACCACCTGTCGCAAAGCACCCGAGCGCCGACGCCCCACCTGAAGTTGGAGTGGCGAGCCCAGGCTTCACAGCTAAAAAAGGATGCTAAAAGCGCAAAGGTGCGCGCAATGGAAGCCGAATCGCTGGCTGCGTTTCACAATAAAAAAGCCATTGAATTGGTCGGGACGTTGGAGTGGCAGGAGAACCTTGAATCCTACCCTGATCTTCTACAGCCACAGCCACAGCGTGCGCCTGTCACACCGTCTCAACCCCGTCTCGTCAATGGTGCGATCAGAGCTGAGGTTTGAAGCGCAGCCGTGTCTGATCTACCCACGTTGGTAAGCCGAAGTAAAGATGGGGGGGCTGCAGGCGCAGCCCCAGCCCGATCACCGATACCGCTCAAGCCAGTGTGCATAGGGCGCTGGCAAGGTCCAGGCAGCCTTTTCCACGCCCAGCTCCTTGGCCGCGAAATACGCCCAGTGCGGGTCAGCCAGATGAGCACGACCGACCGAGACCAGGTCCAGTTGCTCGGCGCGTACGGCCGCCTCGGCCAGCTCCGGTTTGCCAAAGCCCCATGCCGAGGTGACGGGGATACCGGCTTCGCGGCGCACGCGCTCGGCAATCGGGCCCATGAAGGCAGGGCCCCATGGAATGTTGGTATCAGGAATGGTGAAGCCCACGCTTACGCTCAGCAGGTCCAGGCCGCCGGCCTTGAAGCGGCGCGCCAGCTCGATGGACTCTTCCAGGGTTTGCTCGTCACGCCCATCGTATTCCAGCACCCCGAAGCGAGCTGTCAGCGGCAGGTGCTCAGGCCACACTTCGCGTACCGCTGCCAGGGTTTCGAGCAAGAACCGGCTGCGGTTTTCGAAGCTGCCACCGTAGGCATCGGTGCGCTGGTTGGAGTGCTCGGAGAAGAAGCTCTGGCCCAGGTAACCGTGGGCAAAGTGCAGCTCGATCCACTCAAAGCCGGCGTCGCGTGCACGGCGCGCTGCATCGACGAAGTCCTGCTTGACCCGGGCGATTTCGTCCAGGGTCATGGCGCGCGGCACCTTGGGCAGGTTGGCACCGAAGGCGATGGCCGACGGGGCGATGGTTTCCCAGCCACGTGGATCATCGACTGCGATGTGATCATCGCCTTCCCATGGGCGGTTGGCGCTGGCTTTGCGACCGGCGTGGGCGATCTGGATGCCGGGCACGGAGCCGGCCGCCTTGATCGCCTGCACCACGGGCACGAACGCCTGGGCATGGGCATCGCTCCAGATGCCGGCGCAGCCTGGGGTGATGCGGCCTTCGGGCGATACCGCCGTGGCCTCGACCACCAACAGACCGGCGCCGCCTCGGGCCATGCCAGCCAGGTGCACATGGTGCCAGTCGTTGATCATGCCGTCTTCAGCGCGGTATTGGCACATCGGCGGGATGGCGATGCGGTTACGCAGGGTGACGTCTTTGAGGGTATAGGGTTCGAACAGGGCTGCCATGGAACACTCCAGGATCATTGAATACTGTAGTTCGATCATAATCGAACTATGGCAATAATGGAAAGCCCCGGTATCATGCAGACCATGCGAGCCTACAAACATCCCAATC
The DNA here is from genome assembly GCF_002425525.1 of Pseudomonas sp. UBA5568. Classification (NCBI taxonomy): domain Bacteria; kingdom Pseudomonadati; phylum Pseudomonadota; class Gammaproteobacteria; order Pseudomonadales; family Pseudomonadaceae; genus Pseudomonas; species Pseudomonas sp. UBA5568. The sequence goes on along the minus strand of NZ_DIMK01000058.1, from coordinate 8,765 downwards.
CTGATGACCTTATTCTCGAACGCGTGCTGTACGCCTTGAGCGACCCGGTGCGCCTGGGCATCGTCCGCCATCTTGCTGGGGTGACCGAGGCCAGTTGCGGCGAGCTGGACGGAGGGCGGCCCAAGTCGAGCATGTCCCACCATTTTCGTGTGTTGAGGGACGCAGGGTTGGTACACACTCGCAATGTGGGCACCACGCACATGAACTCGCTGCGCAGCGACATGCTCGGGGAGCGTTTTCCGGGGTTGCTGGACTGCATTTTGCGCCAGGTCTGAGCGACCTGTGCTTGCCCGGATTCTCTTAAGCAATCGCCTCCTGCACCCTCAAGGCTGCCGAATGCCTGCGAAGGCGCGACCTCGCCTGCGCCCTGCCTGCCGTAAACCGCGCAAAAAAAAAGCCACGGGGTGACCCCCGTGGCTTTTCGATTACATCAGGGCCGTGAATTACAGGGCCATGTCGTTCTCGGGCTTGCTTTCAACCGGCTGACTTGGCGCGACTGCGCTGGTACCGACGCTTTCGTCGATGACCGGCGGCTTGGCCAATTGCAGCACTTCGGCGGTGTAGTTCCACTCTTTCTGAGTAGCAGCGGCCGAGTCGTTCAGCTTGGTGCCGTAGCTTGGGACGATTTCCTTGATCTTGGCCTGCCACTCTGGAGTAGCGACCTTCTCCTTGAACACGGTTTCCAGCACGTTCAGCATGATCGGCGCAGCAGTCGATGCACCTGGCGAGGCGCCCAACAGACCTGCAATGGTGCGGTCCTGAGAGGCCACCACTTCGGTGCCCAGCTTCAGCACGCCGCCCTTCTCTTCGTCACGCTTGATGATCTGCACGCGCTGACCGGCCTGCCACAGTTTCCAGTCTTCCTTCTTGGCATTCGGGAAGTAGGTGCGCAGCGCGTCGAAACGGTCGTCGTCAGACAGCATCAGCTGGCCTGCGAGGTATTCCACCAGCGGATACTGGTCGATACCCACGCGGGTCATTGGCCACAGGTTGTGGGTGGTGGTGCTGCTGAGCAGGTCCAGGTACGAGCCATTCTTCAGGAACTTGGTCGAGAAGGTCGCGAACGGGCCAAACAGAATCACACGCTTGCCGTCGAGCACGCGGGTGTCCAGATGAGGTACCGACATGGGCGGCGCACCGGTGGAAGCAATGCCGTAGGCCTTGGCCATGTGCTGCATGGCAACGGTTGGGTTCTCGGTCACCAGGAACGAGCCGCCCACCGGGAAGCCTGCATATTCCTTGGCTTCCGGAATACCGGACTTCTGCAGCAGCTTCAACGCGCCGCCACCGGCCCCGATGAACAGGAACTTGGCATCGGTAGCCGACTTGCTACCGTCCTTCAGGTTCTTGTACTCGACGTGCCAGGAGCCGTCCTTGTTGCGGCTGATGTCCTGCACTTCGCTGGACAGCTTCAGGTCGAAGCCTTGCTGGGTCTGCAGGTGACCGACGAACTGGCGGGTAATTTCGCCGAAGTTCACGTCGGTGCCGATTGGCGTCCAGGTGACGGCCAGCTTCTGGGCCGGGTCACGGCCTTCCATCATCAGCGGGACCCACTTGGCGATCTGCGCGTGATCTTCGGAGTACTGCATCGGGCGGAACAGCGGGCTTGCCTGCAGCGCTTCATAGCGCTTCTTCAGGAACTTGATGTTGTCGTCGCCCCACACGAAGCTCATGTGCGGCGTGGTGTTGATGAACGCGCGTGGGTTCTTCAACACGCCCTGGCGTACCTGCCAAGACCAGAACTGACGGGAAATCTGGAAGGCTTCGTTGATCTCGATGGCCTTGGAGATGTTGATGTTGCCGTCTTTGTCTTCGGGGGTGTAGTTCAGCTCAGCCAGCGCGGAGTGACCGGTACCGGCATTGTTCCAGCCGTTGGAGCTTTCTTCGGCCACGCCGTCCAGGCGCTCGACCATCTCCATCGACCAGCTCGGCTCCAGCTCGTGCAGCCAGACGGCCAGGGTGGAGCTCATGATGCCGCCGCCGACCAACAGTACGTCGACTTTCTTGGTTTCTGCGGCGTGTGCGTGCATGACAGTTGCAGCGACAGCCAGACCCAGCAAGGTCTTGCCAGCTTTCTTGAACATTGATCAATTCCAGTCAGGAGAACGGAGGTGGGCCTGTGGCTGACCCAGGTAACGCGTGTTCTTCAGCGCAGGCTTGTTATTGATCATTGTTCAGCAGCCAGAGAACCGGAAAACGAATCAGGCTTTTGTCGCATTGACCTACATCACTGAATCGTTTTTCCGATTGTAACCGAAATGCCAGCACAAACAAATTGGGCGGCCAAGCGCAAGACGACAGGTTGTCTCAGGCTGGCGGCCCTTCAGGCATTGATCGACTCGAAGGCGTGCATCGGCGCCGTCTTGGGGTAGAACTGAGGAAACTCCTCCTCCACGATCCAGGGCTCCTTCATCACCAGGTACACATCGAGGTATTCGGAATACCCCTCCCAGACGTGCAAGTCGTTCGCCTCGGCCACAGCCCGCGACAGCACGCCCATGCCGCCGAAGCTCTTGATCATCGACACGCTGACGATCTCGCTGCCGGAATGGAACACGGTCGCTGCCTCGAGCCCGCCGCCCTGGTGGTTGGCGAAGCGCGAGAAGATGGAGGCGTACGGGCATTCGGGCAACGGCTTGATGACCACCGACGGGGCGGTGTCGCCACTGACCGAGCAGGCCACTACCTCGATGCGCAAGCCCTTGAGCGAAACCGAATAGAACCCCTCGGGCATGCTGTCGCCCAGGATCACCACCATGTCGGCTTCGCCCTTGGCCAGCTTGGTGAGGTTGTCGGGGGATTCGGAACAGCTGAAGATGGGGCTGCACCCGGACAGGTTGCTGGCCACACCCGCCATGATCTGCTGGTTGATCTCCATCGACAGGGTGCTGTTCAGGGCGACCCGCAATGGCTGGCTCTGGCGTTCGCGCAGCTGCTTGATCTTCAGTTGCATGCGTTCGGAGCAGCGCACGATCTCCAGCACATGGGGCAGGATCCCGACCCCTTCCTGCGTCAGCGACACGCCTTTGTTGGTGCGGTCAAACAGCTTGAAGCCGCAGTGATCCTCCAGTTTTTTCAACTGCGCCGCCAGCGCCTGCACCGTCACGTGGACCTGCTCGGCGGCATCGGTGATCGACCCCGTTCTCGCGACGTTGGCGATGTTTCGCAGCACCTTGATATCCATTCGACACCCCTCCCAAGACGTGCTCAAGCCCGCATGCAACAAGGCCTGGAAGGATAACGCACAACCGCCGCCGCTGTCTGCTCGGTACGTCGGCTGGCAACAAGCGGCGGTTGAGGCACCTCAAAAAAAAGTGAAGTTTCTGCCATCATTTCGCCTGCTAGATTGGCGCCCAGATTTCAACGGGAAGAGATGCCAATGCTTACACTCAAACGGAATATTGATGACGCACTGCGCCTGAACAAGACAGTCAACGTGCTGGGCAAGGACTTCGCATTGAATGGCGGTTTTGGCCATTTCGTGGCGTTCTCCAAGAGCTGGGAAACCATGGGCGTGGACAAGTACTACGGCCAGGCCGACAAGGGTACCCGCTACCGCCGCTACAGCGATTTCGACTTCAACCCGGCGACCGGCGAGCTGCAGCAGCTCGAACACCGTGCCTATGAACAGTCCGAGGCCCATAACCAGTATGTGGGTGGCATGCGGCGCCACTTTGACGATGTGTCCAGCGATGTCTTCAACTCACCGGTGCTGCGCGCCCTGATCAAGCTGGACTTCGATGTGTACAAGGCCGTGCTGCCCGAAGAGCTGCACAACGTGCCTTGGCAGTGCCAGGTTCACCAGATCCGCATCGAGGTCAAACCCGGCGAGCAGATCGAAATCACGCCAGAAGGCATCCATTGCGATGGCTACCCTTTCAGCGGCGTGCACTTCTGGGGCCGCCATAACATCGAAGGCGCCACCAGCAAGGTCTATGACAAACAGTCGAACGTGATCGACTCCGGCACCTACCAGGAAATTCTCGACACCACGTATTTCCTCGACCGCGAGCTGCAGCACTACGTTACCCCGGCCACCAACCCCAGCGAATCGGAAATGGGCTATCGGCAGATCATCGCCATCTCCTTCTCCCGGCCGGGGACCGAACATGACATTGTCAAATAGCCTTGAGCAGGCAACGCGCAGCGTTGCCGTGCCCGACCGCATGAACGGCCTGACCATCAAGAAGGCCACGCCGTTTCATGCCACGCGCCTGGTCAATTTCCTCAAGCGGTTCGACGAGATTGCGTTTTGTGACTGGCAGAGCGAGGACCTGCTCAAGGGCTTGTTGAGCCATGACAACACGTTCTGCTACCTGGCGGAAAACCACAGCGGGGCGATCATCGGTGCCGTGGCCGGGGGGACGATGGGTACACGCGGTACCATCAACCACCTGGCAGTGTCGCCGGACTATCGCCACAGCCGCATCGGCACGTCCCTGACCAACTCGATCCTCAACGACTTCCGTCAGCATGGCATCCGCCGGGTGTTCCTGTTCATCGACCAGGACAATGCGTCGGCTGTGCGGTTCTGGAACCGACAGGGCTTCAGCCAGACGCGCGGCGAGATCACCTGCGAGGTCGATCTATGACCGACCTCGCCTTGCACCCGGTCTCGCGCAGGGAAAGCTTCGTCGATGCCTTGCCGGTGATCACCGGCTACTTCGTCGTGAGCTTCGTGTTTGGCGTGATGTGCATCAACGCCGGGCTGCCCTTGTGGCTCCCGGTGGCGATGTGCGTGTTCGTCTACGCAGGCGCCGCGCAGTTCGCGGCGCTGGCGCTGATCACCTCGGGTGCGCCGTTGCTGACCATCGCGTTGTCAACGCTGCTGATCAATTCGCGGCACATGCTCATGGCCATGTACATGGCCAAGCAGAGCGATGGGCTGGGCATCTCCAGGTCGCAAAAGCTGATGTATGCCTTTGGCCTGACCGACGAATCGTTCGCCTTGCACAGCCAACGCCTGCAAGCCGGCAAGTACACCCCGCCTGGCTACCTGCTGCAGTTCAACACCTGGTGCCACGCCAGCTGGATTGCCGGCGCCCTGCTCGGCGCCGTGGCCTCCGATGCGCTGAGTCGCTTCTCTGCATTCAAGCTGGACTACGCGCTGACCGCCATGATGATCTTCGTGCTGGTGTCGCTGTGCAACAGCCGGCCCAAGCTGATCGTCGCCCTGGTGGTGATTGCCGCGACCTGCCTGCTCAACGCGCTGTACCCCTCCCCTTTGAATGTGTTCGTGGCTACGGCCGTGGGCTGCGGAGTAGGCCTATGCCTGAAGAAAAATACCTGATCGGCGCGGTGGCCTTGATGATGGCCATCACCTACTTCACCCGGGCCACGCCCCTGCTGTTCCGAATGCAGGGCACGCCCAAGGTGTTCAACGACGTCATCGAGTATCTGCCCGTGGCGATCATCGCCAGCATCACCGTGCCCGCGCTGCTGATGGCCAAGGACGGCTCGCTGATGGCCATGAACGCCGACATGCTGGCCGCCGTGCCGGTGGTGATCGTGGCCTACTTCACCCGGAGTTTGATTTTCAGCGTGGCGGCAGGCATTGCCGCGCACGTCGCCATCACGCTTGTGGCGTGACGTCGATCTCAATTGCACCTGTGCGTAACGGCATCGAATCTACAAGGACACTGGCATGAGCCCTGCCCGTAAACACGTGACACTGGCAAACCTGAGCGAGTTTGCCCGCCTCATGCCCAAGGGCTTGCCACAGGACCAGGTAATCGCGGCACTGGATGACCTGTCGCTCAAATGCTCGCTGAACTACCAGCTGAGCAAGACGTTCCTGGCCGAGGGCTGGATCGTGGAGTACCGCCACTTGCGTGCTGCAGCCCGGCTGAACCCGGTCAACGACCTGCTTCTGTTCGCCACCGCCGGTGGCTTGAGGGTTATCAAGGCCGATGGCACGCAGCAGCTGATGAAAAGCGGCGATCAGCTTGTGCTGGCAGCGGACACCCAGGTGACGGTTTGGCCTGAGGGCGAGGATGGACATGCCAGTTTGATTGCACTGTCCGTTGAGTTGGATTTGGGGCAGGTGCTTGAAGATGTGGGGGATGAGCGGGTGTGGTAGGTGGGTGACGCCCAGGGGGGGCGTAACGGCAAGGCCGCTAACTCAGGCGTCACACAGTCCGTGTGGGAACGGCCTTGCCGGGGCACCGGACCGGCCGCGATGGGCCGCAACGCGGCCCGGGCATGCAGGCGGTTAGCACACGGCCCGCCCCAACAACCTCCTAGTTCGTCTCCAGCTCATACGCCTTGCTCACGAACAACGCGGCGTACAGGCTCTTGCCTTCCTTGAAGCTGTAGGTTTCCTCGAAGTCGTCCCCAGCCGCCAGCTTCTGCGCAATGGCGCATTCCGAATCGCTGTGCTGCTTGGCCTTGGTGCCAAAGTCGCTGCTCCAGCTAGAAAACCCTACCGCTTGGCAGAAGTCGGCAAACTTGGCGTTGGGCGTGGTGTGCTGGAAGGCTTCGAATGCCGTAAGCACGGGCTTGAAGCCGCTGTAGCTGAGCTCATAGCGCTCCACCTTGGCCTTGCGCGCCAGTTCCGACACTGCCTCGCTGAACATGGCCAGGCCAGAAGGCGGGCTGAAGGCGGCGACGATCTGGCCGCCCAGGGCTGCCTTGAACTGGGCCTGCACATCATCGAGTTCGGGCATCGAGTGCAAGGTGGCCTTGCGCACGATTTCGCCCACCTTCGAACCGTCGTTGCGGTGAGTGACCACGAACGTCATCACGCCCTCGCCATCGCTGGAGCGCTGCAACGTGAGGTCCAGGTCGATCCTGGTCCCGAATTGCCCTGTGCTGTTGACCAGGAAAGCGCCTGTGACAGGCTGGCGCGCCGCCAGGTTCACCCCCCAAGGCATCTTCGCCTGGCTCGCGCGGCCGTTGGCCGTCAGCTCGGCGGTAGGTTGGATTTCGTCGCTCACATCGGCGACACGGACGATGTCCTGGCCCTGGGCCGCGATATACGGGTCGGCCATCTGCATGCCCAGCAACTGGACATGGATCTCGCCATCCTTGCTGTCACCGCTGTGCGACAGTTTCAACGCATCGGCCTTCAGGAAAACGCCGGTCACGTAGCGTGATTCAAGTGCGTTCATCTGGTACTCGGCCCAGTTGCCCAGGCCTTCGTGCATGTCCATGCCGCGCATCGAGGCCATCACGCCGGCCATGCTGCGCATGAACTGTTGCGCGCCGTTGGTCTGCACGGCGGCCACACGGACCTCCGGGTCGGCCACTGTCAGGTTACCGGAGAGCGCCGAATACGAAATGTCGCCTTCGGACAGCACGTCTTCAAGGAAGTAGCGTTCTTTGAAGTCTTCGTAGTACGCCATGGCTTGCTTCTTGCCACTGCTCGACACCACGGCATAGGTGACGCCGAGCGCTACCGCCACGACCGCCACACCGCCAATCAACTTCTGCTTTGCGTTCATCTGCTTGATCATGGGTTATGCCTTACTGGACCTGTGCCGACGCGTTTTTCCAGTCGTTCACAAACTGTTGGGAGACTTCGGGCGTCCAGTTGGAGTCGATGCCTGCATTGGGGAATTCCTTGGCCAGCACGGCGCCATAAGACACGCGATCGGCGCAGCGCTCCTGCTCGCAGGCCTTCGGCTCGCCCACGCTGTAGGCGCGGTAGGTAGGAATGGCGCGACCGTCTTCGAGCGGGTAGTAAGGGGTGGCGTTGGCAACCTGGGCCACGTACCAGCCTTCGGGGTATTGCTGCTCGGCAAGCAGACGCCCTTCGCCTGGGTAGTCGACGGTGTAGAACTCGCCCTTCTTGCCGGTGACATGCACCATCATCGGCGTCACGTTCTGCGACGACGTAGGGTCCTGCTGCTGCAGCGGCGAAGGGAAACGCACCTTGATGCCGGCCATCTGCGCCAGTGCCTCGGTTTCACGCCCCTTGAATTCACCCATGCGCTCCTGCAACTGCTGGTAGCGCTCAAGCACACGGGTGTGCTCCCAGGCCAACTGCTGCTGACGATTGCGGGCTTCACGCACGCGCTGCTTCTCGCGCTGCTGCGCCCAGTTGGTGCCGTTGCGCACATCGAAGTACAGACCCTGGCGGCCCATGCCGATGCGGTTGCGCACGATCTTCTGGTCGTCGTTGCCCCAGATTCTATTGGAAATGGCCGACAGGTCCTTGACGATGAGCAGGTCGGCCACATCGGTGGTGCTCGGCGATGCGTTCTTGATCAGGTCGAAGGCCTGCAGCGCAGTCTCCTTGTATTTCGCCGGGTCCAGGGCGAAGGCGTCGTCCGGGGTTACGCCGACGTAGTACGGGTCGGCGAGGAACGGCCCTACAGCGCCGTAGGTAGGACGGGCGAACGCCAGGTATACCTTCATGTTCCGATCGGGAATTTCACCCACCAGCAACGCCACTTGGTCCGCTTCGGCCGTGAGGTAGCTGACCGACTTGTCCTTGACCGCCGCCTCGTAACGCTTGCTGAACATCAAGGCGCTGGGGTGGACGTAGATGCGATTCCAGTCGTTGCCGCGGTAGGTGCCTTCGGCTTTCCAGCTGATCTTCTCAAAATTGCCCGCACCAAAGCCGGAAGCCGGACAGGGCATGGCCGGCGTGGTGCCGAACGTGAGGGTGTCGCCTTCACTGATGATGGTGCTATTGAGCACCCACTTGCAGCCCGCAGCATCGGTGATCTGCATCAGCTTGCTGTTTTTCAGCACCACTGAGCGGCCATAGTCCGAGGTGGGGGCTGCCGTCACAGCGGCGCCGGCTGCCTTGGGCGCGACGG
>NZ_DIMK01000010.1:0-38930 GCF_002425525.1 Pseudomonas sp. UBA5568 | reverse complement strand
GCCGGCGGTGCCCTGCAGACGGCTCGCGGCTATGGCGCGCGCCTGATGGGCAAGCTCAAGGGCAAACGCGAGCTCACCGTCGACGATACCGTCCTGCGCTTGCTGGCCCTGCGTCAGCAACAACTGATGGTGGCACTGGACCACCGTGGGCATGCCGCTCAGGACAGTATTCGCCTGGGCCAGCTGGATGAAAAGACCTGGCGTCAGGGCAAGCTGCCCGAACCGCTGGTGCGGGCTCGCGCGCATCCACAATGGTCCACGCTCAATCCCGGTGCTAAACCGAACCAGGCCCAGCGCCAGGAGCAGCTCGAAGCGCTGGTGCAGCAGCTCTAGGCCTGGCCTTTGAGTCGGCGGTCACTTGCGCAACAAGCGCAGGCCGTTGAACACCACCAGCAGGCTAACGCCCATGTCGGCGAATACGGCCATCCACATGGTGGCCAGCCCGGCGAACGTTATGCCCAGGAAGATCGCCTTGATCGCCAAGGCCAGCACGATGTTTTGCTTGAGGATCGCTGCGGTATGCCGCGACAGCCTGATGAACGCAGGGATCTTGCGCAAGTCGTCGTCCATCAGCGCCACATCGGCCGTTTCGATGGCGGTATCGGTGCCAGCCGCCGCCATGGCGAAGCCGATTTCGGCCCGGGCCAGCGCTGGTGCGTCGTTGATGCCGTCCCCGACCATGCCAACGCGATGACCTTGGTCGTACAGCGCCTGGATACTACTGAGCTTGTCGGCTGGCAGAAGGTTACCTTCGGCCCGATCAATGCCTACTGTACGCGCGATGGCCGCAGCGGTGTGCGGGTTGTCGCCGGTCAGCATGGCCGTCTGGATGCCCAGCGCATGAAGCTCGGCAATGGCTTGCCGGCTGCTTTCCTTGACGGTATCGGCCACTGCAAACAATGCCAGGGGGCCTGATGCGTTGAGCAGCAACACCACTGTCTTGCCCTGCTGTTCCAAGGCATCCAGCTGGGCCTCCAGTTCTGGTGAACACAATCCCAGCTCCTCGACCAGACGATGGTTGCCCAGATGCAACACCTCACCCTCGAGGTTGCCACGCACGCCACGGCCCGCCAGCGCGGTGAAATCCCGGACCTCAAGGTGGGGCAGGTCGTTGTCCTGGCCGAACTGGGCTATCGCTCGGGACACGGGGTGATCGGAGCGTGCACCCAGGCTCGATGCCAGGGCCTGCGCACGATGCTCGAACGCCGGTTGCAGGGCTTTGAAGTCTGTCTGGACCGGCTTGCCGTGGGTGATCGTGCCGGTCTTGTCCAGGGCCAGGAAGTCCAGGTGGCGCCCGCCCTCGAGGTACACCCCGCCCTTGATCAGGATGCCTTTGCGCGCTGCCGCCGCCAGGCCACTGACGATGGTGACGGGGGTCGAGATCACCAGTGCACAGGGGCATGCCACTACCAGCAGCACAAGCGCGCGATACACCCAGTCGAACCACGTGCCGTTCAGCAGGAGCGGCGGGATGATCGCCACGGCCAACGCCAGGGCCAGCACTGCCGGCGTATAGATCCGCGAAAACCGGTCGACGAAGCGCTGGGTTGGCGCCCGCGCCCCTTGCGCCTGCTCGACGGCCTTGATGATGCGCGCCAGCGTGGACTGACCAGCTACTGCGGTGGCTTGGATTTCCAGTGCGCCTGCCTGGTTGATGGTACCGGCGAAGACCTTGTCGCCCTGGACCTTCTCCACCGGCAGGCTTTCACCCGTGATCGGTGACTGATCGACGCTGGACTGCCCGCTGATCACTTGGCCATCGAGCCCGATCCGCTCGCCTGGCCGTACTCGCATCGTCGCGCCGACAGCGACTTCACGCACGTCCACTTCGCGCCACTGGCCATCGGCCTGTTGCACGGTTGCCATGTCCGGCGCCAGCTGCATGAGCCCGCCAATGGCATTGCGTGCACGGTCCAGCGAGCGGGCCTCGATCAGTTCGGCCACGGTAAAGAGCACCATCACCATGGCTGCTTCCGGCCATTGGCCGATCAGCAGCGCACCGGTGACCGCGATGCTCATCAGGGCATTGATGTTGAGGTTTCGGTTTTTTAGCGCGATCCAGCCTTTCTTGTAGGTACCCAGACCACAACCCAGGATCGCCGCCAGTGCCAGCGCGGCCACCACCCACTGCGGTGCGAGCTGGGCGAAGTGCACGACTTCGGCGCCCAGGGCTGCCAGACCGGACAGCGCCAGCGGCCACCAAGCCTGTCTGGGCGGCGGCGCTGGCGCGGCAGCGCTATCGGCATCCCCCACGAGCGGCTCGGCTTTCATCCCCAGGCTGTCGATGGCCCGTTCGATGTCGGACGTGCCATCGAGCGTGTGCCTGACCCCAAGAACGCGGCTGATGAGGTTGAACTCCAGGGCCTCGATGCCGGCCATCTTACCCAGCTTGTCCTGGATCAGCGTCTGCTCGGTCGGGCAATCCATGGCTTCGATCCGAAAACGGCTGAGCAGAGCCTGCTTGCTGGGCCGGGACGTCAACTGCACATGAGCAGGCGCCGCCTGCGTGCTGCAACAGGCATGACCCTGATCGCCATGGCCCACGCCGTCATGGGCATGGTCATGATTGTGCTCATGATGATGCGAGTGTTCGGGGCTGACAGACTTGTTCATGGGTCATCCTTATTGAGCCTGTTGCCAAGTGAACACCCTGTAGCCACTATAGGGTCAAGCGAATGCCAGGAGTTTCCAACATGAAGATCGGCGACCTTGCCAAGGCGACGGACTGCGCTGTCGAGACCATTCGTTATTACGAACGCGAGAAGCTTCTGCCAGAGCCTGCGCGCAGCGAGGGCAACTACCGGATGTATACGCAAGCGCATGTCGAGCGCCTGACATTCATCCGCAACTGCCGCACGCTGGACATGACGCTGGATGAAATCCGCAGCCTGCTGCAGCTGCGTGACAGCCCCCAGGCCTCGTGCGGCAGCGTGAATGCCTTGATCGACGAGCATATCGAGCACGTCCAGGCCCGGCTCGATGGATTGGTGGCGTTACAGGCGCAACTGATGGATTTGCGAAGACGGTGTAGCGAAGAAGGCGCGCAATGCGCGATTTTGCAGCAGCTGGAAACCAACGGCGCGGTGACGGTGCCGGATATCGAGCATTCACATGTTGGACGTAGCCATGGGCATTAGTGGGCGTGACCAGCCTGTCGGTCACCCTGCCAGAACAACTGTCTTGCGCCGCATCTGAAGGCTAGCGAATTTCGGGGCGGCCTTGCCGGGGCGCCGGCAAGACCGCTCCCGGGATCGTTCACCGGGGGTATGAAGGCGCCACCTTCAAACCGCCATCGGAGCCGTCATCGGGGCATGATGTTCATACCCTTCGAGCCAGAAATCACTCGGCTCGATCTGTTCAAGCCACTGCGGCTCGTACTTGCCCGTCTCGGCGAACGCCGGCACCCGATCGCTGATCACCAGCTTCGGCGCTTCCAGCGGCTCGCGCTTGAGCTGCTCGTTGAGCATGTCCAGATGGTTCTCGTACACATGGGCATCGCCGATGAAATAGGTGAACCAGCGCGGGGTATAGCCGGTCAGCCGACCGAACAGCGCCAGCAATGCCGCCCCTTCGGTGAGGTTGAATGGCGTACCCAGGCCAAGATCGTTGGAACGGATATAAAGCGTCAGCGAGAGCTCGCGCGTTGTCACGTTGGGGTGGAACTGGTACAGCAGATGGCAAGGCGGCAAGGCCATTTCATCGAGCTGGGCGCAGTTCCAGCCATGGAACAGGATGCGCCGGCTGCCAGGGTCGTTTGCGATGGTGTCCAGGCACTGACGGACCTGATCGATGGCTTTGTACAGGATGACAAACGCCACGCCATCCTCTTCATCCTCGGCAATCTGACGGAACCCGGCCTTCTCCGCCATCTCGATCGCGGCTCGATTGCTCAGGGGGATGCGCTTGTAGCCCGGCCACTGCCGCCACTGGACCCCGTAGATCTCGCCCAGGTCGTCATGGCCCTGGCGGAACGGGTTGGCCAACCACTGGGCGTTTTCGTTGGCGTTCTGGTCCCAGACCTTGCAACCCAACTCACGGAATTGGCCGGCGTTGCGAACCCCGCGCAGGAAACCTACCATTTCGCCGATCGCCGACTTGAACGCCAGCTTGCGCGTGGTGATGGCGGGGAACCCCTTCTGCAGGTCGAAGCGCAGCATCGCCCCTGGCAGGCTGATGGTGCGGATGCCGGTACGGTTTTCCTGCAACGTGCCGTTTTCGATAACGTCGCGGACCAGGTCCAGATACTGTTTCATGGCTTACCTGTAGCTAGACGGCAGGGGGATCGCCCCTGCCGGGAGAGTGATCAGGCGGGTGTCGCCGTAGGCTTGCGATTATAAGCCCACCAGATGAGCGCAAGGCCAGCCACGATCATGGGGATGCACAGAATCTGACCCATGGTCAGCCATCCCCAGGCCAGGTAACCGAGCTGGGCATCCGGAACTCTCACGAACTCGACGATGAAACGGAAAATACCGTAGAACAACGCGAACATTCCGGAAACGGCCATGGTGGGCCGAGGTTTGCGCGAGTACAGCCAGAGAATCACGAACAGCGCCACGCCTTCGAGGGCGAACTGATACAGCTGCGAAGGGTGGCGCGGCAACTGGGCCGGGTCGCTGAACGGTGGGAAGACCATCGCCCATGGCACATCGGTCGGCTTGCCCCACAGCTCGGCATTGATGAAATTGCCGATACGCCCGGCACCCAGGCCGATCGGCACCAGCGGGGCGACGAAGTCCATGAGTTCGAAGAACGACTTGTTGTGGCGCTTGCCGAACCACAATGCAGCGAGCATCACGCCAATGAAACCGCCGTGGAACGACATGCCGCCTTTCCAGACCTCGAAGATCAGCGTCGGGTTGGCCAGGTACGCGTGCAGGTCGTAGAACAGCACATAGCCCAGCCGCCCTCCCACGATCACCCCCATCGACAGCCAGAAGACCAGGTCGGAGAGCTTTTCGCGGCTCCAGGTAGGGTCGAACCGGTTGAGGCGGCGGGTGGCCAGCAACCAGGCCCCGCCAATGCCGATCAGGTACATCAGGCCGTACCAATGGATTTTCAGCGGTCCGATGGCCAGTGCCACGGGGTCTATCTGCGGGTAAGGCAGCATTTAACATCCTCTCGATTCAAATCAGAAAGCTCAGGCCTACACAGAACAACAGGGCCGCAAATAGGCGCTTCAACAGGCGCGGTGACAGTCTGTGAGCCAACCGCGCCCCGTAACGTGCGAAAAACATGCTGGTCACGGCGATGCCGACCATCGCCGGCAGGTAGACGTAACCCACGCTGTGCGGCGGCAATTGAGGTTCATGCCAGCCCAGCACCATGAACCCCACTGCACTGGCGATCGCAATGGGCAGGCCACACGCTGACGACGTTGCCACGGCCTGCTGCATGGGCAGGCTGCGCCAGGTCAGGAAGGGCACGGTCAGCGAGCCGCCGCCGATGCCAAAAATGGCCGAGGCCCAGCCGATCACGCCCCCTGCTGCCACCCGTGCAGCCTTGCCGGGCACACCGCGGCTGGCCTTGGGCTTGAGGTCCAGTGCCATCTGCGCGGCAATCACCAAGGCAAAGACGCCGATGATCTTCTGCAGCATGGGCCCCTGGATCAGCGACGCCGTCTTGGCCCCGACACCGGCACCCAGCAGGATCCCCAGGGTCATCCAGGCAAAGATCGGCCATTGCACCGCGCCTTTGCGGTGATGCTCGAGCACGGCGTTGATGGAGGTGAAGACGATGGAGGCCAGGGAGGTGCCTACCGCAAGGTGCGTCAACACCGAAGCGTCAAAGCCCTGCAACGTGAAGCTGACCACGAGCACAGGCACGATGATGATGCCCCCGCCCACGCCAAACAGGCCAGCCAGCACCCCTGCACATGCACCCAAGACCAGATAGAGCACGAATTCCATTCGGCTTCCCCGAAAAATCAATCCGGCATGGTAACGGAAGCTGGGTTCGCGGCTCTAGTGAAGTCTGTGTCAGGTTGGATCTGCCGCGCTGCCTGGGTACAGTGGAAGAAAACACAGGACCGGAAAAATGTGCCTGATCGTGTTCGCCTGGCGGCCAGGGCATGCCCTGCCGTTGATCGTGGCAGCCAACCGTGATGAATTCTATGCCCGCCCTACCCTGGCGTTGGCACCGTGGGAAGACGCACCGCAGGTGTACGCGGGCAGAGACCTGGAGGCTGGCGGGACTTGGCTGGGAGTCGGCCCACAGGGAAGGTTCGCCGCGTTGACCAATATCCGTGACCCCAGACAGCCACTGGGATCGCATTCGCGTGGCGAGTTGGTGGCCGCTTTTCTGAAGGGTGAGCAAACCGTAGAAACTTATCTGAATCAGGTGGCAAGCCGAGCCGACCAGTATTCAGGCTTCAACCTGCTCATTGGCGATCACCATGCTCTGGGGTACGTCAATGCCAGGGAAGCAGTGCCACGTCTGCTTGAGGCGGGCGTGTACGGGCTTTCCAATGCGCAGCTTGATACCCCGTGGCCGAAGCTGGTCAAGGCGCGCAGCCGCCTGGCGGAGTTGTTGGAAAAACCAGCCCCTGACCGACTATTGGGACTGTTGGCAGATGACGAGCCTGTGGTCGACGCCCTGTTGCCGGAAACAGGCGTGGGCCTGGCCACCGAGAAACTGTTGTCGAGCGCGTTCATCGCCAGTCAGCACTACGGCACACGCGCCAGTACCGTGCTGATTGTCGATAATCGAGGCCAAAGGCAGTTCATCGAACGCAGCTTCGGCCCGTTCGGATCCCTTCTCGGGGAGGTGAAACTCTCGGTTTGATCACCCAGGCCGACCTTGTATGCAGGTCAACTCACTAGGCGCCGGTACACATGGCGCTCAGAGCGGCTTGTTGGCCCCGGGCCCGATCATTCGTGCAAGCCCCAGGTTCTTCAGCGCCAGCTGCAGCGAGCTGTGGATGACCTGCGGGTTGTCATGGCTCAGCGCCTCTTGCAGCAGCTCTTTAGCCTTGCTCATGTTCACCTGGCGCAGCATCCACTTCACCTTCGGCAGGTTGGTGGCGTTCATCGACAGGCTGTCGAAGCCCATGGCCATGAGCAGGATGGCAGCTGCCGGGTCGCCCGCCATTTCGCCGCAGATACTTACCGGTTTGCCTTCGGCATGAGCATCGCGGACCACGGTGTTGACCGCCTGCAGCACGGCTGGATGCAGGTAATCGTAGAGGTCGGCTACCCGAGGATTGTTACGGTCCACAGCCAGCAGGTACTGGGTCAGGTCATTGGACCCCACTGACAGGAAGTCCACCTGTCGCGCCAGTTCACGGGTCTGGTACACCGCGGCCGGGATTTCCACCATCACGCCCACCGGCGGCATCGGTACATCGGTGCCTTCGTCGCGCACCTCGCCCCAGGCACGGTGAATCAGGTGCAGCGCTTCCTCGAGTTCTTGAACGCCGGAAATCATCGGCAGCAGAATCCGCAGGTTGTTCAAGCCTTCGCTGGCCTTGAGCATGGCCCGCGTCTGCACCAGGAAAATCTCGGGATGATCGAGCGTGACGCGAATGCCACGCCAGCCCAGGAAGGGGTTTTCTTCCTTGATCGGAAAGTAGGACAGCGCCTTGTCGCCGCCGATGTCCAGTGTGCGCATGGTCACGGGCAGTGGATGGAAAGCCGCCAGCTGTTCGCGGTAAATCGCCAACTGCTCTTTTTCGCTGGGGAAGCGCTGGTTGATCATGAACGGCACTTCGGTGCGGTACAGGCCTACCCCTTCGGCGCCACGCTGCTGGGCGCGAGCGACATCGGCCAGTAGGCCGGTATTGACCCACAGCGGCATGCGGTGGCCGTCAGGGGTCACGCAGGGCAGCTCGCGCAAGGCGTCCAGGCCCTGTGCCAGCTGGCGCTCTTCCTCGACCACGTCGCTGTACTGTTTGCGCAGCACATCGCTTGGGTTGGTGAAGACCTCCCCTTTGTAGCCATCGACGATCAGCTCGATGCCATCGACCTTCGAATAAGGCAGGTCGACCAGGCCCATCACGGTCGGAATACCCATGGCGCGGGCCAGAATGGCCACGTGCGAGTTGCCCGAGCCCAATACCGAGACCAGGCCCACCAGCTTGCCTTCGGGCACTTCGCCCAGCATGGCCGGGGTCAGCTCTTCGCTGACCAGAATGGTGTTGTCGGCATACACCAGCGACTGCGAGCGGGCCTGTTGCAGGTAGGCGAGCAAGCGTCGGCCCAGGTCCTTGACGTCGGAGGCCCGCTCGCGCAGGTAATCGTCGTCCATCAGTTCGAAGCGGTTGACGTGCTCGCCCACCACCTGGCGCAGGGCGCCCTGCGCCCATTGGCCGGTCTTGATGACCTCCCGCACCTCGCCGCCCAGGGCAGCGTCCTCGAGCATCATCAGGTAGACATCGAACAACGCCCGCTCTTCGGGGCGCAGTTGGGTGGCCAGCTTGGCCGACAGCTTGCGCATGTCGGCGCGCACACCTTCGAGGGCCGCATGGAACAGGTGCAGTTCGGCGTCGATGTCCTCGACCGTCTTGTCCGGGACCACTTCCAGGTCGGCCGGTGGCAGCATCACCACCGCCCGCCCTACGGCAGCACCGGGCGAGCCAGGCACACCAACGAACCGCGCCTCCTGAATACCCTTGCCCTGGCGACCCAGGCCGCGAATCGAGCCAGTGGCCTCGGCATGGGCGATCACCCCCGCCAATTGCGCACTCATGGTCACCAAGAAGGCCTCTTCGCCTTCGTCGAACTGGCGACGCTCGCGCTGCTGAATGACCAGGACCCCCACCACGCGGCGGTGGTGGATGATCGGGGCACCCAGGAAGGAAGCGAAGCGTTCCTCGCCGGTCTCGGCGAAGTACCTGTAGCGCGGGTGTGCGGCGGCATCTTCGAGGTTCAGGGGTTCTTCGCGGGTGCCCACCAGCCCGACCAGGCCTTCGTTGGGGGCCATGCTGACCTTGCCGATCGAACGCTTGTTCAGCCCTTCGGTGGCCATCAATACGAACCGGTTGGTTTCCGGGTCCAGCAGGTAGACCGAACAGACCTGGCTGGCCATGGCCTCTTTGACACGCAAGACAATGATCCCCAACGCCGACTTGAGATCTTTGGCGGAGTTTACTTCCTGGACGATCTTGCGCAGCGTATTGAGCATGGCTCGGGGTCGAACTCCGTCGTCAGTCGCGCGTCAGAAGACGCGGTGCTAGCTCTTTCAGGGCGCGCCGATAGACCTCGCGCTTGAATGTCACAACCTGGCCCAGCGGGTACCAGTAGCTCACCCAGCGCCAGCCATCGAACTCCGGCTTGCCGGTCAGGTCCATACGCACCCGTTGTTCATTGCTGATCAGACGCAGCAGGAACCACTTCTGTTTCTGGCCGATGCACAACGGTTGGCTGTGGGTGCGCACCAGTCGCTGGGGTAAACGATAACGCAACCAACCACGGGTGCAGGCAAGAATTTCCACATCATCGCGTTCAAGGCCAACTTCTTCGTTCAGCTCGCGGTACAGGGCGTCTTCTGGCGTCTCGTCAGGGTTGATACCGCCCTGTGGAAATTGCCAGGCATCCTGGTTGATCCGTCGAGCCCATAGCACCTGCCCGGCATCATTCGTGAGAATGATCCCGACATTGGGGCGAAAACCATCCGGGTCGATCACGGCAGCAACCTCGCAAACGCATGTCACCGCATTGTTCCACAAAGCCTGCGAGCGCAGCAACGCGCCTGCGGTGCTTATATACCGTCAGCGCTATGCAAGTCTGTGAACCAGGCTTTGCCGACAGGCAATCGGTGGATACCTTGGCGAGGATCAGACGGGCTTGGCGCCCATCAATCCGGCGATGGACAGCAGGCACACGGCACTGAACACGGCCAACGCCAGTGTTAGCCGAGCACCCTGTGCAGGTGTCCTGCGCAGCCGATTCAGGCGCACCACAAGCCATACCCAGGCCAACGCGCCCACGGTATACAGCGCACTCGACGCCAGTAGCCAGGTCTGACCCAGCGGCCAACCCACCAGGTGCACCAGCCACCAACCGGTGAACGGCATGCTGATCAGGCTGATACCCATCACCAACCAGACGAAGACCAGAGGCCGCTGCATCAACCTGTCATACACCGTCCCGCCACCCTGTCGGCGGGCGCGCATCGTCCAGATCGCCAAGCCCAGAGCACCCAGCAACAACAATGCGGTGCCGATCACGTGCAAGGCTTTGAGGGTGTTGAGGTGTTCCATGTCACTCGTCCTGGGCTGGTTGCGTTACAAGGGGCTGCGAGCGAGCAAGGCCGCCAGGCTGCGCCGCCTGTTCACTGCGAAGCGGCGCGCCCCGTGGGTAAGAGCTTAGCCGTTCAGCCAAGGAACAACGTGTAGGCCGGGTTCTGGGTTTCATCCCAGTAGGGGTAGCCAATCTGCGCCAGCGCGGCCGGCACCAGGTGGCGCTCGTCCTCAGGGACCTGCAGCCCCGCCACCACACGGCCATCTGCCGCGCCATGGTTACGGTAGTGGAACATCGAGATGTTCCAGCGCCCGCCCAGCTTGTCGAGGAAGTTGAACAGTGCCCCTGGCCGCTCGGGGAATTCGAAACGCAGCACCATTTCATCGCTCGCCCCGGCCGAGTGCCCGCCCACCATGTGGCGAATGTGCAATTTGGCCAGCTCATTGTCGGTAAGGTCCGTGACCGGGAAGCCCTGGTCGATCAACTGCTGCACCAATGCCGCGCGGGGGTCGTTTTCCGGATGGGTCTGCACGCCCACGAAGATGTGCGCTTCATCGGAGGTGTGTTTGCGGTAGTTGAATTCGGTGATCTGGCGCTTGCCCACCGCTTCGCAGAAGGCCTTGAAGCTACCGGGGCGCTCCGGGATGGTGACCGCGATGATAGCTTCGCGCTTTTCACCCAGCTCTGCCCGCTCCGCGACATGGCGCAGGCGGTCGAAATTGACGTTCGCCCCGGAATCGATGGCGACGAGGGTCTGGCCGCTGACCCCGTACATCTCCACGTAACGCTTGATACCCGCCACCCCCAGTGCCCCCGCAGGCTCGGTGATCGAACGGGTATCGTCGTAGATGTCCTTGATCGCCGCGCAGATTTCGTCGGTGCTGACGGTGATGACTTCGTCCACGTACTGGCGGCAGATGTCGAAGGTATGCTGGCCAACCTGGGCCACCGCCACGCCGTCGGCAAACAACCCTACCTGCGGCAGCACCACCCGCTCACCAGCGGCCATGGCGGCCTGCAGGCAATTGGAATCGTCCGGTTCAACGCCAATCACCTTGATTTCCGGGCGCAGGTACTTCACGTAGGCGGCGATGCCGGCGATCAGACCGCCGCCGCCGACCGGCACGAAAATGGCGTCCAGCCGACCAGGGTGCTGGCGCAGGATTTCCATGGCCACGGTGCCCTGGCCCGCGATGGTGTGCGGATCATCGTAGGGATGGATGTAGACGAAGCCTTTTTCATCGACCAGTTTCAGCGAATACGCCAATGCCTCGGGGAACGAGTCACCGTGAAGGACCACTTTGCCGCCGCGCGAGCGCACACCTTCGATCTTGATTTCAGGTGTGGTCTTGGGCATCACGATGGTGGCCTTGATGCCCATTTCCCGCGCAGCAAGGGCCAGCCCCTGGGCATGGTTGCCTGCCGACGCGGTGACCACACCGCGAGCCAGCTCTTCTGCGGTCAACTGCGCCAGCTTGTTGTAGGCCCCGCGGATCTTGAACGAGAACACCGGCTGCAGGTCCTCGCGCTTGAGCAGAATCTGGTTGCCCAGGCGTTTGCTCAACTGCCCGGCGCTGTGCAAGGGGGTTTCGACGGCAACGTCATAGACGCGCGAGGTGAGGATCTTCTTGACGTACTGTTCGAGCATCGGGAAAGCATCACTGGCCGCGGGACAAGGGCTCGGAGTCTACCCCAGCGTTATGTCGGACGACCACAGCCAAGCCGCGCTTGCCGTTATACTGGTCGCCTTTACATCCGCCCTGCCCCCTCTCGGAGCCCGCATGACCCAGGACCAACTCAAACAGGCCGTTGCCCAGGCTGCCGTCGACTTCATTCTGCCCAAGCTCGATGACAAAAGCGTCGTTGGCGTTGGCACCGGTTCGACCGCCAATTTCTTCATCGACGCCCTGGCGCAGCACAAGACGGCCTTCGACGGCGCGGTCGCCAGCTCCGAAGCCACGGCCCAGCGTCTCAAGGGGCATGGCATCCCGGTCTACGAGCTCAACAGCGTCAGCGAGCTGGAGTTCTATGTGGACGGCGCCGATGAAAGCGACGAGCACCTGAACCTGATCAAGGGGGGTGGCGCGGCCCTGACTCGGGAAAAGATCGTTGCCGCCGTGGCCAAGACGTTCATCTGCATCGCCGATGGCAGCAAGCTGGTACCGGTTCTGGGCAACTTCCCGTTGCCGGTGGAGGTGATCCCGATGGCGCGCAGCCACGTCGCTCGCCAGTTGGTCAAGCTGGGCGGTGACCCGGTCTACCGTGAGGGCGTGGTCACGGACAACGGCAACGTGATCCTCGACGTGTATAACCTGCAGATCACCAACCCGGTGGAGCTGGAAGCCCAGATCAATGCCATCGTGGGCGTGGTCACCAATGGCCTGTTCGCCGCACGGCCTGCCGACCTGCTGCTGTTGGGCACTGCCGACGGCGTGAAGAGCCTGAAGGCCGAGTAACCATACAAGCCGGCATGCCCGGGTACGGTTGCGCCGTCCGGGGCTTGCCGAGCGCCGATATGGTCATGGCGCCGGCTGCTTGAATACGTAGAACAGGTTCGGCTCACTGACCATGTAAATGGTCCCGGTCTCGTCCATCGCAATGCCCTCCGCCTGCGGGACTGTCGCTTTGAGCCCCTGGAACCCCTTGCGCAATGACAAGGTGCTCAGTGGCCGCCCTTGCACATCCAGCTCCAGGACCAGGCGTGATTCATCCGACAGCGCCAGCAGGTGCCCACTGCGCTCGTCGAACTGCAGGCTCGACAGGTCGCGCACGAACAGGCGCGAATCGCGCTTTCGGTCCTGGACAACGTTCACGGCATAGGGTTGTTGCGGATCGTCATGAGGAAACCCGTGCACTTCATAGATGAGCATCGGGTCGCGCTCCTTGGCCACGAACAGCCGCTTGCCCACCGAGTCGAAGGCCAGCCCCTCGAAACCCTTGTTACCGTTGAGGCCGATGCCCAAGGTCAATTGCTCGGCCTGGGTAGCGTCCAGGGACAAGGTGTCCTCGGTGAGCCGCACACGGATCAGCCGCTGCTGGCGCTCGTCGGTAATCACGTAGCTGTTGGGACCGATGTACTCCACCGCCTCGGGATCACCGAAACCGTGCAACGCGATGCGCCGCAGGATTCGCCCGTCCAGCGACAGCTCGATCAGCTCCGAGCGGGCGTTGGTCACGGTGAACAGGCTCTTGCGGTCAGGGTCGTAGGTCAGCGCCGAGACATCGTCATCCAGCCCTTCGATCGGCCGCCCCTCGACTACCACCTGATAGCGATTCAAGCCAATGCTTTGCTCTGCCGGCTGCCACCACGTGGAGAGGTTGAACCAGGCACGTTCGAACAGACGAAATTCCTGCCCGACCCAGCCCAGCAACAGCAGGCCTAGAACGACAGGAACCAGTGACAGACGCAGATAACGGTGCATGAAGGCAGACTCGACGAAGGATGGCGAATCTAACCACAAACAACTGAAATAAAGCTTAATGCCATCATTTTAATAGCAAGAAAAACCTAGCCTTTGGTAAAGCGGTAGAACAATGCCGGTTCGCTGACCATGTACAGGGTGCCCTGGTCATCCATTGCCACACCTTCGGCCCGAGGAATGGTGTGCTGCAGGCCATTGAAGCCCCCCAGCAACGTCATGAAGCTGACCTGCTCACCCTGCTCGTCCAGTTCCAGCAGCATGTTGGAGTCGGCAGACAGCGCCAGCAGGTGCCCCGTTCGCGGGTCAATACCCAACGCCGACAGGTTTCGCAGGTCGAGCGAATCACTGGGCAGCGGCGTTTTCTCGCCCGTCACTTGGCCTTGCCCATTGGACTTCCATTCGTAAAGGCGCGGCGGCCGCTCCTCGCCGATGACCAGCCGCTGCTTCGACGCATCCCACACCACGGCCTCATAGCCCTTGTTTCCGTTTGGCGACTCCCCTAGGTCGTGGCTGGGGAAGTCCGCATGGTTGAGCACGGTAGTGGTGGCATCGACTTTCACCACCGTCAGGTCATGCAGCCGCTCGTCCGTGATTGCCAGGTAGCCGCCGTCCATGACCGTGACGCCTTCCGGGTTTGCCCAGCCATTAAGGGGAATGTTGCGCAGTACGTCGCCGTCCAGGTTCAGCTCGGTGAGGAAGGGTTGCTTGCCCATGACGGCGAATAGCGTACGCGTACTGGGGTTGTACGCGAGGTCCGATGCCTCGTAGTCGGCCATTGCCGGCAAGGGCTTGGCATCGATATCCACCGTGTAGTCCGGCAGCCACACGCTTTCACTGCGCTCGGCCGTGCTTTCGAAACCTTCCTTGATCCACAACGCTGCCCGATCGTCCCAATGCATGGCGAAGGCCACGCCATAGGTAATCACCACGCCCACGGCCAAGCCGAACGGCCAGCGCAGGTAGAACGGGCGCTTGAAGGAGGCAGGGGCGTTTGATTGCATCGAGGCGTCCTGGGGAAAGAAGCAAAGGTCTGCGCATTATCCAGAAGACGTGTGAAAAAACAGTCAACCCGCCCGGGCATTCGCAGATGACGCGGAGGTGGGCCGCCTGACCGCTGCCGTGGCCAAGGCGGATCATCCGCGAAAAGCCGAGTGGGTAGCGGCTTAGAGCACCCGGCTCTCGAAGCGGCTAATCCCTGGCAGCTCCAGAACCACGTCATCGCCCACGTTGAAGGGGCCTACGCCTGCTGGGGTGCCGGTCAGGATGACGTCGCCGGCCTGCAGCGAAAACTGCGCAGCCATGTGCTGGATCATCGGCACGATCGGGTTGAGCATCATTGCACTGGAGCCGTCCTGGCGGACTTCGCCGTTTACCGTCAGGCGCACCGGGATGGCCGTGATGTCTTCGAAGCTGGCGGCAGACACGAAGGGCGGCAACACGCAGGCGCCGTCGAAACACTTGGCCAACTCCCAAGGCAAGCCCTTTTCCTTGAGCTTGGCCTGCACGTCCCGCAGGGTCAGGTCCAAGGCCGGCGCGAAGCCAGAAATGGCATCGAGCACCTCTTCCTGGCTCGGCCGTGTGGACAGTGACTTGCCCAGCAATACCGCGATTTCCACCTCGTAATGCACCGACCCGCGGTCGGCAGGAATCTTGAACCCGCCCTCGGCCGGCACCACGCAACTGCCCGGTTTGATGAACAGGAGGGGTTCGGTCGGAATGGGATTGTCCAGCTCCTTGGCATGTTCGGCGTAGTTACGCCCGATGCATACCACCTTGCCCAGTGGAAAATGAATGCGCGTGCCGTCTGCATACTGGTGCTGGTAGTTCATGGCCACTCCTCTGGATACCGCTTTTTATTCAGGTGCGAAGATCTTACCCGGATTCATGATGCCCGCAGGGTCGAACACCGCCTTGATCGCCTTCATGCAGGCGATTTCTTCAGGGGAACGGCTGTAGCCCAGGTAGTCGCGCTTGGTCATGCCCACACCGTGCTCGGCGGAGATCGAACCGTCGTAGCGCTGGACGATCTCGAACACCCACTTATTGACCTCGGTGCAGGATGCGAAGAAGTCATCCTTGCTCATGTGCTCGGGTTTGAGGATGTTCAGGTGCAGGTTGCCGTCGCCGATATGCCCGTACCAGATCACCTCGTAGTGCGGGTAATGCGCCTGGACGACGGCATCGATGTCGCGCAGGAAGGCCGGCACTTTCGAGACGGTCACGGAAATGTCGTTCTTGTACGGCGTCCAGTGCGAAATGGTTTCGGACAGGTATTCGCGTAGCTTCCACAAATTCTTCAGCTGCGTCTGGCTCTGGCTCATCACGCCATCGAGCACCCAACCTTGCTCGACACAGCGTTCGAAGGTGGCCAAGGCTTCGTTGGCCACCGCTTCGGTGCCGGCCTCGAACTCCAGCAAGGCATAGAACGGGCATGGCGTTTCGAAGGGCGCAGGCACGTCACCGCGCGCCAGGATCTTGGCCAGGCCCTTGTCGGAGAAAAACTCGAACGCCGTCAGGTCCAATTTGCCCTGAAACGCGTGAAGTACCGGCATGATCGAGTCGAAATCAGGCGTGCCCAACACCATGGCGGTGAGGTTGCGCGGTGCACGGTCCAGGCGCAGGGTGGCCTCGACCACGAACCCCAGCGTACCTTCGGCGCCAATGAACAGCTGGCGCAGGTCGTAGCCGGTGGCGTTCTTGATCAGGCCCTTGTTCAATTCCAGCAACTCGCCGCTGCCGGTGACCACCTTGAGGCCCGCGACCCAGTTGCGGGTCATGCCGTAGCGGATCACCTTGATGCCACCGGCATTGGTACCGATGTTGCCGCCTATCTGGCTGGAGCCACTGGAGGCAAAGTCCACTGGGTAATACAGGCCCTGCTCCTCGGCGAACGCCTGCACCTGCTGGGTAATGACCCCTGGCTGGCAGACCACGGTGCGGTCGAAGGCGTTGAAATCCAGGATGCGGTTCATGTAATCGAAGGCGACGACCACCTCCCCGCTGGCGGCCACGGCGCCCGCGGACAATCCGGTACGCCCCCCGGAAGGCACGAGCGCCACACGATGGGCATTGGCCCAGCGCACGATGGCCTGCACCTGTTCGATCGTCCGGGGCAGGACGATGGCGCTGGGCGCAGGCGGGTAATGGCGCGTCCAGTCCTTGCCATAGGCTTGCAGGGACTCGGGGTCGGTCAACACCTTGCCGGGGTCGACCAGGGTCATCAACTCATCCAATGCAGCGGGCTGGGTCATCGCCTGAACTCTCGCTTTATTCATGGTCACCCTGAGCACTCTTCACCTGTCGGGATAAGCTCAGATTGTGTCGCGTATGCTAGCATAGCGCCCCCGCTGTTCATGCTAGAGCTGCCCACGGGCGCCTGGCATCACCCTCGCCACTTTTCTCCGGGATACAGGTTTACGCAGATGAGCAAGACTTCTCTCGACAAGAGCAAGATCCGGTTCCTTCTTCTTGAAGGTGTACACCAGAACGCGGTCGATACCCTGACGGCTGCCGGCTACACCAACATCGAATACCTCACTGGTTCGTTGCCCGAAGCAGAGTTGAAGGAAAAGATCGCCGACGCCCATTTCATCGGCATCCGCTCACGCACCCAGTTGACCGAAGAAATCTTCGACTGCGCCAAGAAACTGGTCGCCGTCGGTTGCTTCTGCATCGGTACCAACCAGGTTGACCTGGAAGCGGCCCGTCAGCGCGGTATCGCGGTGTTCAACGCGCCGTACTCCAACACCCGTTCGGTAGCCGAGCTGGTACTGGCCGAAGCCATTCTGCTGCTGCGCGGCATTCCGGAAAAAAATGCCTCGTGCCATCGTGGCGGCTGGATCAAGAGCGCAGCCAACTCCTTCGAGATTCGCGGCAAGAAACTGGGCATCGTCGGTTACGGCTCCATCGGTACCCAACTGTCTGTACTGGCCGAAAGCCTGGGCATGCAGGTGTACTTCTTCGATCCGCTGACCAAGCTGCCGCTGGGCAATGCTGTCCAGGTGACCAACCTGCACGAATTGCTCGGCTTGGCCGATATCGTCTCGCTGCATGTGCCTGAGCTGCCATCTACCCAGTGGATGATCGGCGAGAAGGAAATCCGAGCGATGAAGAAGGGCTCCATCCTGATCAACGCTGCCCGCGGTACCGTGGTCGAACTTGATCACCTGGCTGCAGCCATCAAGGACAAGCACCTGATCGGCGCTGCCATCGACGTGTTCCCGGTCGAGCCACGCTCCAACGATGAAGAGTTCGAAAGCCCGCTGCGCGGCCTGGACAACGTGATCCTGACGCCGNNGACGCCGCACATCGGCGGTTCCACTGCCGAGGCTCAGGCCAACATCGGCCTGGAAGTGGCCGAAAAGCTGGTCAAGTACAGCGACAACGGCACCTCCGTGTCGTCGGTCAACTTCCCGGAAGTGGCCCTGCCTGCTCACCCTGGCAAGCACCGCCTGCTGCACATCCACGAAAACATCCCGGGTGTTCTCAGCGAAATCAACAAGGTATTTGCCGAAAACGGCATTAACATCTCGGGTCAGTTCCTGCAGACCAACGAGAAAGTGGGCTATGTGGTGATCGACGTCGACGCCGAATACTCGGACCTTGCGCAGGAGAAGCTGCAACAGGTCAAGGGCACCATCCGCTCGCGCGTACTGTTCTAACACGCGGCCAGCGTGAATCGAGGGAGGCCCAGGTGGCCTCCCTTTTCGTTATGGGGCCACCACAGCGGCGGACGGCGAGCACAAAAAAACCAGGCTGCACGTCAAACGATGCCGCGACTTCAGGGTCATAGGCTGCGCTCGACCATGGCGAGGAATAAAGCCGTGGCGACGGTTATTCATTCGCTAAACGAAAAGGGGCATTCATGCGTTCGACCATAGGGGTACTGCTGGCAGTACTGATCAGCCCATTGGCTCAGGCAGAGCTGATGGACGAAATCGCCGATCGCGGTGAACTGCGCATCGCTGTGCAGAGTGACAACGCACCATACGCCTTCAAGCAGGATGACCACCTGACAGGGTTCGATGTGGAGTTCGGCCAGGCCCTGGCCTCGGAGCTCGACCTGCGCGTGGAGTTCGTCGAAGCACCCGAGGCGCAAACCCTGCCCGGCGTTGAAAGTGGTAAATACGACATCGCGTTGCTGCCTGTCACGGCAATACCGCAAGGCGATAGCCCGCTCGACACCAGCCAGCCTTTTGGCAAGCAACAGCTGGTGGTGCCGTTCCAGAAGGACAACCCAGCCTTCGAAAGCGCCGTGAACAACGCGCTGCAACGCCTGAAGGACAGCGGGCGTACGGCCGAACTGGAACACAAGTGGCTTGCCGACGAGCAGCAGGCCGCAGCGACTCGGTAGCGTGCCGCAGTCAACCGTGGCAGGTGCTGATCAGCATGCTCGCCCGCTCAGAAGGGATCATTGCCACGGCGCCTGAACCAGCCAGTCAATGACAGGCGCTCGCGACCGGCCGGCAGCACCTCATGAGGGACTTCGCCGGACAGGAAGACCACCAGGCACCCCGCGACGGGCTGAACATCGTGCTCCACCCCATCGGCCAGGAACA
Source organism: Pseudomonas sp. UBA5568 (assembly GCF_002425525.1). NCBI lineage: Bacteria > Pseudomonadati > Pseudomonadota > Gammaproteobacteria > Pseudomonadales > Pseudomonadaceae > Pseudomonas > Pseudomonas sp. UBA5568. The sequence goes on along the minus strand of NZ_DIMK01000010.1, from coordinate 19,772 downwards.
TGCGCAACTGCCCCCCGTCTGCGGGCGTCCAGTCTTCGTTCAGGTAGAACACGGCCGAAACCATGCGCCGGTCGTCATCGCGAAAACGGTCCAGATGCCGTTTGTAGAAGGCGCCGGGTGGGTAAAGCGCAAAGTGGCATTCGAAGTCTTCCAGGCCCAGGAAGAGCCCTTGGTTGATTGCCAGGCGCAGTTGGTCCATGGCTGCCAGGTACTGGTCGCAGGCGTGCGCCTGGCCTGGATCGATCCACTGGATCTGATCCCCACGGATGGCCTCGCGCACCTCTTGGGAAGGCCCCCGTCCAATCCCTGCGGGGTTGAGCTCCCCTTCGGCATAACGGCGTCGGCATTCGTTTGCCAGCGCGCCGACCAGGTCCGCCGGCAGGAACAGTGCCTGCTGGGACCAGCCATGGGTGGCCAAATCGTCGACGACGGCCGCAAGCATTGGGTGTTGGGGGGAAATGTGCATGGCGCATCATATCCATTCGCCCCGTCGGCGCACAGCGCCACTTGGCTGAGAAGCGCGTGGATATCTCGACAAACCGGCGCTGCCCCACAGACAATAGCCCTCTGCCGACAGGAGTCCTGAATGCGCCGTCTGTTTTCCCTGATTCTGCTGATGAGCTGCACGTTGCCTGTCTGGGCAGATAGCCTGGATCAGCTGTACAAGACCGCTGGCTGGCCCGAGCAACGCGCCCATTTCACCGACGCCTTGAACGCCGCCCAGCAGCGCTACCGCAACAGCTTGCCACCTGCCGTTTACCAGGCGCTGGTGAGCAACAGCAACCAGCGCTTCCAGGCCCAGGCCGTGGACCGCCGTGCACTGGCGCAACTGCGCTCGGCACTGCCCAATCCATCACCGGCGCTGGCCTTTTTCCAGTCGCCGCTAGGGCGCAAGATCGTCGCGGCCGAATTGCGGGCTACCCGCAAGGATGAGTTGGCCAAGAACGCCGATGGGCTCCCGAAGATTCAGGCCAGCGATGATCGCATGCTGATCATTGGGCACCTGGCCCAGGCGCTACCCGCCCGTGAGGCAGGGGCCGAGGTGAGCCTTGCCATTGCCGGCATGGCTGCCGACAGCCTGAGCTCGATGATTCCGGGGTTGTTGGGCGGTGGGCAGGCCCAAGGTCTGCTCGACGGCCAGCGCCAACGCCTTATGAAGCAGATCGGCCAGGACCTGAACAACACCCTGCTGTATGTATACCGTGACCTCACGGACGCAGAACTCGAAGCGTTTGCAACCTTTGCCGAATCCAACGACGGCAAAGCCTACTATCGAGCTGCGCTGACAGCCATTCGCGCCGGCCTGGCGGTTGGCCAAAGTACCGGCGAGCTGAATTGATCAACCCAAGTGCTGGTCGATGAAGTCGAAATAGCGCTGTCGAATGGCAGGCAGTTCGTTGGCAAGATGATGTCGGGCCCCGGGTAGCATCATGACCTGGGGCTGCGCGAACTTAGCCCTCAGCACCTGAAGGTTGTAAGGCCAGTCGACCGTGCCATCGGCCTCTCCTTGCACAATCAAGGGCTGCCGGGTACTGACGGGCGCCGCCTCGATGCGTGTGATCCAATCGATCAGTGCGCCAACCCATGCCGTTGGTAGCCGCCTGGGCTGAAGCGGATCAGCTTCAAGAAACGGTAGAAATGCAGGGTCTGTGCTGTTTTCGGTGAAACGCCGCTCGATGCCGTTCACGAAGTGGCGCAACACGTGATAGCTGAGCTTCGACCAGCGCCAGGCACAGGGGCGTACCAATGGGGCAAGCAGCAATACCTGCCCATCGATGGGGCTTGTCTGTGGGTTGTGCAGCAGGTGATCCACGGCAATGGCCCCACCTGTGCTCTGCCCGCACAGGTGCCATGGATGAGGCAGCTGCAAGCTGCGCGTCTGTTCGAACAGGCACTCAAGTACCTGCTGGTAGATCGCGAAATCATCGATGCTGGCGCGTTCGCCGCTAGACAGGCCGTGGCCGGGTAAATCGCAGCTGACAACGGCATAACCGCGCTTCAATGCCCATGCCACCAGATGCCTGTACAAGCCCATGTGGTCGTAGTACCCGTGCAACAGCAGCAAAGTAGCCTTGGGCTGCTCTGGACACCACACCTGCGCAACCACCTCGAATCCGGCAACCGCAAACTGCCCAAGCCAGCTGTGGACAGGCAGATCGAGCCCATAGAAGCGTTGGTAGGCCTTCGCATGGGTGCACAGCGGCTTACGCGCATTCAGCGGGGCCAGGCTTGTGCGCAGGAGGTCTGGATGGAAGCTTGCAGGCATTTTGGTGGGTCCGGCGTGAAGCAAGTATTGACCTGAGATATTCAGCTCATCGACGCGCCGTGGCAAGCTGGCCGTACCAGCAACCCACCTCCCACTGCCCGTGGGAGCAGCAATCGGCCTTTCATGAACCTGCGAACTCTCAAATGGCTGAGCATGATGCTCGGCGTCGTGGCCGGGACGGTCATCATCTGGCAGGCGTACACGACCTTCCAGGTCCGCTATTTACGCCCGTTCGACAACCAGGCCACGTTGTTCGACGGCTCGCACTTACAGCTACCTACCGAACTGGCCGGCCCCGGACCCGTGCGGGTCGTGCATTTCTGGGACCCAGCCTGCCCGTGTAACGTTGGCAACCAACAGCACCTGGCCGACCTGATGAAGCAGTTCACGAACCGGGGCGTCAGCTTTCACGTCTTGCACAAACCCGGCACACGGGGCTATCTGCCGGACGACCTTGCTGCGCTGGAACCACTAAGCAACCTGCCTGGCAGTGAACATATGCCAGCGTCGCCCGCGGTAGCCATCTGGGATCGCCAAGGGCACCTGGCCTACTTCGGCCCGTACAGCGAAGGCGCGGTATGCAACGCTGCCAACAGCTTCATCGAGCCCATACTCACCGCGCTGCTCGACGGCCGCCCTGTCAGCGCCTCCAACACCCTGGCGATCGGCTGTTACTGCCCCTGGGCAGACTGATGTATGCGAGCAGGGTTGCCCACCACCGTCGCCCCTGCCGGAACATCCCGGGTAACGACACTGCCTGCGCCGACCACTGCATCATCACCGATGCACACCCCTGGAAGAATGATGGCACCGCCACCAATCCACACGTTATTGCCAATGCTGACCGGCCGCCCACTCTCAAGGCCCGTGCGCCGCAGCTGCGGGTCGAGCGGGTGGTCGGCCGTGTAGATCTGCACATTGGGGCCGATCTGGCAGTCCTCGCCGATGTGCACAGGCAGTACGTCAAGGATCACGCAATTGAAGTTCATGAACGTATTGCGGCCCACGCTGATGTTGTATCCATAGTCGCAATAGAAAGGGGCACGCAGCACCACACCCTCACCCGCATGGCCGAGGTGCCCTGCCAGCAATGCATGCCGCGCCTGGGCCGTCAGCTCCACGCTGTTGTTGTAGCGGTGCATCCAGTGTTTGTTGGCCGCCTGTTCGGCTTGCAACTCGGGGCACGTGGCGTGATACAGCTCGCCTGTCAGCATTTTCTGTTTTTCGCTTTTGGACATGGAAACTCCTGGCGGCTCGTTATGCTACTGATCGTCAGACCTCACGATGAACCAGACTTCCCAACGCGTCGCATGAAAACGGCGTGCTGCTCAACCCCGCAGCGGCTGTGCAGCGCGCTATCAGAACCCGCCGATGGCAACGCGTTTGCTAAAGGATACGTTCTGGTGTGCATCCACTAATCAGACAAGCGCATGTAACGAGCAGGCCTACGCGCTTACTGCATGCATTTTTTCTCAAGAGAAATGACCTATGCATAAAAGATTCATGGAAATCGATGGCGCACGGCTGAGCTACATCGACCAGGGCCAAGGTTTTCCAGTGCTCCTTGGCCACAGCTATTTGTGGTCAGCTGACATGTGGAGTGAGCAGCTCGACGCGCTGTCCCGGCATTTTCGAGTCATCATTCCAGAGCTCTGGGGGCACGGCGACTCCGATGCTCCGCCGGTTACGACCAGAACCACCTCTGATCTGGCGCGTCAGCACATTCAATTGCTCGACAAGCTGGGGATTGAACGCTGCCACCTGGTGGGGCTATCGGTCGGGGGGATGTGGGGGGCACTGCTGGCCGCCGAGCATCCCGAGCGGGTTGACCGCCTGGTGCTGATGGATACCTACCTGGGCGCAGAGCCGGACGCCACCAAACGCAAGTATTTCGCCTTGTTGGATGCTGCGTCTGCCGCAGGTGCGTTCGACGATGAGCTGCTGGACGTCATCGTACCCATCTTCTTTCATCCCGGCGGCCATACAGTGCCAGCACTGCGTGAACGGTTTCGAGCAACATTGAAGGCCACGTCCGCCGACACTATCCGCGACAGCTATGACCCAATGGGCCGCATCATATTTGGCCGAGCGGACGCACTGGCCCAATTAGGGGGCCTTTGTAGCGAACGAACCATCGTGGTGTGTGGCGACCAGGACATCCCCAGGTCACCGGCTGAAGCCAACGAGATGGCGCAGATCATCAATTGCCTGGCCGCTCAGATCCCCGTTGCGGGGCATATCTCGTGCCTGGAAAACCCTGAGGTGGTGAACCAGTTTCTCTTGAATTGGCTACCGCGACACTGCTGAAGCCTGCTGGCCTGTTTCAAGCAGCTGACCATTCTTGCAACGCGGTAACCTGAGCCCAATAGGGTTGGGCTCAGGTGGAGACGCCCTCAGGTCGCGATTGGAAACGACCCGAAGGCAGCCGGTGCATCAGAATGCAGGCAGCACGGCACCTTGGTATTTCTTGGCGATGAATGCCTTCACTTCAGGGCTGGTCAAGGCTTTGGCCAGCTTCTGAATGGCATCGCTGTCCTTGTTGTCAGGACGCGCCACGAGGAAGTTGACGTAAGGCGAGTCGCTGCCTTCGATGACCAAGGCATCCTTGGCAGGATTCAGGCCGGCTTCCAGCGCGTGGTTGGTATTGATCATGTCCAGGTCGACCTGATCCAGCACGCGCGGCAACATGGCCGACTCCAGCTCGCGAAACTTCAGGTTTTTCGGGTTCTCGGCGATGTCTTTCGGGGTGGCCAGGGCGTTCTTCGGGTCCTTGAGGGTGATCAGCCCCGCCTTCTGCAAGAGCAGCAGTGCGCGGCCGCTGTTGCTGCCCTCGTTAGGAATGGCAACGCTTGAGCCTTCCTTGAGCTCATCCAGGCTTTTGACCTTCTTCGAGTAGCCACCAAACGGCTCGACATGCACGCCGATCACGGTCTCAAGGTGCGTACCCTTGCCCTCGTTGAAGCTCTGCAGGTACGGGAGGGTCTGGAAGTAGTTGGCATCCAGACGCTTCTGGTCAACCTGCACGTTGGGTTGCACGTAGTCGGTGAATACCTTGATCTGCAAGTCGACACCTTCTTTGGCCAACGTCGGCTTGATCAGCTCCAAGATCTCGGCATGGGGCACCGGCGTTGCGGCAACCACCAGTTTTTCGGCGGCGGCGACCAGGCCGCTAAAGGACAGGGCGGCAGCCAGGGCAGTGGTCAGCAGGGTCTTCTTCATGGTGATCCTTGTTCTGCATCTGAGCCATCGAAGATGGCAAATGGGGCGCCCAACGCAATGCGATGACGGGCGTGAAGCGGACAATACCGATAATTTTTATTCCCGAACAATATCTTTTATTTCGTTGCTTATTCCAAAACCAAAATGCCACCAGCGTGTTTGCTTATGAGCTGCCTCTAGCGTGGAACGTCGGGCAGGTCCAGGTCTTCGGGCAGGATTTCCGGCCCATCACTGACCAGCAAGGCGAAGTGGATGACGTTTTCCAGCTCACGGGTATTGCCGGTCCAAGGATGCTGCTCGAGCAGGCTCTGTGCAGCCTCGCTTATCAACGGCACGGGCCGCTGCAAACGCCCGCTGTAGATGCCAACGAAGTATTCCGCCAACGCAAGGATGTCCCCCGGCCGCTCGCGCAGCGGCGGCAATTCAAGGGCGCCCTCGCGCAAATATTGATACAACCGCTCGCTGAAGCGCCCTGCCTTCACCACCCGCGCCAGATCAATGCTCGTGGCCGCCACCAGTCGTACATCCACCGGCTGCGCCTGGTGTGCGCCTACGCGGGTGACTTCGCGGTTTTCCAGTGCTGCCAGCAGCTTGGCCTGAATGGCCTGTGGCAAGTCGGCGATCTCGTCCAGGTAAAGCGTGCCGCCGTTGGCCGATCCGAACCAGCCAGCGCGGCTGCTGGCAGTGCCGCCATGGCTACCGGCGCTATAACCGAACAGCTCTGCATCGGCATAGGTTGGGCTGATGGCGGCGCAGTTGACCGACACGAACAGGCCGGTGCGGTCGCTGGCGCGGTGAATCTGGCGGGCCAGCAACTCCTTGCCGGTGCCGGTTTCGCCTCGGATCAGCACCGGCAGCGGCAGCGGCGCCAGGTGCTCCAGCTCCGTGCGCAATCGCTGGGAACGCGGGTCGATGAAGACCAGCGCCTTGGCGCGAATGCTCAGCGGGCTCTTGTCGAGTTCGGGGAATGTCAGCAATGGCTGGCCGAAGGGGTTCTGATACGTCATGACGAGCTCCCGCCCCTGGCCTGCGGCGGCCGGGCGTGTGACGGATGGAAACGGACGCCGTTCAGGCGCGGCGCAGCGCGCGTTGTTCGATGCGGCCTTGCAGGCGATACAGGTAGGCGAACCCCTGCTCCCAGCATTCATGGCCGGATTTCACGTTGATGTGGCCGGCGCCGGTCAGAAGCCCTGCTTCTGCACCCCACTGCTGGGCCATGTGCAAGGCGCGCGGGACGCTGACAGCGGGATCGTTGTCCGAGCTGACCACCTGACTCGGAAAGGGAAGCGGCGCCTGCGGGATGGGCGAAAAATTGCGCAGCGCCGGCGCGCACCCTGGTCGCTCGACATCCGCCGGCGCCACCAACAAGGCGCCACGCACGCGACCGAGCAGAGCGGCAGCGGCCTGTTCGGCCCAATGCGCCACCGTGATGCAGCCCAGGCTATGGGCAATCAGGATCACCGGGCCGGGCTCGGCGGCGATGGCGGTATCCAGCGCCTTCACCCAGTCCTGGCAGAGCGGTGTCAGCCAATCGCGCTGCTCCACGCGTGCGCTGTTGGGCAGCGTACGCTGCCAGTGGCTTTGCCAATGATTGTCCGGCGATCCCTGCCAGCCTGGGATGATCAGGTAGCGAACTGATTCGTTACGCATGAAGTGGGTCTCCAGTAGCTTGCGTGCTTGGAAACCCAGTATAAGGCGGCCTATATATACTTAAAGGAATAAAAAGAAATTTGTTTATAACCTTTAAGCAAATAACCAGCCGACGTGACCTTGCGACGCCGCGTTATTCCCATCAACCGTACTGCCTCAAATGGCTGGCAGTTTCTGCCAGACCTTCGGCCGGAAGAACAACGTTTCGCCCCTTGCCAGCCCTGTCAGACTGTCGTGGTCCTTGACCACCTCAGCTTCGATCAGCTCGCTTTGGCCCTCGACTTTCAAGGTCACCCGCGTGGTGGCACCCAACGGGCGAATATCCCGAACTTCGGCGGCATGGTGGCCCTCGGTTTCATGACGCGACAACGACACTTCATGGGGCCGGAACAGCACATGCTGACCCTCGCTCAAGGCCAGGCGGTTGGAATCCCCCAGGAAGTGGTAGACGAAATCATTGGCGGGTTGTTCGTACACTTCGCCCGGCGAGCCGATCTGCTCGATCACGCCCTTGTTCATGACCACGATCCGGTCAGCCACTTCCATGGCCTCTTCCTGGTCATGGGTCACGAATACCGAGGTCAGGTTGATATCTTCGTGCAAGCGGGCCAGCCAGCGGCGCAGCTCCTTTCGCACCTTGGCGTCCAGCGCGCCGAAGGGTTCGTCCAGCAGCAGCACCTTGGGCTCTACGGCCAGCGCGCGGGCAAGGGCGATACGCTGACGCTGACCACCGGACAATTGCTCCGGGTAGCGATCGGACAGCCAGTCGAGCTGCACCATGTTCAGCAGCTCGTGCACTTTATGGGCAATGCTGCTTTCGCTCGGGCGCTCACCCTTGGGCTTCATGCGCAGGCCGAAGGCGACGTTGTCGAATACGGTCATGTGCCTGAACAGCGCGTAGTGCTGGAATACGAATCCGACGTTGCGATCACGAACGTCATGGCCAGATACGTCCTCGCCATGGAATACGATATTGCCCTGATCAGGTGTTTCCAGGCCGGCGATGATGCGCAGCAGCGTGGTCTTGCCGCAGCCGGATGGGCCCAGCAGCGCTACCAGCTCACCGCTGTTGATGTCCAGGTTGATACCATCGAGCGCCTGGAAACTGTTGAAACGCTTGCTGACGTTACGAACTTCGATCGACATGAATCATTCCTCCGCAGCGCTATGGCGCAGACGGTTAATACGGTTCTCGCTCCACTGCTTGAGCAGCAGGATGAAGAGCGCCAGGATCAGCAACAGGCTGGCCACGCTGAAGGCCGCCACGTGGTTGTACTCGTTGTAGAGAATTTCCACGTGTAGCGGCAGCGTGTTGGTCACGCCACGAATATGGCCGGAAACGACCGACACCGCGCCGAATTCGCCCATCGCCCGCGCTGTACACAACACCACGCCATAGATAAGGCCCCACTTGATGTTCGGCAGCGTCACATGCCAGAACATCTGCCAGCCATTGGCACCGAGCAACCGGGCAGCTTCTTCTTCCTGGGTGCCTTGTTCCTGCATCAGCGGAATCAGCTCACGGGCTACGAACGGGACCGTGACGAAGATGGTGGCCAGGACGATGCCCGGCAGGGCGAAGACGATCTGGATGTCGTGATCCTGCAGCCACGGCCCGAACAGGCCCTGGGCACCGAACATGAGCACGTAGACCAGGCCGGCGATCACGGGCGACACCGAGAACGGCAGGTCAATCAGGGTGACCAGAATACTTTTGCCGCGGAAGCTGTACTTGCTCACGCACCATGCCGCACTGACCCCGAACACCAGGTTCAGCGGCACCGAAATGACAACGGCGAGCAGGGTGAGCTTCAGGGCCGACAACGCGTCGGGTTCGAAGATGGCTTCGAAGAAAGTGCCGAACCCATTCTTCAGGGCCTGGGAAACCACGATGACCAGCGGCAACAGCAGAAACAGTGCAAACACCAGCCAGCCAAGGCCGATGAGTAACCGCCGCGATGTGGCGCTGCCGCGGCGGGCGGCGTTGGCGGCGGCGGGTGCATTCAGGGAAGAACTGGACATGCCGACCTCCTTCAAGGGGTTTCGATGCGGCGCTGCAACAGGTTGATCAGCAGCAGCAGAATGAAGGAAACCACCAGCATCAACACGCCAATGGCGGTAGCGCCGGTGTAGTCGTACTGGTCGAGCTTGACCATGATCAGCAGGGGCAGGATCTCGGTTTTCATCGGCATGTTGCCGGCGATGAAAATGACCGAACCGTACTCACCCACGCCACGGGCGAACGCCAGGGCAAAGCCGGTGAGCCAGGCCGGTAGCAAGGCCGGGGCCAGGATGTGGCGAAACACCTGCAGCGGTCTGGCGCCCAGGCAGGCAGCGGCTTCTTCGACCTCGCGCGGGATGTCTGCCAGCACTGGTTGTACCGTGCGCACCACGAACGGCAGGGTGACGAACGTCAGCGCCAGGGTGATGCCCAAGGGGGTATAGGCGATCTTGAAACCCAGGTCGGTCGCGAACTGGCCGACCCAGCCCGCCGGCGCGTACAGCGCGGTGAGCGCGATGCCGGCCACTGCCGTTGGAAGGGCGAAAGGTAAATCGATCATCGCGTCGATGATCTTGCGCCCGGGGAAGGTATAGCGCACCAGCACCCAGGCCAGCAGCGTCCCGATCACACCGTTGATGATCGCGGCAAACAGGGCGGTGCCAAAGCTCAGCTTCAGCGCAGCGATGACCCGCGGCGCGCTGATGATGGTCCAGAACTGTTCGAAGGTCAGCTGCGAGGCATGGATGAACATGGCCGCCAGCGGTATCAGCACAATCAGGCTGAGGTACACCAAGGTGTATCCCAGCGTCAGCCCGAAGCCGGGTATGACGGGGGAAATGCGACGTGACATAGAGATCCCTGGTTGAATGCACGTGGCCCGGGAACCATCCCGGGCCGTGGTAGGCGTCCGAATTGTGTGTTGTTCCTTGGCCCTTACTGTGCCTGATAGATCTGGTCGAACACACCGCCATCATTGAAGAATTTTGGCTGGGCGATCTTCCAGCCGCCGAAGTCCTTGTCGATGGTCACCAGGTCCAGCTTGGGGAACTGCTTGCCAAATTCAGCCGCCACCTTCTCGTCACGCGGGCGGTAGAAGTTCTCGGCGGCAATCTTCTGTCCGGCCGGGCTGTAGAGGTGTTTCAGGTACTCGGTAGCGATTTCGGTATTGCCCTTTTTCTCGGCGTTCTTATCGACCACCGCCACGGGCGGCTCGGCCAGAATCGACAGCGACGGCACGACGATGTCGAACTTGTCAGCCCCACCGTCTTCCTTCAACGCCAGGAAGGCTTCGTTCTCCCAGGCCAGCAGCACATCGCCCTGACCGTTGTTGACGAAGGTGATGGTCGATCCGCGGGCGCCGGTGTCCAGGACTGGCACGTGCTTGAACAGTTCCTGCACGTAGGCTTTTGCCTTGTCCTCGCTACCGCCGGTTTTCAGGCCATAGGCCCAGGCGGCGAGGAAGTTCCAGCGCGCGCCCCCGGAAGTCTTGGGGTTCGGGGTAATGACCGACACATCCTTCTTGATCAGGTCGCCCCAGTCCTTGATGCCTTTGGGGTTGCCCTTGCGTACCAGGAATACGATGGTCGAGGTGTAGGGGGTGCTGGCGTCCGGCAAACGCGTCTGCCAGTTTTCCGGCAGGGTCTTGCCGAGCTTGGCGATTTCGTCGATGTCGCCGGCCAAGGCCAGGGTCACCACGTCGGCGCGCAGACCGTCAATCACCGCACGGCCCTGTTTGCCCGAGCCGCCATGGGACTGCTGGATCTTCACCTTATCGCCTGGATGGGCCTGCTGCCAGTGCTTGATGAACTCGGCGTTGTACTGCTGGTACAGCTCACGGGTCGGGTCGTAGGACACGTTCAGCAGTTCGTAATCCTTGGCGATGGCGGAACCGGCAAAAATAGCACTGGCCAGAGCGGCAAGCGCATAACGACGGATGGACATGGTGAAGCTCCCGATTGGCATTTTTCTAGTTCTGGAAGGTGGGGCGTGTTCAGCCGGGCTTGTTGCCAGGCTGCTGCAGGCGGAACTTCTCCTTGCGCTCGATCTGCACCACCTGGGCGTTGTGCACGGTGATTTCCACAGCGCCAAAGCGCAGATCGCGCAGCGCGCTCTGGATCTCACGCAAGATGGTGGCTTCGTCCTGACCGTCGATACTGCGCAGCGATGCACTCATGCTCGTTCTCCTTGGAGTGAGATTGCCGGGCAGAGGTTTGAATGAGGGTTTGCGCCTGGCGTGAGAGCAATAGTAGTGGGGGCGGATTATTCTTAAAAATACTGTTTGGGCATTTTTATATAACCATTTACAAGATTGTCTGGATGCGCTTCCTCAATGGACGTATTAGCGCAGGCCATGCGCTGGTTGACGTGCTTGCGCGTAGAGTCCATCGCCGAAAAGTCGGCTTTTACGCGCAGGGTCGCTGGCTTCCAGGTCGTGGCTTAGGTGTGCAGTTGAGGGGTGCAGGTTCGCCTCGTAGGCGCGGCGTCTGCGGGGCGCCAAAGCGGCCATGATGGGCCGCAGAACGGCCCCGCATGGCAAGCGGCGCGATAGGCGCCTCAACCTTCCTGATGCGGCTCGCGGATCTTGTAGGACGCTACGTAGAGCGCTGGCAAGAACAGCAAGGTGAGCAAGGTTGCCACAATGATGCCGCCAATCATGGCGTACGCCATTGGCCCCCAGAATACTTCGCGAGCAATCGGAATCATGCCCAGGCTGGCAGCCGCAGCTGTCAGCAGGATTGGCCGGCGACGATGGTTTGTGGCCTCGACCACGGCATCCCATGGTGAATACCCCTGGGCTTCGAATTCATCGATCTGGGTGACCAGAATGACCGAGTTACGAATGATGATGCCCGCCAGCGCCAGGATGCCCAGGATCGCCACGAAGCCCATCGGCGTACCCGTCGGCACCAGCGCCAACACCACACCGATCAGGCCCAACGGCGCGACGCTGATCACCAGGAACAGCTTCTTCACGCTGTGCAACTGGATCATCAGGAACGTGGCCATCAGGAACAGCATCAGCGGGATCACTTTAGCGATGGGCCCCTGTGCCTTGCCGCTCTCCTCCACGGTGCCGCCGGTGGCCACTTCGTAGCCGGTGGGCAACTCGCTGGCGAACTTTTCGATGTCTGGCTTGAGCTGAGCCACCAGGTCCGTAGGCTGAATATCCCCGTTGACCGACGCTTTGAGGGTGATCGTAGGCTTGCGATCGCGCCGCCACACAAGAGGCTGCTCCTGCTCGTAGCGCACCGTGGCGAATGACAGCAAGGGTATCGAAGTGCCGTTGGGTGTAAGGATCTGCAGGTTCTGCAGCGTATCGGGCGAGCCCCGCTCGCTGTCCACGGCGCGGGCCACCACGTCGATCAGGTAGATATCATCGTTGACCTGGGTAACGGGCACGCCGGTGACGATGCTGTTCATTACATTGGCCACATCTTCCGAAGAAAGCCCCAACTGGCGGGCCTTGTCCTGGGCAATATCGATGCGCAGCACTTTACCCGGCTCGTTCCAGTCGTAAATCATTTCGCCGATGTTGGGGTTCTTGTCCAACAGGGTCGCCAGCTCGATGGCATGCTTGCGCACCTGCTCGATGTCCTTGCCGCTGACGCGGTACTGGATTGGTCGCCCCACAGGTGGCCCCATCTCCAGCGACTGAACGTTCGAACCGATACCGACGAAGTCCTCTCGCAGGCGTTTCTGCAGGCGAGTGATGAGCTCACCGCGCTCTTCCAGGCCTTTGCTGACGATGACCAATTGGGCGTAGTACGGGTTCTGCAGTTGCTGGTCCAGCGGCAGGTAGAAGCGCACCGCACCTTGACCGATATAGGTGCTCCAGTGATCGATGTCTTCGTCATCCTTGAGCGTGGCCTCCAGCTGGTCGACCACCTTGCGAGTTTCCTGGATCGACGCGTTCTGTGGCAGGTTCAGATCGACCAGGATTTCCGGACGGTCCGAAGCAGGAAAGAACTGGTTCTGCACAAAGCGCATGCAGAACACGGCCAGGGCGAACAGCACCACGGTGCCGATGATGGTCATCCAACGGTGGCGCATGCTCCACAGCAGGCCATGCTCGAAGACCCGGGCTACCCTGCCCGGCTTGTCATCATGGGACTTCACTTTGCGGGCGTTGAGAATGTGCACGCCAAGCACGGGGGCGAAGAACACGGCCACCACCCATGACACCAACAGCGCAACGGCAATGACCGCGAACAAGGTGAAGGTGTATTCACCTGCCGAACTTGCGTTGAGGCCAATCGGTACGAAACCTGCGACAGTCACCAGCGTACCGGTGAGCATTGGGAATGCCGTGGAGGTATAAGCGAAAGTAGCAGCGTCTTCCTTGCTCTCGCCCATCTCCAGGCGCGTGACCATCACCTCCACGGTGATCATGGCGTCATCCACCAGCAGCCCCAGCGCAATGATCAGTGCACCTAGCGAGATACGCTGCATGGTGATGCCGCTGTATTCCATGAATACGAACACCATGGCCAGTACCAGCGGGATCGAGCACGCCACCACCAGGCCTGCACGCACACCCAAGCTGACGAAGCTCACGGCCAGAACAATGATCACCGCTTCGAACAATGCACTGGTGAAGCCACCGACGGCCTTCTCCACCACCGTCGCCTGGTTGGACACCGTGTGCACATCGACGCCTACCGGAAGCTCGTTGGTGATGCGCTGCATAGTTTGCTTGAGCGCCTTGCCAAACTCCTGGATGTTGCCGCCCTTCTGCATGCCGATGGCAAGGCCCAGGGCCGTCTTGCCGTTGTAGCGGAACATCGGCGCAGGCGGGTTGGTGTAGCCGCGTTCGACCTCGGCGATGTCTGCCAAGCGGAAGAAGCGATCGTTGATGCGCAGGTTGACGTTCTCAAGGTCCTTTTCCGAGGCGAACTGCCCACTTGTCCGTACGGAGATGCGCTCCGGCCCGGCCTCGATCACGCCCGCTGGCGTCACGCTGTTCTGCGCCTGCAGAGCCTGCATCACCTGACGCTGGTCGATACCCAAGGCGGCGAGCTTGCGGGTGGAGAAGTTCAGGTAGAGCACTTCGTCCTGGATACCGACCATTTCGATCTTGCCGATATTGGGTACTTCGCGGACCTCGGCCCGCGCCTGCTCCACATAATCACGCAGCTGGCGCAGGCTCAGCCCGTCGGCGGTGAAGGCGTAGATGGAACCGAACACATCGCCGAATTCATCGTTGAAGCCGGGGCCCTGCAAGCCCTCGGGGAAATCGCCGCGAATGTCCTGGATCTTCTTGCGGACCTGATACCAGATCTGCGGTATGTCGTCTGCCTTGGTAGTGTCGCGCAGGTAGACGAACACCGTTGATTCACCAGGCCGGGTATAGCTCTTGGTGTAATCGAGCGAATCGAGCTCCTCGAGCTTCTTCTCGATCCGGTCGGTGACCTGCAGCAGCGTTTCTTCCTGGGTAGCGCCAGGCCAGCGGGTCTGGATCACCATGGTCTTGATGGTGAAGGACGGATCCTCCTCACGACCCAGGTTGAAGTACGAAAAGATGCCCATGAGCAAACCGACGAACATCAGGTACCACACGAACGACTGATGCTTGAGCGCCCATTCGGACAGGTTGAAGCTTCCTTTCATTGCGCATCCTCGTCGAAGGTGACCTGCTGGCCAGGCTTGAGGCTATTGACGCCGGCGATCACCACCCGCTCCCCAGGCTGTACGCCTGATGAGACGACGATGCGGTCTTCGTTTCGGTCGATCAGGGTCACGTCGCGCAAGGCGACGGTTTTCTGCTGGGGGTCGACGACCCATACCTGTGTCTTGCCATCGCGCTCCAGCAGCGCGCTGACCGGCAGCTCGCTGCGAGGAGAAACCTGCGAGCTGAGAGTGACGCTGACGGCAGTTCCCAGATGGAACGTTTCAGGGGTGCTGGCCAAGGTCAGCCGCGCACGCCGCGTGCGGGTGGTGGCATCGGCCTTGGGCTCGAGCTCGCGCAGGGTGGCGGTGGTGTTGACGGCGGGGTTGAGCTGCGAGGCGACAGTGAAGGTCAGGTCCGGTGTCAACTGCTCGGCAATGCCGATGGGCAGGTCAATCACCGCTTCCTTCACGTCCGGCCTGGCGAGCGTGACCACAGCCTGCCCAGCGGTGACGGTTTGCCCGGCTTCGGCCTGCCAGTCAGTAATCACCGCCGCATGATCGCTGCGCAGCGTGGTATAGCCCAGCTGGTCACGGGCCTGACTGACCGAGGAACGAGCCTGCTCCAGCGTGGCGCCGGCTGTTTTCAGGTTGGTCTGGGCGATGTCCAACTGGGCCTGAGCACCCACGCCGCGGTCGTACAACTGTTGTTGCCGGCGGGCGTCGGACTGCGCGTTGATCCACTGCGCCTGCACCCTGGCCAGATCGCCTTCGGCAGCGCGCAGCCGATTTTGCTGGTCGGTCGGATCCAGCGTGGCCAACGTATCGCCCGCTTTGACCTGGGCCCCGACGTCCAGCCAGCGGCGAGCGATGCGCCCGCCCACACGAAAGCCCAGGGTACTTTCGTAACGCGCTTCGATCACGCCTGCAAAGCGGCCCAAGCGGGCCTGCAACTGAGGTTGCACCACTACCGACAGCACTGGACGAACCGGCTCCGGCGGCTGCTCTTCCTTGCCGCACCCGACAAGCAAAATACCGGCGCACATCAACGTCAGCCAAGGCTTCATAGCGGGCTCTCCGGCGCTTTGGCGGGTACTTTTTCAACTTTCATACCGGGGTGCAGCAGCTGCCCGCCGGTTACCACGACGACTTCGCCACCGTCGAGACCTTTGCCGATGACCACAGTGCCGGTCAGGTAGCGGCTTACTTCGACTTCCCGCAACTGCACCTTGTCCCCCTCGCCCACGATCCACACGGCGGGTTTCTTCAAGCCTTTGGTCAGTGCCGACCAGGGCAGCTCGACACTCGGCTTGCCCCGCCCTTGGGTGGTCACGGTGACGGGCGCGCCCAACTGCATCGCAGGCGGAACGTCCTGCAATCCGACCTTGACCTGCACCGTGCCGCTTTGAGCCGAGACAGTGGGGGTAATTTCACGCACCGCTCCACGGGCCTGGACCTTCGGATCGTCCAACAGGCTGACCACGACGCTGGCATCACTGGGCGTGCCCGCCAGAAGCGACTCGTACACGTTGAACACCGCATCACGCTCGCCGTCACGGGCCAGGCTGAAGATGGGCATGGTCGCTTGCACCACTTGCCCTACCTCGGCCTGACGCTCGGTGATCACCCCGTCGGCTTCGGAGACCAGCGCGGTATAACTCAATTGCTCGTTTGCGTTGGCCAGTTGAGCTTGCGCAGCCTTCAGCGCGCTTTGATTGCTGCGCAACGAGGCCTGGGCAGCATCATATTCGCTTTGACTGGTATAGCCCTTGGGCAACAGCTTCTGCTGACGAACGAAGGCAGCTTGGGTCTGGGTCACCCGCGCCTGTGCCGCGAACACTTCGGCCTTGGCCGAAGCCACGTTGTTCTGCAAGTCTTTAGGGTCGAGCCGGGCCAGTACCTGCTTGGCCTTTACGTGATCGCCTACATCTACACTGCGCGAAATGAGCTTGCCGCCTACGCGGAATGAGAGGTCCGTCTGCACCCGCGCCTGGATGTCGCCAGTCAGCGTCACCCGGGCTGCGAAATCGGCGGACTGGACATTCTGTACCCCTACACGGGGCAGCGTTTCAGGCAGCTCTTCCTTGCTGCAGCCGGTGAGCATGCCCAGCAGCCCCAAGCCCGTGACCAGTAGCGCACGCGACAACGTCATGGAGGCTCCTTTCTTGCGCGCAAAAGATTCATGCATGCGATTCGCCAAGCAGGCCAGGGTTCCATAATTCTTGCTGTAGACGCCAGACGCCCTGCCCCCTCCAGCCTCGTGGGTGGCTTCGTCAGGCCAGGTGTTGGCAAACCCTGGCAATTCTGTCAGTAGCCCACGCTTTCAAGATCACGATACTGTCGCCTGACGCGAAACTTCCAACCTACCACTGCTTGCAGACGGTCGGTCTTATTCATCCGGGGATGTTGGTATGGACAAATCTGGCAGGGTCCACGCGTTCTATCAAGCCGGCCAACTCGTCACGGAACTGGGTGACGACGTCAAACGCTCGGTGTTCCGAGGTCAGGCACGCTTTCTAGGCCATCTTGCAGGCGATAAGCGGACGCCTTCAGTAAGCGCGGTAGACAGGGGCAACACCGTAATGGCCGAGCCCCACACCAACTGCCTGGCTCGCTTTTCCTACACGCCTTACGGCCAAAGGGCCCGTTTGAATGAACCGGACACGCCATGGGCGTATCACGGTGAGCGACTGGATGCACTATTGGATGGGTATCCACTGGGCAACGGCTATCGACTGTATAGACCGGCACTCATGCGGTTTGGCGCCCCTGACAACCTGAGCCCTTTTGGACAGGGGATGCTCAATGCGTATGCCTACTGCCTGGGTGACCCTGTCAATCAAAGTGATCCATCAGGCCACTTCGCGGTGAGAAGCCTGATCAAGTATGCAAGCTGGATCACAGCCGCTGCGTCCTTAACAGCAGGCACAGCCCTTGCTGTCGTCGGTGCTTCGAAAAATGACGATAACCTTATCGGAGTGGCGATCGGCGTTTATATTGGTGGGTCATCGCTTGTCGCCGCTTTATTCGTCCGGGAAAAATATATGAGTACGCTCAGAGCCGACTCGTCATATGGAGAACGGTTCTCGACTACAGTGGGAGGCAGCGACCGACGAAACGTGCATGACCCTGTACAGAGCTTTTCATCAGCGGATGTGACCTTGGTACCTCCACGTGTCCATACGAATAGAAGATTTGGTGGCTCGCATTTAACAACGCAACCGGTAGTTCCGGCCCCGCCTCCCAGCTATTCGAGTTTAAACCTTCAAGCGCCAGGTCTGGACGAGCTTCCCAGCTATTTGGATCTTTATCCCAACCAGGACTCAACTGGAGGAAGCTTGTCGCACAGGAACAGCCTCCCCCCACATATCGAGCCACAGCGAATTATGAATAGAGTTCGGCGCTTAAGTGTCCAGTGACCTCGCCGTAGCAATTCGTCACAAACGATACGTTTATGCGGCCACATTCAGTTCTCCGCACGGCGCAAGCGCAAGTGTGGAACAGCTGCTCGCTCCAAAAGCGTAACGAGCAGCCATACCTCGATCAGATCGGCGCTACCGGCGCCGGGCGCCGTACCTGAGGCTGCGACGCATTGACCGCCGCACCTTCTTCAATCGCCTGCTGTATGGCCTTGCGGCGACGCTCTTCGGCACGGCGACTGAAGTACCAGACGAAGAATGTCACCAACGAGACGGACAGCAGAATCAGGCTGGCCACGGCGTTGATCTCAGGTTTCACGCCCAGGCGTACCGCCGAGAACACTTCCATCGGCAACGTGGTCGAGCCTGGCCCGGACACGAAGCTGGCCAATACCAGGTCATCGAGCGACAAGGCGAACGACATCATGCCACCTGCCGCCAGCGAAGGCGCAATCATGGGGATGGTGATCAGGAAGAACACCTTCCAAGGCTTGGCCCCCAGGTCCATGGCCGCCTCTTCGATCGACAGGTCCAGCTCACGCAGCCGGGCCGACACGACGACGGCCACATAGGCCGCGCAGAAGGTGGTGTGGGCAATCCAGATGGTGACAACGCCACGCTCCTGCGGCCAACCGATCAATTGCGCCATGGCCACGAACAGCAGCAGCAGCGACAGACCCGTGATGACTTCAGGCATGACCAACGGTGCAGTGACCAAGCCACCGAACAAGGTACGCCCGCGGAACCGGGTGACCCTGGTGAGTACGAAAGCCGCCATGGTGCCCAACGCGACAGCCGCTACCGCCGTGTAGCAAGCGATTTCCAGCGAGCGCATCACCGAACCGATCAGCTGAGTGTTGTCCAGCAAGCCGACATACCATTTGACCGACCACCCGCCCCACACCGTCACCAACTTGGAGGCGTTGAACGAGTAGATGACCAGAATCACCATCGGCAAGTAGATGAACAGCAAGCCGAACACCAGCATCAGCTTGGAAAAACCGAAGCGCTTCATGCCCTGCCCTCCATTTCCTTGGCCTGGCTGCGGTTGAACAGCAAAATGGGCACGATCAGGATCGCCAGCATCACCACCGCAAGCGCGGAGGCTACCGGCCAGTCACGGTTGTTGAAGAACTCCTGCCACAACACTTTACCGATCATCAGGGTTTCCGGTCCGCCGAGCAGTTCGGGGATCACGAACTCGCCCACCACGGGGATGAACACCAGCATGCAACCGGCGATGATGCCGTTTTTTGACAGCGGCACGGTGATTTTCCAGAAGCTGTTGAAGGTGCTCGACCCCAGGTCGGATGCCGCTTCGAGCAGGCTTGGGTCATGCTTCACCAGGTTGGCGAACAAGGGCAGGATCATGAACGGCAGGTAGGAATAGACCACGCCGATGTACACCGCCAGGTTGGTGTTGAGTATCTGCAGCGGCTGGTCGATCAGCCCGGTCCACATCAAAAAGCCATTGAGCAAACCGTTGTTGCTCAGAATGCCCATCCAGGCATACACGCGGATCAGGATCGCGGTCCAGGTCGGCATCATGATCAGCAGCAGCAGGACGGTCTGGGTTTCCTTCTTGGCGTTGGCGATGGCATAGGCCATCGGG